>PKDJ01000249.1 GCA_002862545.1 Pseudomonadota bacterium
CCCATCTGCCCCACGGTCGTCGGTGCAGAGCACTCCGTCGAGCCGAGTCGGCATGGCCGCTGTCGTGAGGTCGGTTGCCTCAGAGATCAGGTCATCGGGCTCTCGGTCATCGTCCATGCACGGCGGTGCGCCTGTGTCAGTCGTCTCTGTCGAGACCGTCCCGGAGTCTGTGTCCGTGTCCGCGTCCGCGTCTGCGTCTGCGTCTGCGTCTGCGTCTGCGTCTGCGTCCGTGTCGGCAGTGACGAGGGGGGAACGTTGGTTGCGCTGATGCTCGCTAGCCCCAATCCACGGTACGCAGCTCGCGAGGTGCAGCAGCAGCCACGCTGTCGTCACCTTCCGGTCGGTGTGAGCAGGGCTGCCGTGAGGACACCAACCGCGGCCGCGCCAGTGGCCCCGGTGGCCACGACAGTTCCGTTGGTCGTGTAGTAGAGGCCGTTGCTGTAGCTGCCTTCGTAGGCCGCGCGGCTGGCCCAGCTCAGACCGTAGAGCCCCGCCGTTGCTCCGCCGAGAGCACCGGCGACGGTGAGGAGCTTCCGGCGCTTGGCGGTGACGCTCTTCACGAGGACGTAGTCGTCGCGCGTGTGCTTCGCAGGGGGCGTCCACCAAGCCGGAGGGTCCGCCGAGTGGGCCTCTGGCCCCACGATGTCGGCCTCGAAGGAGGGGCCGTGCTGCCAGCGACTCGTCGTGATCCGCCCACGCCGGTCTGCGACCTGGAGCAGGTGCATCACATCGACGGCCGCGACGGGCTGACGCAGGAAGTGACCGTCGAGGAACACCCCGCCGCCGCGTGGGTGCAGCACGCCGACGTCATCATCGGGGCCGATGACCTGCGGCATGGTGACCGCGGAGATGGCGACGCGGCCTGTGTGACTGGCTGGCATCCAGTCGGGCAGGGGCGTCTTCGGTGCCGTGACCATGGCGAGCTGGGCCCACGAACGGGCCAAGTCTGGGTCTTCGTCGAGGGTGGCCTGGAAGGAGGCCTGCTGCGCGAATCGCGCGAGGTCGTCCGGATGGGCGACCTCGGTCAGGCAGGGCAAATGATACTCCGTCCAGTCGAGGACAGCGGCCGCCCGCTTGAGGTCCTCCTCGCCAAACAGCTGGTCGATCCAGCTCATCGACTCGCGCCACTGGGAGCCGGTGAGGGGCTGTGAGCAGGGCTCTTCGGCGCGTGCCGCCAGAGGCACGGCAAGAGCGATGGTCAGCAGGAATCGCATCGAGCACTCAACGGCGTGACGGTAACACGACTGCGCCGCAGCGATGCCCGTCGAGCAGTGGGACGCGATACCACCTCCACTGTACGTTGGCGCTGCCGGGGGAGCCGGGATGAGCATCATGGTGTTGCTGTTTGCCGAGATGGCGGTGGCGTCGGTCTCCCCCGTCGAAGCTGCGCGCTCCGCACTTCCTGACGACCGTCCCGAGGTGACGTGGCAGGCCACCGATCACAGCTGGCGCGGGGGCTCGTGGGTCGTCTTCGAGCCCCGCGTTCACGACCTCCCTGTGCTCGAGCGGCGCGCAACAGTGGATGTTGCACCCGATGCACGGGTTCGCGCCTCGACGCTTCCTGCTCTCTCGGTGCCGTCCCTGACGGCTCCGCGCCTGACCGAGTCCGAGGCGGTGGTGTACGCGGAGGCACTCGCGGAGCGGCTCGGTGAGGGGCAGCTCTGGCCGGCCTGGGGCGAGCTGGTCTACCAGCCTGTCGACGACGAACTTCAGCTTGCATGGTCCGTGCACGTGTCCACGGCGAGCCCTCCGGCGCAGTGGCGGGTCTCTGTCGATGCGGCGAGTGGTGAGGTGTTGAGAACCAACAAGATCAGCGCGTCAGCCGGCGCCGATGTGTGGTCTCGCAGCCCGCTCGAGGGCGAGCGCACGACGGTCGAGCTCGCCAACCTGGGCGAGTCCGACACGCTGGCCGGGGACTACGTGGTAACGGCCAGCTGTGTGACGGCAGAGCTCGGCGACGACCTCTTCGGGGCGACCGACTGCGGTGTCTCGGAGGCGCTGGCCGTGTCGGACGAGGATGGAGACTTCTTCTTCGCGCATGCGCCCGAGTCGTTCGATGATCCGCAGGCCGAGGTGCAGGTCTACCACCACGTCGACCGCATCGCGTCCTGGCTGGATGAGACCTACGGCTTTCGCCACGCGCGTCCCCTTCGCGGATTCGTCAACTTCGAGATGGCCAACGCCTTCTACGGAGACTTCGACGGGGACGGCGTGGGTGATGTCTCCTTCGGCCAAGCCGAGGCGGGTGTCGACTTCGCGTACGACGCGGACGTGGTCTACCACGAGTTCGGGCACTCGGTCGTGGGGGCTCTGGCGGCCGTTCCGGGCCTGACTGCAGACAAGGCCGGCCTGGAGTGGGCCGGAGGCTCTCTGAACGAGGGAGTGGCCGATGTCTTCAGCATGCTGCTGACGGCGAGCCCGTCGGTCGGTCCTTATGTCGGTGAGGCCTTCGACCGGTCCGCGATTCGAGAGCTGGCCGAGGACCGCCGGTGTCCGGATGACCTCCGAGGGGAGGTGCATCGAGATGGAGAGATCCTCGGAGCCGTCGCCTGGAACATCATGACGGACCCCCGTGTGCCGGAGGGCACCATGGGCGATCTGCTGATGGGAGCGCTGCCGCAGTGGGGGCCGGACATCAGCTGGAAGAAGGCAGGACGCTCCTTCCAGGTCGCCGCTGATGACCTGCTCGAGGTCGGAGCGATGGGTCCAGAGGCCCATGCGGCGGTCAATGAGCACCTCTCCGCCGGGAACCTACCGGACTGCGGCCGCGCCATTCCGGTCGTGCTGGGCGAATCCTACGACATGTACATGATGAAGAGCGGTCTCGGCGGTGATCTTGCCAGAGTCCCACTCGGCACACAGTTCGAGATCGTGGTGCCCGAGGATGCGTCGTCGATCTGGTTCGACATCACGTCGGAGCCGACGGTCGGGTGGTCGATCTTCGGCAGGCTCGGCGAGCCCGTGGGTCACGACGCCTTCGTGGTCGAGGGCCTGGGAATCGGCACCGCCGTCCCTGTGCAGTACGACTGGACTGTCGACGGCTTTGGGCCGGGTGGCGTCCGCCTCCTCCCCGGCAGTGACTTCCCCCTTCAGCCCGGCAGCACGCTCTACGTCTCGGTGTCGAGCTGGAGTGGAGATGCGCTGGACTTCGACTCGGTCTTCGATCTCGAGCGGATCACCGTCTCGACGCGGCTCTCGACGGCCGAAGAGGGAGTGGAGGTCGTGCCCGGGGCCTGCAGCTCCGGCGGCGGACTCGCAGTCGGATGGCTCGGCCTGGCGGCTCTGGCTGTGGCCCGGAGGCGCGCGTGATTCTCGCGCTCGCCGGCCTGGCTCTCGCGAGTCCGGGTGACGAAGAGGGCTTGTGGTCGATGCTCGCTGTGCTGGGAGACGACCCGCTCGAGGTCGTGCAGTGCACCGATCAGCTCCGTGATCTTGCGCTTGCCGCAACGGCGCGGGTGGAGGCCACCGACGCGGACCTCGACCTCCTCAGGGCGCTCCGCGAGGAGGTGATGGAGCTCGACATAGGGCGCCTCTATCGGGCGCTGCCCGAGAAAGTCGACGACGGTCGCCGGCTCGTGGTCCAGGGCGAGTGGGACGACCCGGTCTGGCGAGTGCGCGTCGGCAGGGCAGGAACAGCGCCCGAGGGCCTCGGTGCGCTCGATGCAGCAGTGGTGATGCGCTCGACGGAGGTTCCGATCGAGAGCGCAGGTAAGGCCTGGTCAGCCGATCTCGATGGGACGCTTCAGCTCGGTCCGCTGGACCACGGCGTCATGGCTGGCCTCTGGGAGAGAGGACTCGCGGAGGCGCAGCGGCTCGCGTCGGAGGGCCCTGCTCCCGCATCCGGCCACCAGCCCGGCCTGGTGTCGGCAGATGATCGGCGCATGTGGGCAGGACTGGAGGCGGCAGCGCCCAGCTTCGCTGCGCGGCTGTCGTCCGCTGTCGTCGTCGACCGCATTGGCTCCGTCACGACCGACGGTCTCGACCTCGACGCCCAGGTCCGGGTCGACGCACAGGCTCTGTCCCGCGCCGGCTATCCCTCCCTGGCGCGCTACCTGCGCCGCCTCGACAGAGTGCTGCGCGGCGAGTTCAGGCTGCTCGACAGCAAGGGCCGCGATGTGGCGGTGTTCACGCTCGACACCCACGACCTCCGCATGGGTGCCGCGATGCTCGCGGACGATGGCGCGGTGCTGCCGCGGGTCGCCGGGCGTCCGGTGCCCGAGGCGGCGCTGCGACCGCGCGACTCGGAGCTCGACCTGTCGTTGCGACTGGACATGGTCGTCCGGAGTGATGGCATGCAGGTTGCGATCACCGACTACGTGATCCCCCTGCACTGGCGCGCGGCTGCGGAGAGCTCCGACATCGCGGTCCGGGTCACTGACGAGCCCCAGCTCGAGCTCTCGGGGACGAATGGCTTCACGGGCTTCATCGCCCAGTTCGCAGACAGTGTCTTCGACCTAGAGGGGCATGCCCAGGGCGTTTTTGCAGCGGTTGCGCACGGTCCGACGGGTGAGGGCACCCAGCTCACCCTGAGCCACGACGGCCAGGGGGAGGTGACCAGCACGATGCGAGCAGTGGTCATCGACAATGCAATGGTCCGATTCTTCATGCGGCTGGTGGGCCGACACCTGGTGCCGACCGATGCGGCCATTGCAGATGCCTATGCGGCGAGCGAGTCGCTGGTCCGAGCACTCGACTCGGACTGGCGCCCCGTGCGCGAGCGCTGGTTGGCATCCGAGTGCAGCGTGCCGGTCGAGTGACTGCCGAGGCAACGTATTCGCATGACGGTCGGGCTGTCGGAGTGGTAGGGAGTTCGGGACACTCAGTGGAGGTCACGATGAGCAAGCTCGAGCGCGCTCGTGAAGTCCTCGCGTTCGCGCCGCTGGTCGGAATTCCCGTGACCGTCGGCCTGCTCGTGGGGATGTTTGTCCAGGTCCAGGGGCTGCACTCCGAGAACAGGGCTCTCCGCTCGGACGTCGCGGCACTGCACAAGCAGATCGTCGAGGTCCGCAAGCGGGTCGACAGCATCGATCTGAAGGTGCGTGCCCCCTCTCTCTCGGCCCAGGCAAAGCAGATCGCCGCCAAGAAGGCTGGCTCCAAGGAGCGCAACCCCGAGCGCAAGAAGCGTCCGGAGGGGGCTTCCGCGTCCACCAAGCGCAAGGAGGGAGCCGCGGGCGAGCGAGCTAGGTCAAGCCGAGCGAAAGACGGCGCGCGGCCAGGAGCGGGCGCCAAGAATGCCCCAAAGAAGGGTCCGGCCAAGAAGAAGAAGCGCTGAGCCGCTACGTTGACGCAATGGAGGTCTCATGCGCCAGGTGCTGATGCTCGCTGCCACATCTGCCGTGCTCGCACTCGGCATGGCCTGCGAGGAGGGAGGGGGAGCTGCAGTCCCTGTCGGCATGGACTGTCCGCAGCCGGGGTACGTCACGCCGAGCAACGCCCAGATCACCATCAACCGGCTCGTCTTGACCGGGCTTCCGCTGTACGCGGGCTTCGACGGGACCGCTGACTATGACGGCCAGCCGGCAGCCTGCTTCAACCCCGACACCAACACGGCACGGCTGGAGTTCACGATCGACGACCTCCCAGCAGGCGTGATCACGGTCGGCGGCACCACGGAGGGCAGCTTTGATCTCAATGGCGCTGACCCCACCGTGCGCATCGAGATCACCAACGAAGATGGGGTGACTACGAGCTTCGGTGCCGGTAGCTGGCAGACGGGCACCGGCTTCATCGTCGGCACTCAGCCACTCGACGTGGATGTCTCTGGCTACGCGGTCGACAACGCCAGCGCGCAGACGCTCGACATCACGTTCACGGCAGTCGTCACGCCGTGAGCCGTGGGCATGCGGCTCTGGTCCTTGCAGCAGCAGGGCTGGCCTACGGCGGTCAGGCGTGGATTCGGCTGACCGAGCCGGTCGGCTTTACGCTGCCACCGGCTGAGCAGGAGGCTGTTCCGACCGCCGTGAGTCCCGATCTCGCGGCCGAGCGGCCCATGGACGGCGCACGGCTTCGGCCAGCCTGGCGAGTGCTCGCGGACGAGCTCGGACCCAATGCCCTCGAGCGGGTCCTCCGAGACGAGTCCGGGGTGCCGGCGTGGCGTCTCGCCATCGCGACGGCAGACCCCGAGTTTGGCGTCGCTGCACGGGAGGCGGGCGTCGAGCTCGAGGAGCCAGCGGTGGATGCGAGTCTGTCTGGTCTCGACTTGCCGGGCCTGAGAGCATGGCGCTCCGACGAGGGCACCGTGGGCTGGCGTGGTCCGGTGGGCGAGATCGGTGCTGGTGATGCGGATGCGCTCGTCGGCTTGCTGTCATGGCTCGACACACCATCGGATTCAGTGGTCCAGTGGGTGATCACCGTCAATCAGCTCGCTGGGTATTGGCCCACTCGTGGGCTGATGACCGGCGAGGTCTACCGTATGGATGGCTGGGAGCGAGGGCCCGTCATCGGCCGGGAGTACAGCCTGGTGGTCCGGTCCGAGGGAACGCCAGAGACCGAGATCCGCTTCGTGGCGACCGAGGACGGCGGTCAGCTCGAGCGCTGACCCACGCGCGCGAAGGCGAAGGACCACTGCGGCCCAACCTCTTCCTCGTGCTCTCCGATGCCCTGGGTAGCGGGCTGGCTGGACCAGTAGCGGATGGTGCGCTTGCCACTGCGCGCGCCCCAACCGAGGAACACGACGGAGTGTCCCGAGGGTCGAGTGAGGTCCACACTCCGCCAGAACTGGCAGAGATCTCCCCGGCGGGCCTCCCTCGGGTCAACCGCGAAGCCAATCCCGAGCTTGACGATGGCGTCGGCGGCACCCGCATGACCCATCGTGGGGCAGAACCAGAGAGAGACGAGGTCGGCCGGGTCAGCATCGGCCGGTAGGGGAGCCTGGCCGTGCTCGACACACCATCGCGTCCACGCAGTCCAGAAGGCCTCCAGCGTGACGCCACAGCAGTAGGTCACGCCATCGTCCGCTGCTCGGGCGAAGACCTCGCCGTCGTGAGACAGTGATCGGCTGACCCCGTCGTGGTGGGGGTCTCGGGGGTTGTGCGCGCTCTCGGCCTCGCGCGAGGCCGGGGTAAAGCGGTATCCGCCACCTTGGGGAAGGCGGCTGGCCACGGCCAGCATCGCATCGGCGAAGGCCTGGGGGTCGGGCAGGTCCAAGGGCCCTCCTGTACGCGTGAGGTTACCCGGTGCGCTCGGGGAGGCCACCGTGCGAGTTTTCGGGCGTGTCTGCGTCTACTGCGGGTCGAGCGAGGCAGCGGTGCCGACCTACGGACCTGCTGCCTACGGCTTCGGGCGCTTACTCGCGGAGCGCGGGATCGGCGTGGTCTACGGTGGGGGCTCCGTCGGCCTGATGAATCAGGTTGCGCAGGGGGCTCTCGATGCGGGGGGCGAAGTCGTGGGGGTGATTCCCGAGAAGCTCCTCGCCCTCGAGCTGGGGCGCTCGGACTTGACTCGGCTCGAGGTGGTCCGGGGCATGCATGCTCGCAAGCATCGCATGGCTGAGTTGTCAGACGCCTTTGTTGCGCTCCCCGGCGGGTACGGCACCTTCGAGGAACTCTTCGAGGTGACGACGTGGACGCAGCTCGAGTACCACCGCAAGCCCGTCGGCGTGCTCAACGTTGAGGGCTTCTACGACCCGCTCGTCACCTTTCTCCAGCGCGCGGCGTCCGATGGCTTCATTCGCGAGATGCACGTGGGCTTGATCTCCGTCGAGGCCGATCCCGAGAAGCTCCTGGAGCGGCTCGCCGCGGCAGAGCTGCCCGAGGTCGCGCAGTGGATCGATTCACCGTGAGCGGTCGACGCACCTCGGGGAAGGAAGCGCTGGCTCCGGTCTCCTTCGGAGATCCGAGATTCCAACAGGTCTTGGTGGATGCGCTCGCTGCATCCGATGAGGTCGACCGCTGGACGCATGGCTTCCACACGTACCCGGCGGGTCTTCATCCGGACGCTGCTGCCATCCTCATTCGTGAGGTCGGGGGAGCCCGCATTCTGGACCCGTTCTGCGGTGGTGGCACGGTACTCGTCGAGGGACGCGCTCAAGGACGGTCCGTCGTCGGGCGGGATGTCAGTCCGACAGCCCTGCGAGTGGCTCACCTGAGAAGCAGCGCGCCTGACGAGGCAACGCTCACGCGATTCCGGTCAGCCTCCCGCGCCTTGACGGCAGCTGCTCGCGAGGCGCGGGAGCTGCCTCCGCCCATGATTCTTCGTGCGGTCGAGGAGTGGTACGCGCCGCACGTGCTGTGCGAGCTGGAGTCCCTGCGTAGCGGAATCGCCCAGCAGTCCGCCGATATTCGAGGCTTTCTGCGGGGCTGCTTGTCGTCGATCCTGGTCAAGACCAGCTGGCGCAAGTCAGACACGAGCGCCAAGCGGGAGAAGCATCGTCGGCCCCCCGGCACTGCAGCGGTCTTGTTTCACAAGAAGTGCCGGGAGTGGGCTCGGCGAAGCACCGCCCTGCGAGAGACGGTTCCCGAGGGAACCGCCGAGGCGGACATTCGGCCAGGAGATGCTCGCACCATCCGTGTCGATCCCGTCGACCTCGTGCTGACCTCCCCGCCGTACCCTTCGACCTACGACTACCTCCCCATGCAGCACCTCCGGCATGTGTGGTTCGGCAATCGACCCGACACCGACCGGGAGATCGGACCTCGTCGTGCATGGCGAACGGGAGGCGCGGCGGCACGGCGGGAGTGGCTCGAGGACACCAACCGGTGGACGGCGAACATGGCCCGGCTGCTGTCCCCTGGCGGACGCCTGTGCATTGTCATCGGAGATGGACTGACGCCGTCCGGCACCGTGGACACCTCCGAACCGACTGAAGAAGCAGCGCGGGCCGCTGGGCTCACGTCCCTCGCTCGAGCCAGCGTGGGCCGCCCAGACCATGCTCGGGACTCGATGCGCTGGGAGCACATCTTTCTCTATGAGAAGCCCCTTGGCTCTGTCGCGGATACGGGTGCAGCGGAGGGCTCATGATGCGTGGTCTCACTCTGGTGCTGCCGTTCCTTCTTCTGGCCTGCAGCGAGGACGGAAAGCTGGGACTCGGTGACTCGGGGGCGGCCCTTATCGAGGCGGACACCGACGCCGACGCCGACGCCGACGCGGACGCCGACGCGGACGCGGACGCGGACGCGGACACGGACACCGACGCCGACACCGACGCGGACGCCGACACGGACACCGGCTGGGTGATCGACACTGGAGAGCCCACGACGACGACGGGTGGCAGCACCGGACCGACGGGTGGCGACAGCGGCGGCACGGGTGACAGCGGTGGCACGGGCACTGGCGACAGTGGCGGTTCGGGTACTGGCGACAGCGGTGGCTCGGGCACGGGCGACAGCGGCGGCGCGACGGGCACGGGCACGGGCACGGGCACGGGCACGGGCGGCGACTCGGGTGGCGGTGGCGACAGTGGCAGCGCGCCGACGGGCGACAGCGGGACTTCGGACTCCGGCGACGCTGGAGACAGTGGCGGCACAGGCACGGGCACGGGCACGGGCACGGGCACCGGTGGAGATTCCGGGGCCGGTAGTGACAGCGGGGCGAGCACGGACTCCGGCTCGACGACGAGCACCGGCGACAGCGGAGACAGCGCCTGAGGTCTGGTGGCGCTGCTAGCCGAGGTCAGCGATGACGGCCTCGGCGGCGAGTCGTCCCGACTGAACACAGAGAGGTACCCCGCCTCCAGGGTGTGCGCTCCCGGATGCCAGGTACAGTCCCGGGAGTCTCGACCAACGGTTTGGGGGACGCTTGAAGGCGTCGAAGCGGGTGTTCGAGGCCGCGCCGTACAGAGCGCCCCGGGTACCGGGGTACGTCTGGGCGAGACCCCTGGGCGTGCGCTCCCAGACGATGGGATCATCAGCACCGATCAGGTCTGCATCGAGCAGGCGCGCCCGGACCGTCTCGCGCAGGTCCGGCCAGATGCGCTCGTCGCGTGTGCCTCGGGTCGGCTCTGGTGGTGCGTTCGCCATCACGAAGAGGGGCTCGGCATCACTCCAGGTCGTCCGTCCATGGGCTCGACCCTGGGCACACAGGTAGACCGTGGGCTCTCGAGGTGGGCGGTCGTGGTCGAAGATGTCCGCGAACTCGGCCTCGTAGTCGCTGGGGAAGAGCACCTCGTGGGCTAGCCGCTCCGCAGTCTTCGCCCGAACGACGGCCGTCCAGCCCGACATGGACGCCTGGTCCGGACGCCGGAGGCCATGCGAGTGCTCGAGAAGGCTGTCGACCACGTGTGCGACATCGGCATTGCAGATCACGGCGTCCGCTTCGAGCTGCTCATGATCGAGCGCGACGCCCGAGACACGGCCGCTCTCACAGAGGATGCGGCGGACCGGGGTCGAGGTGCGGATTGTGGCCCCGCGCCGAACAGCCACACGCTCCAGCGCCCGCACGAGGTTGTAGAGACCTCCCTCGATCCCGAAGACTCCGAGGCCGAGCTCGACCCACGCGATGCAGTTCAGGGTCGCCGGACAGGTGCGGGCATCGGAGCCGTTGTAGGTGGCGTAGCGCTCGAGGAGCATCCGGAGGTGGGGGCTGCTCGTGTGCCGATGGATCGCGGCTCGAAAGGTACTCAGCGGGTCGATGGCCCAGAGCAGGGAGGGCAGCTGCGGGAGCACCCGCATCACGGTGGCAGGACTCGGCGCAGGACCGGTCACGAAGTGTGGAGCCGCCGCGTCCCAGATCCGCCTGGCGTAGGCCAGGAAGGCATCGAACTCACGCGCAGTCTCCGCACCGAGGGCGGCGCGGATGCTCTCTCTCGTTGCGTCCGGTGCGTGGTACACGTCGAGACAGACACCGTCGGGGTAGCGGTAGCGGAACCCCGGGTCGGGTCGCAGCAGCGTGAGCTCGTCTTCGAGTCTGCTGCCGGCCGCTCGAAAGACACCGTCGAGGAGGTGAGGGAGTGTGACGACAGATGGGCCCGTGTCGAACTCGACGCCGTCCACCTCGGCGACGTTTGCCTTACCGCCGACGCGGGCACCCGCCTCGCACAGCGTGACCTGCCAGCCGGCTCCTGCAAGGACTGCGGCCGCGGAGAGTCCCCCCACGCCTCCTCCGACGACAACGGCGTGCCTTCGCTGAGTCATGCTGGCGACTGGACGATGCGTCGGGTGCCGCGTGGACCGAACAGCCTGCGGAAGCGTCCGGCGGCGGGTCCGCTGAACAGTGGTAGCCAGATGGAGTTGGCGCCACCGAGGTCGTGGACCCGCATGCGGACGAACGGGCGATGGACAGGAAGATCGACGCGGTCAGGCACGATTGCCTCGCCGACGCCTTGGCCCGAGCCGGCAGGCGTCGACACGTGCGTGAGCATCCGCAGGTAGAAGGGCCCATCGTCGACCAGCCGATGGGTGTTCACGATCAGCGGGCCGGCGTCCGTCTGTAGCCGCAGCGTCGGATGATGTCGCATCCCGTAGAATGAGCGGCGTCTGGGGCCCCAGTCGATGTCGCTCACGGTCCAAGCCGTGCCTGTGCCGTCTGGAGAGACATGCCATGCGTGAGCCTGAACAGGTCCATCCCCCTCCGGCCAGAGCACATAGTGGAGCACCTCGCCGTCTTCCACGGGGGTTCGTCCCCACATCCAGTACTTGATGCCAAGACTATCGAGCGGAGTGATGCTCTCGTTGCGGTCGTGGTAGGCCCGTCCCTCGAGGTCGAGAACCTGTTCATTGCCCACTCGCAGCCGAGCACGACCGCGCGTGGCCGTCGTGAGAGGGGACCAGTGGTGCACCGAGTCGGGTGTCGTGGGCGCAGGGAGCCGGCAGACTGGGCCCTCCACGTCGACCTCCCCCGTCAGTAGATCCTTGGTCCCAGGCAGCGGCAGCGTGAGACGTGCGCGGAGACTCCTCCGGCCTGCGGTGACTGTGCTCTGGAGCGTCGTTTCGTCTCCAAACGTCACGCGTTCGCTGTTCGTTCCCCACTGAACAACCTGATCGGGCCACTCCTGAAGAAGGTAGAGGTCGGGGCGTCCGGCGCGATAGGTCGCGATGTTCAGGCTCGGACGCATGCGCGCCACGGGGCCCTTGCCCCCCTTCGTCGAGGACCGGTATCCGGGAAGGAAGGGAAGCCCAAAGGCCCAAATCATGACGATCCCGTCGCCCTTGTGATCGAGGAGATCGACGTACCACCACGCGAAGCCACCCGGGGTGTCGAGGGCGTCTCGTCGCATGCACTGCGTGGGGTCGGACAGAGCGAGCATTTGTGCTCCGGAGGTGTTCACGAACTGTTCAAATGATGTGCAACAGCCTTGCTTGGTGTATCCCGCTGGCGTAAAAACGAAACGCGAGGACACCAGACCATGACCACGATCGACACCGACATCGCTGTCGCAGGAGCCGGCCCCGTTGGGCTTGCTGCCGCGGCCGCACTCGCCGAGCGCGGGTGGCGGGTGTTGGTTGTCGACCCCGCCCACGATGGGGCTTGGGCCAACAACTTCGGCGTGTGGGAGGACAGGCTTCCGCACCCAGAGGCAGCCGGGCGTCGCTGGAGCCGGGCGCGTCTCTGGTACGGCGAACAGCGCGCGCAAGTGCTCGACCGGCCCTATGTTCGGGTCCGCAACGGGGTTCTTCAGGGCCTGCTCAATGAGCGAATCAAGGCCGCGAACGGTCGCTTCATCGACGCTCATGTGTCTCGGTCGGAGGCGCGGCCGGGCGGCGTGAGCCTGCACACCAACAAGGGTACGGTCGCACGGGCGCGGCTCGTCATCGACGCGACGGGGCACTCGGCCTGCTTAGTCGAGCGGGCTCCGGCGCGCGCCTGGCAAGTCGCCTACGGAATCGACGCCGACCTCGAGGGGTACGAGGAAGATCCCGACATCCTCGGCCTCATGGACTGGCGCCCGGCGATGCCGGGTGACGAAGAGCCGCCGTCCTTTCTCTACGAGATGCCGCTCGGTGGACGGCGGGTGTTCCTCGAAGAGACGTCCCTCGCGAGCGACCCGCCGCTGTCGATGCCACTCTTGCGTGCTCGGCTCGAGCAGCGCATCCGCCGTCGGGGCTGGCGTGTTCGCTCCGTGCACGCGGTTGAGCGCTGCCGCATCCCACTCGATGCAGGCCTGCCTACCGAGCCGGACGGGGTCGTCGCGATTGGCGGAGCGGCGGCTCAGGTTCATCCCGCGACCGGCTACCAGCTGACGCGAGGCCTCGACACTGCACAACGCCTCGCAGAGGCCCTACCACTCGACGGCGACAGTGCGACGCTCACTCGGGCTGGGCGTGGTGCAGTGTGGTCGATGGGGGCTCGCGCGAACAGGCTGCTGCACCTGTACGGGCTCGATGTTGTCCTCGGACTCGACGCCGAGGCGACGAGGTCCTTCTTCCAGAGCTTCTTCAGCACGGGTGAGGCAGGCTGGCGGACGATGCTCGATGCGGACGCATCGCCGCTGTCCACAGCCGTCACGATGCTCAAGATGCTCACCGTGGCTCCCTCACCGATCCGCCGGTCCCTGTTCAGCGCGTCTGCGGCGCGTCGGGCGGTCGGGCTGCGGAGTCACTCTCACTTGTCCGAGTCGCCCGTGAGCGGCTCTCCAGTCTCCGGCTCTGCCGGTCTGCCAGAGGAAATCCCATGGAGATCCCCGTGAACACCGAGGCCCGGCTCGGCCCGGGCGGACGACCGATGCGTGGCTTCTGGAGCATCGATGGCATCGACGACGTCGAGGGCCTGATGCAGCGCCTCGCAGCTGGCCGGCGTCTCGACCGTCTCGGCCTGATCCTGCAAGAGCATCTCTCGACGGGCGGCAAGCGTCTCCGAGCCCGGCTCGCCCTGGGCGCTCTCGAGTGCCTCGGAAGTGACCGGGCGGATGGGTTCGGTTGGGCGGCCGCCTGCGAGCTCCTCCACAACGCCACCCTGCTCCACGATGACCTTCAGGACCGAGACACCGTTCGGCGGGGCCAGCCAGCGGCGTGGGTTCGGCATGGTGAGGCGCAGGCGATCAATGCTGGCGACCTCGCGCTGATGCTGCCTACTCTGGCGATCGACCACGTTCCGGTCGAGCCAGGCGTGAAGTGGTTCCTCTCGCGGACGCTCGCGGCTCATGCTGAGCAGGTGGCGCGTGGGCAGGCGCTCGAGATGGAGCTGCTCCAGAGGCGGCGCTTGTCTTGGGTCGCGTATGCCAACGCTGCTCTGTCGAAGACCGCAGCCTTGTTCAGCCTTCCTGTGGAAGGAGCAGCGCTGTGTGCCGGCCAGAGTGCGGAGTCCGCACGTGAGTTCGCACAGGCCTTTGCGCCGATTGGCCTGCTGTTCCAGATTCAAGACGACGTGCTCGACTTGTTCGGTGACAAGGGCCGCCAAGAAGTGGGCTGCGACCTGCGAGAGGGGAAGGTGAGCGCCCTCGTCGTCGAGCACTTGCGCTTGCATCCACGGGACACGGCGTGGCTGCTGCACCTCCTTGCGCTTCCCCGTGACGAGACGCCGGACGCCGAGGTGGAGCGGGCGATCCACAAGTTCGAGAAGGAGGGGGCTCTGACGGCCGTCTGGTCCCGGATGCATGCCATCGAGGAGCAGGTAGACCAGTCCCCGGTTCTTGCTCGCGAGCCGAGACTGCATGCACTAGCACTCGAGCTCGTCTGTCTCGCCGTCGCTCCCATCGCGCACACCGTTCCTGACCTGTCGGTGCGGATGCACGGCTGATGGACCAGGTCGTTCTCCAGAGCCGCGACATCCTGTCGACGCACGCGCGGAGCTTTCGCTGGGCCTCCTGGTTTCTGCCGAGCGACCGACGCGACGACGCGGCGGTGGTCTACGCCTGGTGCCGGCTCGCTGACGATGCCGTCGATGAGGCCGTCAGCGCCGAGGCCGCCACAGACGCGGTCATCCTGCTCACGGCCGAGCTCACCGGTGAGCGCGAGCCTCGTCCCATCCCGGCGGCGTTCCTCGAGGTGTGCCGAAGGCGCGGGATCTCCGTAGAGCCAGCCCTCGAGCTCCTGAAGGGCTGCCGGTCCGACCTTGGAGACGTCTGCCTGCAGAGCGACGAGGAGCTGCTTCGCTACTGCTATCGGGTGGCGGGCACCGTGGGCTTGATGATGTGCGGCGTCCTCGGAGTGACCGAGCGAGCTGCAGCGGCCCACGCGGTCGATCTGGGCGTGGGCATGCAGCTGACCAACATCTGCAGGGACGTACTGGAGGATGCCCAGCGAGGCCGCACGTATCTACCCGCGAGTCGTCTTCGCGCCGTCGGGGTCACGCCCGAGTCGTTGCTTCGTGGCGATGCGGACCCGGAGGCGGTCGCGTCGGTGGTTCGCGACCTCCTGGCACTCGCTGAGCGGTACTACGAGAGCGGCGATCTCGGAATGCGCTTCATCCCTGCGCGCAGTCGCGTCGCCATCCTGGTCGCTGCGAGGGTGTACCGGGCCATAGGTGCTGTCCTGCTGCAGCGGGGAGGGGACGCGCTCTCCGGGCGGGTGTGGGTCGGCGTGCCTGGTAAGCTCTTCGAGTCGGCACGAGCGCTTGCGGCGTGTCTGCGGCTGGCGGTCTCTCGTCGCACAGCCCATGACACGCAGCTACACACAGCGCTGGCGGGCCTGCCTGGCTGCGCGGGTCAGTCCTGACTCGTGATCTTGAGCTACATGGCGTCGTTGCGTGGGGAGAGGTTCGGAGACCGAGTGGTCGGCCGAGTCCGAGTCGTCATGCTGGGTCTCCTCGTTCAGTCTGCGGCGCCTGTGCTCGCCATCGCGGGCGAGCCAGTGCTCCCCACGCTCATGTCCGCGGTTCCCGCCGTGTACCCACCCGAGCGCCTGGCATCCGGAGTCGAGGCGACGGTGGTGTTCGAGCTGGACATCGACGAGACGGGACAGGTGACGAGGCTCCGAGTCGTCGAGTCGGCGGGGGACGACTTCGACCGGGCGGCAGAGCAGGCACTTCGTGACTATCGGTTCACGCCGGCTCTCGACGAGGGCGGGGAGGCAGTGACCGCGACCATCCAGTACGCCTACAGCTTCGAGGCGGATGCAGCGCCCCCAGTGTCCGTCGAAGGGACCGTGCGTGAGGCAGGGACGAGGGTGGCCTTGTCGGCCGCCACCGTGCGGGCTGTAGGTCCCGAAGGGCTGGTGCGGAACGTCGATGTCGACGACACCGGGACCTTCCGGTTGGCGGGGCTGGCGCTCGGTGAGTGGGAGCTGACCATCGAGGGGCCTGGGCTGGAGCCAGAGGCCGTTCCCATCACGGTCGCGGAGGGAAAGGTCGCGCAGGTCACGGTGTACCTGGTCACATCGAAGCCGTGGGAGGCGGCGGCATACGACGAGGTCGTCGATGTGGTCGGACGCCGGACACAAGCAGAGATCACGGAGCGAACCCTCACGGCGGATGAGATTCGCTACTTGCCGGGCACCAATGGAGACGTGGTTCGCGTGGTGCAGAACCTCCCCGGTGTGGCACGTCCCCCGCTGAACGTCGGTCAGCTGATCATTCGCGGTGTCGATCCTGAAGACTCCGCCTACTACCTGGATGGTGGGCAGATTCCTCTGGTCTTTCACTTTGGCGGCCTGTCGACCGTCTTGGCGAGTGACCTGCTCGACGAGGTGGCCTTTCTGCCCGGCAACTATGGTGTTCGGTACGGGCGCCGCATCGGTGGGCTCGTCGACCTCCGCACCACGGCATCGCTGCCCGATCGGAGCAAGGGCTACGCGTCCGTTGATGTCTTTCAGGCTGCGCTCTACCACACGCAGCTCGTAGGCGACCGCACCGCACTGACGGTGTCAGGCCGTCGGTCCTACGTGGATGCCATCCTCAACCCCATCTTGAACAACGGCAACGCCACCATCCGCGCACCGCGGTACTACGACGGCCAGCTGCGCCTGGTTCACGAGCTTCCCGCCGGCACCCTGGATGTCTTGTTCCTGCTCTCGGACGACCGCTTCCGGGTCTTGGGCGACGATGACGACGAGGACGAGGTCCAGATCGCCTTCACCACCAGCTTCCAGAAGCTGCGGGCGCAGGCACGGACGTCTCTGGGCAAGCGGTGGCGAAACGAGAGCACGCTGGTCGTAGGACCCGAGGCGCAGACCTTCGGCCTCGCCCCGGATGGTGAGGCCTTCGAGAAGAACCTCGGCATCACGCTTCGCGAAGAGGCGAGTCGTCTCGCCAGCTCCTCGGGTGGCCTGGGGTGGAGGTTCGGGGCGGATGTCCAGATCGACCGCTTCAGCTTTCTCTACGACGTGGACTTCCAGGACGAGACGGAGGAGGGGGCGATCTGGAGCTATCGCCCTGCACTCTACGCGGAGCCCACGATCAGGTGGCGGGGACTGCAGGTCGTTCCCGGCCTCCGTGGAGACGCTCGCCTCGACGACACCGGCTACAGCGCGGCCTCCCTCGATCCGCGGCTGACGGTGCGCCAGGAGCTGGGTCCGGTTCCCGCGCTCAAGATCGCCGTGGGCCGGTACAGTCAGTACCCCCTGGCGCGAGAGGTGCAGCCGCGGCCCGAGGGCGTCGGCAATCCTGATCTGAGGCCCGAGTGGGCGCTTCAGACGGGCATCGGACTGGAGCTGGACATCTCCAGGGCCTGGTCGATCGAGATCAACCGGTACTACAACTGGCTGAACGACCTCATTGTCGGACGCGAAGACGCCTTTCGCTTCTTCACGGGACCACCTCCCGTGGGTCCCTTCGACACTCGCCCGTACGCGAACGCAGGCACCGGCCGTGTCGCCGGAATCGAGAGCTTGATCAAGCTCCAGACCGATCGCACGACCGGCTGGCTCGCGGCGACGGTCTCCCGCTCCGTTCGTCAGGACCGACCGAACGAGCCAGAGGAGCTGTTTGCCTACGACCAGCCACTCGTGCTGAATGCGCTCGTGAGCCATCAGCTGCCAAAGCGCTGGAGGCTCGGAGCGCGCATTCGCTATGGCTCGGGCAATCCCTACACGCCGGTCGTCAACCGACGGTACGAGCTGACCAGTCGCACCTTCATTCCCGTCTACGGCAAGCGCAGCAGCGAGCGTCTGCCTCCATTCTTCAGTGCGGACGTGCGAATAGACAAGGACTACGTCTATGAAAAGTGGACGCTGACGACCTACCTCGACCTTCAGAACGCGACCAATCGCCAGAACATCGAGGTCATCGGATGGACCTACGACTTCGCCGAAGAAGAGCCGACAACGGGGCTCCCCGTGCTGCCGGCCTTCGGGTTCAGGGGAGAGTGGTGATGCGTGGTCTCTGGCTCCTGTCCGGTGTGCTCCTGGCCTGCGGGCCGGGTCCGAATCCCGAGACCCGACTCACGGAGCTGCGCGTGATCCAGATCGTGGCCGAGCCTCCGGAGGTCGCACCAGGAGAGCTGTCCATCGCGACGGTCACCGTCGTCGATCCCGAGGAGCGCGGTGTCGAGGTACTCACGTGGACCTGCACCGACCTGGGAGATGGCTGCCTCGAGGCCGAGCTGCCGCTCGAGCTCTGGACACGAGTGCAGTCGCCGGTCGACGAGCAGGTGGAGCACATCGTCGGCGTTCCGGGAGAGCTCGCTCCACTCCTCGAGGAGATCCCTGCGCTCCCGACGACGGTCTACGCGCTTGCGTGTGAGCCCGGACTTTGCCCGGTGATCGACGACATCGTCAGGGGGAGGGCGACAGGGACGGAACTCGCCGACGTCGACGCACTGATGCGTGGGCTCCCCATCACGGGTGTCAGCCTGGCCAGCCGCTTCGTGTTTCTCAGCAGTGCCGCTCCGGAGGAGCGCAACGCCAACCCGGTGGCCACTCCCGACTTCCTCGAGGAGCGGTTGATCAGTGACGCCGACAGCCTGAAGCTACGCTTCGTCGTGGACGACGACACCGATGTCGTGGCCTATGGACTCGCGGATGCGGGGGGCTTCTCGATGCCCGCCGAGGATGTCGTCGACGGCGCCGTCGAGTGCGAGTGGTTTGCGCCGAAGAACCAGCGACAGACGAGGCTCTATGTGGCCTTCGAAGACGGCGAGGGTGGGGCGGCGCTCTGGCGAGGCACCGTCACGCTGCCCGAGTGAGCGTCAGCGACGGCGACGCGACCACAGCGCGAGAACAGACAGCCAGCCGAGTGCGAGAGGGGCTCCTGGCGCAGTGGAGCAGCCACCACCGTCTCCGCCAACCGGCTCGGCGAAGCGGCCGCCGAGTCCGTTCACGTCGTCCGTGATGCCCCAGTTGAGGAAGCCAGGCCCGCTGCCTCCACCACCGCCGGGGCCAACGTCATCTGGAGGAGGCTCGGTCATGACCTCCGGTGCGATCTCCTTGATCCACGGGATGAAGACGTCGACTCGCGTGTGGCCGTGTTCGCCTTCTTCGCAGCGCAGCCCACCGAAGGAGGTGATGCCGACCTGCTCGAGGTAGCCTTCATCGGTCGCACGGAACGAGGGGCCGCCGGAGTCGCCCTGGCACGTCCCCGAGTTTTCGTCGAAGGCGTAGATCAGGTTGGAGGTGTAGCGGATGAGTGCGTTGTCGGTGGTTCGCTTCGTGCCGGAGTCGAAGCCACCGGTCGAGGTGATGCCGTAGCCCACGAACGTCAGTGTCGAGTCGACCCACTCGTCGACGACCGGATCGTCGTTGAGGATGGCGACCGGCATGCCCTCGGCAGGTGAGGCGAGCTTGATCACGGCGATGTCGTTCCCAGCCGCGAGGTCGTTGCGGTTCCAGTTCGGGTGCACCCAGTACTCACCCCAGGCGATCGACAGCTCGGGGTTGTTGACGTTCGGGCCCCACACCACCACGCCGTCAGAGGTGCTCGGCACCTCGGTGATGCAGTGTGCAGCGGTGAGGACATACTCGGGGGTGATCAGGGTCGCCGTGCACGAGCCGCCGCCGACGAGCAGGCTCACCGTCTCCGGGTAGGCGCTGGTCTCGGTGCCGCCCACGATGCCCAGGTCACCCCAGTCGTCTTCGAACGTACCGGGAATGAACGGATCGTCGCCCGAGTAGTCGGCATCATCCAGGCCCTGATCGGCTGGATTCGCGAGCGCAGAGCAGGCCATCAGCGAGATGATGGTGAACACGAAGACCTCCACCGGTCCTCAGCCTAGCGCCGTAGAAGCACCATGGGGCGGCCTAGACGAGCCTTTTGCAGGTCATTGCGTCAAGCAAGTGTCAAGGGCTGGTGGGAGTGACGCTGGTCCAGTGGACCGGGAAACATCGAAGCAAGAACGGTCCGGTTGGTGGGGCGTTTGGAGGTGACATCGCCACCTCGCACGAGGCCTGTGGCCCGTGTAGCGAACGACGGTGTTGCCGGCCGCCCCCAGTGCTTCGGTGCTGGGGGCGGCTCCCTTGCTGCGGGTGAGAGCGCGCCGCTAGCAGCGCTCAGTCGGCTGCTTCGGGGTCGTAGTCGTCGTACTCGTGGTACTTCAAGGCTCGTCCACGAACACGCTCGACGGGGTACTTGAGGGCGGCCCGACGGAGCTTGTCGTCCAGCGCTGCCGCCAGGTCGATGCCGGTGCGCTCACAGAAGTTGAGCAGGCACATCAGGACATCAGCTGCCTCGTCGGCGACCTTTGGGGCGCGATCCGGATGGAGCGGCTGAGGCCCCTCGTCCGCGCACCAGAGGAACAGCTCGAGCAGCTCTCCAGCCTCGACGGAGAGAGCCATCGCCAGGTTGCGCGGCGAGTGGAAGCGCTCCCAGTCACGCTCACTGGAGAAGGCGGCGCAGCGTGCCTGCAGCTCGGCCAGGGTGGGGTCGTCAGCCATTACACGAACGCCAGTGGGACGAAGGCGACGATGACGAGCACGGTCGTCATCACGCTCAGAGGGAGCAGCAGGCGCTCGTGCCTCCGCCAGAAGCTCCGGCCCGCTGCGCTGGCGATGGCTTGCTCGAAGGCCTCGGCGCCGACGACCTGACGCGTGAGCAGGTGGTTCAAGGCCACG
>PKDJ01000037.1 GCA_002862545.1 Pseudomonadota bacterium
TTCGAGATGCTGCTCCGAACCGAGACCTTCTTGCCCGCGAGTCGCTTCTCGAGATCGGACGCCTCGAAGTCGCCGAGCCCCGAGCGGGCGCGGACGCTGGAGGCCGTCCGTGCCGGCACGTAGAGCTCGTCGGCGGCCAGGCTGTAGCCGCCGTGACTCCATGCCCGGTAGCTGATCTCGTCCGCCTTGAAGTCGGTGGGCTTGAGCAAGACCCGCACCCCGTTGGCGAGCCGCCAGTCGAGCAACCCGAGCTCCGGGACCTCGGAGCGCTCGACCACCTCACCAGGCGGCGGAATGTCGGCGAGCAGCGGCGCATCGAGGACCTCGTCGGCCGGCGCCTCGATCTCGAGGTCTGCCACCTCCGTGAGGACAGCGAGGAGTTCCTCGGATGTCGGCGGTGTCAGGCCATCCTTCTCGGGCATCACCAGCTGGATCACGCGGCCAGTCTTCGGCAGCCACTCGTCTCGAATGTAGGCGTCGCACTCCTCGAGGGTGATGCTCGGAATGAAGCGCTGCGCGAGCTCCCACTCGTAGTCCACTCCCGGCACGGGCTCGCCCGTCGCGAGATGCCGCAGGAGCTCCTGCGCATGGCGCGACGACGCCGTCGTGTCGCGCTCGGCGTAGTAGGTCCGCATGCCATCGAACCGCTCCGCCTTGGCGCGCTCCAGCTCACCCGCGCGGAAGCCATGACGCCGAGCGCGCTCGACCTCGACCATCGCGGCTCGAAAGCCCTCGACGATGCGATCTTCGTGAGCGGCGATCCCGACCGTGTCGGCCCCCTCCGATGGAGAGAGCCTCGAGAAGCCGACACTCGCTCCCAGGAAGGGGGGGTCGAGCTGCTGTCCGACATCTCGCAGCCGCTCGTTCAGCATGCGACCGACGACGCTCTCGACGAACCCCTTGCGGTAGTCGCCATGCGTGTTGCCCTCCACAGCGTCGTGCTTCGCCAGCAGCGACAGGCTCGTGCGGGGCACCTCCGGGTCGGGGTGGATCACGACGAGGACCTCCTCATGCGAGGGGATCTCAGGACGGGAACGCTCCCGCGACTCCTCCGGATCCTTCAGCCCGCCGAGGTGTGCCTCGATCTTCGCCTCCATCTCGTCGGGGTCGACATCGCCCACCACGATGAAGCCCATGAGCGAGGGGCGGTACCAGTCATCGTAGAAGCGCTCGAGCGCTGCATGCTCGAAGCCCTTCAGGGACTCCTCGGTTCCGATGGGCAGGCGCTCGGCGTACGGCGAGCCGTGGAACACCGCCGGCACCATGGCGTCGGTGACGCGTCCCTGGGCACCGAGACGCGTGCGCCACTCCTCAAGCACGACACCTCGCTCCTTCTCGATCTCCTCTGCGGCAAAGCTGATTCCCTGCGCCCAGTCTGCAAAGACGACGAAGGCCTTGTCGAGGATCTCGGGATCGTCCGTGGGTACCTCGAGCTTGTAGACCGTCTCCTCGAAGGAGGTGTGGGCGTTCAGGTGCGCCCCGAACTGGGTACCCACGGACTCCAGGTAGGCGACCAGCTCGTTGCCCTCGAAGTGCTCGCTGCCGTTGAAGGCCATGTGCTCGACGAAGTGCGCGAGCCCGAGCTGGTCCTCGTCTTCCAGGACGCTGCCCGTGTCGACGAACAGCCGCAGGACTGCACGCCCCTCCGGCTCACGGTTCGTCTCCACGAACCACTGCAGCCCGTTGTCCAGCTGCCCCCTCCTGATGGTGGGATCAAAGGGAAGCTCCGCATCCAGCGATGGCAGGTCGGGCGCCTCGGAGGGGAGCGGTGGGGCCTTGGCACAGGCAGCGAGAAACAACGGCACGAGAACCACGGCGCGCATTCGACCCTCCGGCACGGCCCCCCGGTATCCGTTAGCGACACCCGATGCGTGTCGTGCTTTGGCGTCGTCAGCGGTTGCTCGCTCAGGTGAGCGGCTCGGGGCCGCCCGTCATCCTGGTCCACAACGCCGGCGCCGACCACCGCGTCTGGGAGCCCGTCGCCGCGACCCTCGCGAGACACTACACCGTGTGGCTGCCGGACCTCCCTGGCTTCGGGAGGTCCGACAAGCCACGCACGCGCTACGATCTCGACACGTTCGCAGACGCGCTGGGCGCCGTCGTCGATGCCGCTGGCCCACGCGTCGGTCTCGTCGGCATCTGCGTGGGCGGGGCCGCCGCCTGGCGCTTCACCGAGCGCTCACCAGAGCGCGTCGCGGCACTCGGCGTCGTTCATCCTGCGACCTGGAAAACCCTCTCGGCGGGCCCCATCGTGCGCCTGCACAACACCCTGCACCGCCCCGAGCGACGTGCACTCGCTCTGCGGTTCTTGGAGCGCGCCTGGTCGTTGCTTCGGCGCCCGGTTGTCGACCGCCTCACCCACACCCCGCTAGCCCCTCCGCGCCGCCGTGCCGTCGACGAGGCCTTGTCCGCCCCCCACACCCTGCGTGTCCTCGCCGCCATCCTCGCCGACCTGCCCAGCTTTGCAGCGCTCGACAGCTTCACGCGCACGCCCGAGACACCGCCAGCCTTCGTCGGATGGGGTGCGCAGGGCCCCCTCGTGCCTCCCGCGGGCCTGCCCGCGGTCGTGCGACAGCTGGAGCCGATCTCGGTGCTCGACCTCCCCCACTCCGGACACCTCGCACCCCTCGAGCAGCCAGACACCTTGTCCGAAGGATTGATGCGCTTCCTTCACCATGCCGAGTGGCGTTAGGGTGTCGGCAGCGGAGGCGAGATGCTCGCAAGCTTGATGCTCGCAGCTACCGGTGCGGCCCTGGCCGGCTCGGGTCCATGGGCGCTGGAGGAGGGTGACCAGACCCTCTACCTGGGCACCGAGGCCCAGCGGCTGAGTCGGCTGTCCGTCAGCGATGGCTCCTACGCAGACAGTGTCCTCGATGTCGACTCCGGCATCTCGACGTTCGGACTGAAGGCCATCGGCACCTTCGGGCTGCTGCCGGGCATGGAGATCGAGGCGAGCCTGCCCTGGTACACGGCCCGCATGAACCGCGATGACGGACCCGTCTGCAGCGCACTGGGCAAAGACATCTGCGAGCCGACGAGCGGCGTCGGGGTGATCACGCTGCGTGCGAAGCAGGTCTTGGTCGACGAGGTAGCCGGTCCCCCGCTCACCATGAGCCTCGGTCTCGAGAGTCGCTTCGGGCATCTGACGACCACCACGCGGAATCGACTCACCAACCTCGGTGAGGGCACCTTCGATGTCGGTCCCTTGCTGTGGCTCGGACGCTCAGCAGGGCTTGGCGGCGGAGGCTACTGGTCCGCCTTCATCGAGACGGGCTACCGCTTTCGCCAGTCGACAGCTCGCGTGCAGGGCACGGGCGTGCCCGCTCACGAGTGGCACGGACAGGTCGACCTCCAGGTCGCTCCAAAGACGAAGCTCAGCCTCGGACCAACCATCAGCTGGTTGGTTCGGCCCAGCGGGCTCGACTTCGAGCAGGCCGACCCCACCGATCCCGACTGGCTGGCTGCGCTCTCAGTCACCAAGCTGTCCGCCGGAGGCACCGTGATTGCCCGCGGTGAGCACAACGTGACCGGCAGCCTCTCCGTGCTCAACAACGTGTGGACGACCAACAACCCGACCGACGTGCTGTCCGTCAACCTGGGCCTGTCCATCCAAGAACCACTGAAGCGCGGTCGCGACTGATGCTCGGGACCGGAGATGTGATCGCTGATCGCTACCAGGTCGTCTCGCTCCTTGGCGAGGGCGGCATGGCCCGGGTCTACAGAGTGCGGCACAACACACTGGGCGGCGACCATGCCCTCAAGCTGCTCTCGTTTCAGCATCCACGGCTCCAGCAGCGCCTGCTCAGAGAGGGCCGCATCCAGGCGCAGCTGAATCACCCGAACGTGGTGAAGGTCACCGATGTGCTCGAGCACGAGGGGCAGACCGGCCTGCTCATGGAGTACGTCCCCGGGATCACACTCGACAACCTCCTCAACCAGCGCGGCATGCTGTTCGACGAGGCCATTGGACTGATCTCGCAGGTCCTTGCAGGCGTGACCCATGCGCACGACGCAGGCGTCCTCCATCGCGACCTGAAGCCGGCGAACGTCCTGCTCGCCCCTCGTCCTGGGTCGACGGGTATCGTCGCGAAGGTCACGGACTTCGGAATCGCGAAGGTGCTCGAGCCCGAGGCGAAGAAGGGCATGACGCGGATGGGCGCCCTGATGGGAACCCCGGGGTACATGGCGCCCGAGCAGGCGCGCGACTCCGCCTCCGTTGATGCACGGGCCGACGTGTTTGCCCTCGGCGTGATCGTGTACGAGATCATCTCGGGGAGCCCTCCCTACCTCGCCGAGGACGTCGAGACGGCCATCGCGATGGCCAACGAGGGGGACTGGCCTCCGCTTCATGAGGTCGTTCCCGACTGCCCCGAGGGTGTGTCGCTGGCCGTCCAGCGCGCTCTGGCGACCGATCGGGAGGACCGCTTCCCCGACGCCTATGCCTTTGGCGCGGCCCTGCTGGAGCATCGTCCAGACCTGGTCGCGACCCTTCGCGGCGAGACCGCGCCTCCGTCGATCACCTTGAGTGGGGTGCAGCTCGAGAGCCGCGTCGGACCGACCATCGAGCCCGCAGCCTCCGACGAGCCCCTGGAGGATCTCCTCGCCGGCCCCTCGCCGCAGCGCTCGGCCGTGCCGTTCCTCCTCCTCCTCGCCGCGGGCTCGGCCGGCCTGGTGTTCATCGCTCCGCTGATGCTGTACTTCCTGTCCGGAGGCGAGCCCACCGAGACCAACGCGCCCCCGGTCCCGACCCTCTCCGCTCCCGCGCCCAAGCCCGAGGAGGCCCGCTTCAAGCCGGTGCCGGCGGATGCCCCAGAGGATCGTCCTGCGCCAGCGGTCGAGGCTCCTCTGCCAGAGGCCGCCGACGCACCAAAGCCCTCCCCCATCGCCTCCCCTCGTCCTGCCCCCGCGGCCGCATCCATCGCCGATGCGCCGCCCGACGCCCCTGCAGCCACTCCGAGCACCGCCGCGAGTGGCACGCAGACGAACGAGGCCGAGCCTGATGACATCGACGCGGACGCTCCAGTCGCCGATGCTGACGGGACAGCAGACGAGCTGCCGCCAAGCGAGCCCCCGCCCTTGCCCGAGGCAGCCGCAGCCCCGGCCGCGCCGTCGCTGCTCGGCTCGTGGTCAGGCACCGCTGCCAATCGTCCACTGTCCTTCCAGATCGCCACGCAGACCGAGGGTGGCATCACGGCCAACGTGACCATCACGGTGGGCCCCATCGAGCGCACGGACGCCTACACCGGCACCATCTCGGCGGACGGTGCATTCACGCTCAAGCAAGAGGGCGGGGCGCTCACCGTCTTTCAGGGACGCCTCACCGGCGAGACACTCTCGGGCACCTACACGGCCCGAGGCTCACGGCGCCCGCAGCAGTGGTCTGTCAGCCGAGACTGACCCTCAGACCTCGTCTGCGAAGCGACGAACTCGGCCGATCATGCTGAAGAAGCCGTTCCGCCGGTTCACCGTGAGGTGTTCCTGTAGACCGATGTCTCCGAAGACCTGGTCGATGTCGACCGACGCCACCTCGGACGGCGTTCGACCAAGGTAGAGCACGCGAATCACACCGATGAGCCCCCGCACGATCGACGAGTCGCTGTCGGCATCGAACCACAGCCGCCCGTCGTCCTGCTCTCGACGCACGAACCACACCTGCGAGAGACAGCCATCGACCTTGGACCCGGCCGTGCGCTCGGACTCCGCCAGCGGCGGGAGCTTGCGTCCGAGGTCGATCAGGTAGGCGTAGCGATCTTCCCAGTCATCGAACAGCTGGAAGTTCTCCACGAGTTCCTCGGTGTCCACTCTGCCTCCCTGTGGGCTGCCTATCCCAGTCCGACGCCGATGCCCGACTGTCGACGCGGACGGGCGCATCCGGTTACCGCGGGGAGCCTCAGGGGGTGTCGTGGCCAAGGCGATCGTCCACAGTCCGAAGGAGATCAAGGCGCTGCGCCGGGTGGGTCAGCTCGCGGCCGACACGCTCGCGCTGGTCGAGGGCCTGCTCAAGCCTGGCATGACCACGGCCGACATCAACGCCATCGTTCACGAGCACACGCTCGAGAACGACGCGCGGCCCGCCCCTCTCAACTACAAGGGCTTTCCAGCCAGCGTCTGCACGAGCGTGAATGAGGTCGTGTGCCACGGGATCCCCAGCGATCGGGTCCTCGAAGACGGCGACATCGTGAATGTGGACGTGACGAGCGTGCTGCCGGCCCGTGGCGGCTTCCACGGCGACACGAGCAAGACCCTCTACGTCGGCGAGCCCTCGCCCCTCGCGCGCCACGTCGTCGAGGTGGCGCGCACGTGTCTCGAGATCGGCCTGCGGCAAGTTCGCCCCGGCGGCCACCTCGGCGACATCGGCGCCGCCATTCAGCAGTACGCCGAGGCCAAGGGATGCTCCGTCGTGCGTGCCTACACGGGCCACGGCATCGGGCGGACGTTTCACGGTCCCCCCACCGTCTCCCACACCGGCATCCGGGGCACTGGGCTTCGCCTGAAGAAGGGGATGACCTTCACCATCGAGCCCATGATCAACCTCGGTCACTGGGAGATCGACCACCTGGACGACGGCTGGACCGTGGTGACGCGTGACGGCTCTCTGTCAGCCCAGTTCGAGCACACCATCGTCGTCACCCGAGACGGAGTCGAGATTCTCACCCTTCCATCAAGCTGGGAAGGCCCCCGTCGAATCACGTATGATCCGAGCTGGACTCCTTGACGGGTTGAACTCGCTGTACATCTTGGTAGACTCCCCGCCCTCTCGCATCACGCGCAGGAAGTGTCATGGCCGACTCGCTACCTCCCGACGAGTATCTCTCCACAGAAGAGACCTCCCACCTGCACAAGATGCTCCAGCAGCAGCTGGAGGACCTCATGAGCACGGCTCGGGACAACCTTCAGCAGCTCACGGACGTCCGCGACAATGACGCGGATGCCCTGGACCTCGCCGTCAGCGAGTCCAACCGTGACTTCTCCCTCCGCATGGCCGATCGGGAGCGCAAGCTGATGGGCAAGATCCGTCACAGCCTCCAGCGCATGCAGGAGGGCGAGTACGGTGTCTGTGAGTCGTGCGGCGACCCCATCACGTACAAGCGCCTGCTCGCGCGACCGGTCGCCACCCTCTGTATCGACTGCAAGACGCAGGCCGAGCACCTCTCGGGCAAGCGTCGCTCCTTCTAGGCGTGCCTGCCGGGGCACCCTCCGGCAGCAGACCTAGCGCAAGAGTCGAGCGCTGTTCGCCACGACGAGCATCGCTCCGAGGTTGTGAAGCGCCGCGCCCCAGACCGGCGGGATCACGCCGCTTGTCGCCAAGCCGACCATCACCACCGAGAAGGCGACACCGACGGCGGCATTGACCGTCGTAGTGCTCCGCGTGCGATCCGCGAGTCGGACCATCTCCGGAAGTCGACGCAGATCTTCGGTCATCAAGGCCACGTCGGCACCGCCGAGCGCGACCTCGTTCATCCGCGCCCCGATGGCGACTCCGATGTCTGCTCCAGACAGCGCCAACGCGTCGTTCACGC
This sequence comes from Pseudomonadota bacterium, assembly GCA_002862545.1. Lineage (GTDB taxonomy): Bacteria > Myxococcota_A > UBA796 > UBA796. The sequence goes on from PKDJ01000037.1 coordinate 7,521, forward strand.
CATCGCCGACCATGAGCACGCGCCGACCGCTCGCCTGCTCTCGGCGCACCACGTCGAGCTTGCCCTCGGGCAGGACCTCCGCGACGACCTCGTCGACCCCCAACGTCGCGCCGACCTCTTCGGCGACCGCAGCGCGGTCACCGGTCAGCAAGACCGCGCGTTCGAGGCCGAGACCCCGCATGGCACTCACCACCTCGGCCGCCTCGGCGCGAGGCTGATCGAACAGACTGACTCGCCCTACATAGGTGTCGTCGACGGCGATGCATGCGCCGCTCCCCTCCCCCGCCACGGCCTCGATGCCGTGGTCCGCCAGCCACGAAGCCCGACCGAGGCGCACCACCCGCCCACCGACCGTCGCTTCGACGCCTAGACCCGCGTGCTCCCGCGTCTCGCCGACAGTCTCGAGCGCAATGCCGGCTGCCTCGGCGGCCGACACCAGGGCCCGCGAGACCGGGTGCAGGGAGCCCTGTCCTGCGGCCGCACCCAGGGACAGCACCTGCCCCTCGTCGAACCCGTCGGCGGCCTCCACCTCACGTACCACCTGTCGTCCGAGCGTCACGGTGCCGGTCTTGTCGAGGATCAGCGTGTCTACGCTCGCGATGCCCTCGAGGAAGGCCGCACTCTTCACCAGAATCGAGCGGCGTGTGGCCGCCGTCATCGCAGCCACCATCGCAGCCGGTCCAGCGAGGACGAGAGCGGTCGGGCAGGCGACCACCAGGACCGTGATGGCGCGCGAGGTGTCTTCGGTGAAGAACAGCACCGTCGCTGCAACCGCGAGGACCACGGGCAGGTACCCTGCTCCATAGCGCTCGAGCAGACGCAGGGCCGGCGTCTTTGAGGCCTCGACCTCTCGCAGGAGCTCGACCACCCGACCGAGGACCGTGCCCTCCCCGACGCGGTCGACGGTCACCTCGAGCCGACCGTCGAGGTTCAGTGTGCCCGCGAACACAGAGCCACCGACCGCGACCGTCTCGTACCGCGACTCCCCCGTGATGGGAGATTGATCCACCGATGAGCGACCGGCGCAGACAGTGCCGTCGACAGGGAGGAGCTCACCCGGTCGGACGACGACCACGTCACCCGCCACCAGCGCGTCGAGGGAGACCTCCTCCTCGCCGGCCTCGGTCAGTCTGTGAGCCGTCCGCGCCCGAAGACCACGGATGCCCTCGATGGCGGCCTGGGCTCCGAGGGCGCTCCGCTCCTCGAACAGCCGACCGACCTCCAGAAGGACCGGAACCAGGGTCGCCGTGACGAACTCCCCCACGGACATGGCAGCGAGCACAGCCAAGGCAACCAGCTGGTCGGTGTGTCCGAGTGGTGTGGGCCGAACCAGGCCCACCGCCCCACGAGCGAGCACGGGAGCCGCGACCACCAGCGCCGCGAGCGCCTGAACGAGAGCGCCGACCTGGGCCTGGTCGGGGGTGGCCCAGGCAATCCCCAGACCCACAGCGAGCAGCCCGAGGCCAGCGAGGTCTGCACCGAGACGCGTCGAGATGCGCCGTCGTTCTTCTCGCGTGAGGGGCACCTGCACCCACTCTGTCCAGCGTGGATCCGTGCTCACTTGACCGACACCCGGAAGTCTTCGTACCGCTGGCCTGGAGGCGGTGCCGGCACGAACCGCACCCGACCGGCACGCTGGAGCGGGCCCTCGAGCCCCTCGCGATAGAGCCGCTCGCGCACCACACCCGGACTGGCCCGATACTCGGTCGCGAGGGCCCGGAAGGCATCAGCCTCACCGCGAGCGGCGGCCAGCACCTGGGCTGCAGCGGCCTCTGCCTCACGAATCTTCGCACCTCGCGTGCTGCGCGCCAGCGGGAGAACGCTCTCCCGATACTCACCCGCCTGCTGCAGGAGCGTCTCCGCATCGATGGCCGCGCTCTGCACCTCGGCGAACTCGTCCTTCACCTGCGGGGGTGGCGCGAGGTCGATCAGCTCGAGGCTGACCAGCGACAACCCGACGCCCTGGGCATCGAGTCGCTCTTGGACCGCCTCGAGCACCGCCTCCACGAGGTCGGCCCGACCATCCGTCAGCACGGCATCCACCGAGCGCGCACCGACCGCCCGCGCGGCCTCGTCGATGGTGATGCGAGACAGCGCACCCTCGGGATCTTCCCAGGCGAAGGCCCATGCCACCGGATCGGCGATCTGGTAGCGAGCAACGAGAGCCGTGTGCACGAGGTTGCGGTCCCCCGTGACCGCGTAGCCGACCTTGCGAGGGTCGACCCCGGGAGCATTGGACACCACGAAGGTTCCGTCTCGCCGGTCGTAGTGGAGGTCACGAAGCTCGACCTCGAACACCTTCTTCACGGGAACGCGAATGACCTCCCCGAGTGGCCTCGGCGGCGCTATCAACAGGCCCGGTGGGCGCACGGCCTGTGCGGTCCCGGCATCCTGAAGCGCGCCGAGCCGGAGCACCAAGGCCACCTCGTCGGCTTGGACGACCGTGACCCCGCTGAGGGCCCAGGCCCCGACGAGCAGGCCCAGCCAGAGCGGCAGCGCTCGAAACGCCACGTCCGCGAGTGTCCCCAGCGGAGCGATCAGACGCGAGAGCTCGGTCGGGGCTCCACGACGCCTCACCTGGACTCCTCGAGGAGCCGGAAGGGCTCGCTGTCCGTGCGCAGGATGACGGTCGTCTGGGGGCCGACCACCTGATCGATGGTCTCGAGAGACCGGAGGAAGCGGTACAGCTCGGGGTCGACGTTGTGGGCCTCCGCATAGATCCGTGCAGCCTCGGCCTCGGCCTCGCCGTAGATCCTGGCGGCCTGCTCGCTGCCCTCGGCTCTGATGCGAGCCGCCTCGAGGTCCGCCTCCGACCGAATACGCGAGGCCTCCTGCTCCCCCTCTGCGGTGAACTTCGCGGCCACCTGACGGCGCTCGGCACGCATCTGGTCGAACACGCTCACCGTGTTCTCCTCGGGCAGGGACACGCGCTTGAAGGCGATGCGCTCGATCGCAATCCCATAGCGCTCGGCCGCGACCTCCCGTGTCGACCCGATCAGCTCCTCTTGGAGCGCATCGAGACGCAGCGTGCTGGGGTCGGTCGACACAATCGCGGACAGGTCGTAGCGGCCGAGAACCCCGATGGCGGCATTGGTGATCAGACCGTCGAGCTTCACCTCGGCCCCCTCGACAGAGCCCACCGCTTGGTGGAAGAGGAGCGGGTCGCTCACTCGCCAGACCGCGTAGGAGAGCATCACGACGTTCTTCTTGTCGCGCGTGAGCATCTCGCTGTGCCCCGTCTCGAACACGCGGCGACGAAGATCGATGCGCACAGCCGCATCCACGGGCCAGGGGAGCTTCCAGTGCAGCCCGGCGTCCGAGAGCACCGCCGATGGCGCTCCTACCCGAGTGACGAGAGCCGCCTCGCCCTCACGAACCACGAAGCCGGTTGCGGACAGCGCGATGACCACGACGGCCAGCACGCCCGCGATGGCGCGAACCCTCGTCACTGCAGGACCCATACGTGCCCCCCCTCGGCTTCGAAGCGCCGGTCGACAATCGTGAGCTCCCGCTCCGCGAGGTTGTACTCGAGGGTCTCCATGCGCCTCCGGAACCGCAGCAGCTCGGGCGCTGCAACATAGCTGTCGACGAGAGCCCGAAAGGCCTCAGCCTCTCCGATGGCGAGCGCGAGCGCCTTGGCGCGAGCAGCCTCTGCACCGTGCACGTCAAGCAGCGACTCGGTCTGTGCGTACGGCACCTGGCGGAGCCTGTATGCATCGGCTCGGATCACGGCCGTCTCCCGGGCGATCTGGGCACTCACCACGGCCTGGTAGTCCTTCGCGACGGCGAAGGGTGGATGCAGCCCCTTGAGGGTGAAGGACACCGGCTCGAGCCCGAGCTGAAGCTCGGCAGCCCGCGCCGCGATCTCCTCGACGACCTCTTCTGCGAAGGCCGAGAGGTTCTCCGACAGGACTCCGTCGAGCGATCGACTGACGGTCCGTCGGGTGAGGGCCTCGTACGCCGCGGACCGCAGGCCCTCCTCCGGATTCTGTGCCCCGTAGAGAAAGGCATGTGGATCGACGATCCGGTAGTGCAGCAGCCCGTCGATGGTCACAAGATCCTTGCCGTCACCGAGCAGCAGCGTGTACTCCAACTCCGCATGCATGCGGGCCCAGAGAGTGTCCTCCGGCCCCTCGTGCTCTTCGCCCTCTTCCTCCTCCTCCTCCTCCTCGCCGATGCGCATCGTCAAGACCCGACGGAAGGGCACGCGACGCGCCCGGTCGAGCGGCCAGGGAAGGAGCACGTGCAGTCCGGGCCCGAGGGGCTCGGTGGACAGGGGAACCCCTAGCCGCTCATGAATGGCGGCCTCTTCCGGTCCGACACGAACCAGTCCGGTGGAGAGCCAGGCGAGCAGAGCGATGGCGAACGCCATGGGCTCGAGCGCACTTCGGACGAACTGAATGGCCCAGGTGGTGCGCAGGTCGATCCCCAGCCCCGCTTGGGTGGCGTCTCCGAGGCTGGCGAGTGGATTGGGGCGCCCGAAGAACCAGGCCAAGACCCCGGGCGCGAGGCCGCCAAGTGGCGCCGTGGGACGCTCCCTGGGCCATGCCCCCACGAGCACCTGGAGGCCGAGCGCGACGGCGAGGGCGAGCTGGAGCCTCGAGGCCGCGAGGGTCCACGCAGGCTGTGGCCACTCCTGGTAGAGCAGCACCCAGTCCGTGACGACGATGGCGAGCGCCCAGCCGGTGAAGCGGCCCCAGCGACGCAGCGCCTGGGCCTCTGGCAGCGCCGTCGTGCCCTCCAGGTAGCGGCTGCCGAGGATCACCGAGAGCACGGCAGCTGCCAGTGCTACGCCGAGAACGACGGGAGGCGGACCGTAGACGGCGGGAGGCGTGAGGAGCCCCCACAGCCCTCCCAGGACAGCGACCAGGCCAACCAGGGGCTCGAGCTGTCCGGCGACCCCACCCGCTCGTGCGCGGTCGTCGTGCGGGTGGGCCGCAGCAGACACCGTCCGAACCAGCACGAGTGCGTTCAGCGTCGCGGCGAGCCCGAGGAGCCACCAGGCGGGGCGCCCCGCCTGTCCACCAAGGATCAACCCCACAGCACCGAGTGCGGCGAGGGGAACCACGAGGAGGCCGAGCGCGAGGCGCACGCCGCTGGCTTGGGAGGACGGCATCGCGACCCCTTACCAGGGTCACCCGTCCTGCGCCCACCTGTTACGAGGCGCGGTGCGCACGCTTCGGAGGTAGTCGTGAAGCTCTACAGCGAGTCTGAGTTCCCCTGCGATCCCGCCACGGTGTGGGAGGTCTTCAGCAGCGACGCATTCCTCGCGCGACTTCGCGACGTGACCCAGATCACCCAGACCGTTCTCGATCGCCGCGAAGAGAACGGCGTGCTCGTCGAGCGCGTGCGGAACGTCTCGTCGAAGGAGCTGCCCTCCATGATGTCGCGGGCGCTCGGTGCGAAGACCCTCACGTACGACCAGATCAACCGCTTTGATGCTGCCCGAGATCGTCTCGAGTGGTCCGTCGAGCTTCCCGTCATGTCCGACAAGGTCGACATCCGCGGCGTCACGACCGCCCAAGTGCGCGGCTCGTCGACGGTGCGCATCGTCGATGGCGTGTGCACCGTGCGGGTGCCGCTCGTCGGTGGACGCATCGAGAAGGTGATCGTCAGCGAGTTCACCAAGTCGTACGCCAAGGCCTCCGACATTGCGCGTGAGATGATCCGCGGACGCCAGGCGTGAAGCCTTCCGAGTACGCGGCCCATGACGCGACCGGCCTGGCCGAGCTGGTGCAGCGGGGCGAGGTTCAGCCCGCAGAGCTCGTCGAGTGCGCAGTTCGCCGCATCGAAGAGCACGACGGTACACTCAACGCAGTCGTCGACCGCTGGTTCGACGCGGCCCGCTCGCGAGCGTCCGGCTCACTTCCCGACGGGCCCTTCGCGGGTGTCCCCTTCCTCCTGAAGGACAACGGCGCGCACGTCACCGGCCGCACCTCCCCCAACGGCTGCCGCCTGCTCCGCGACATCCCCCGCTCTGACACCGGGCCGCTCGTCGAGCGCTTCGAGGCCGCTGGTCTGGTGACCCTCGGCCGCACGAACGCACCCGAGTTCGGGATCTACGGCGTCACCGAGCCCGAGCTCTACGGTCCCTGCCGCAACCCCTGGAGCCCGGAGCGAACCCCCGGTGGCTCGAGCGGCGGCGCCGCAGCTGCCGTCGCTGCAGGCTACGTACCCCTCGCGCATGCGGGCGACGGTGGAGGCTCCATCCGGATTCCCGCCTCCCACTGTGGCCTGGTGGGGCTCAAGCCCTCCCGTGGCCGCACGCCCTCCAGCCACGGCCAGCCTGAGGGATGGTCCGGCTACGTCTGCGAGTTCGCCGTGAACCGCTCGGTCCGTGATGCCGCTCGGCTGCTCGACGCTGTGCACGGTCCTGGGCCAGGAGCCCTGTACAGCGCCCCCGCCCCCGAGCGCCCCTTCGCCGAGGAGGTGGGCGTCGACCCCGGCCGCCTTCGCATCGCCTTCACCTCCGCCGGACTGCTCGGTGGTGAGACAAGCCCCGAGAATCGACGAGCGGTGGAAGATGCCGCTGCACTCGCCGCGTCGCTCGGGCACGAGGTGGAGGAGGCCGCTCCACGGCTCGATGTCGACATGCTGCGTCGTGCCTACCTGACCAACGTCGCTGCCAACGTCGGCGCGCTCGTCCAAGAGGCGGAGGCCCTCGCAGGTCGCGCCGCCGGGCGTGACATCGAGCCCGCCACACTCATGCTCCGGTTGATCGGCAACGCCCTGTCCGCAGCCGAGCTGGTGGCCTCCCAGCGTGCGGTGCAGGCGGCGAACGTCTCGCTGGCCGCCTTCTTCGACGACTGGGACGTGCTCCTCACCCCCACGACCGCGCAGCCTCCCGTCGAGATCGGAGCCTTCGCGCCCACAGCTGCCGAGCGCTTGCTCATCCGTGGGCTGCGTCGCGCTCCCGTCCGCTCCGCACTGCTGACCGCTCTCCAGCAGCTTTCGGGCAAGGCCTTTGACGCCACGCCCAACACGCAGGTCTTCAACCAGTCGGGGCAGCCCGCCGTGAGCCTGCCGCTGTTCATGTCGGGCACGCTGCCCATCGGCACGCAGTGGGTCGGCCGCTATGGCGAAGAGGCGACGCTGATTCGCCTCGCCGCACAGCTCGAGGCTGCACGCCCCTTCGCGGCCCTACCGACCGCCTGACTAGTCCACGTAGTGCAGCACGGTCTCGCGCTGCACCACCGTCGGGTCGAGCAGACGCAGCGCTGCAACGTCGTCTCCTGCGTCGACCACGACGCGACCTCCCGAGACGTGACCGTAGGGCAGCACCCAGCCGCGGCGCACGTCGATCACGCCACCGGCACCATCCAGCAGCTCAACGTCGACCACCGTGCCACCCGGAAGGCCGCGAACGGGGACCTCGCGCCCTCGACGGGTCGCGACGCCATCCGCGTCGACCGTGAACGAGGGCCAGCGAGTCTCCTCGAGAGGCGCAAGGCCATCGGGCCCGAGCTCACGGATGCGCTGGAAGAGCGCCATGTAGGTGTAGTCGGAGATCCAGATGGGCGAGCAGTAGCCCATCATGTCCTTCGTGCTGGGGCTGAACATCTCCTTGGTGATGAGGTCATACCCCCACGCCGAGATGTCCCCGTTGCTGTGGGGGTAGTTCCTGTCCCAGTCGTAGACGCCACACGGAGCATGCTCACGCCCATGCGCATGGCCGACCTCGTGAACCAGCGTCTCGGAGGTCGTGTCCCCCGTCCAGCCGACCCCGATGCTGGCTCGGGCCCACACGTCCCGCGGCGAGTAGGCCAGGTAGGACAGTCCGAGGACGCATCCCCACTGGCAGAACTGATCGAAGCGATCCTCAGGCGTGAAGAGCCCGTAGAAGTAGACGTTGTCGCCAACGCCCGACGAGGTGCGCGCATCCGAGACGGCGTCGAGCAGCTCTCCCCACCCGGAGCCATCAGGGTTGATCGCGTAGGGCCAGGGCGACGGATCGGCCACTGTGATCACCACATCCTCGACGGGGAACATCGAGTAGAAGAGGTCGGCGATCCGCTCGATCTGGGCGGGCGAGGTGTCCGGCAGTCGGCCCGAGCCGTCGGCGTCGTACTGAATCGGGAGGATGACGACCTCGACCGTGTCGGTGCGCCCGACCAGGACGAAGTTGTCCGACGACGACCAGCTCGTGTCCTTCTTCTTCCCGCCCCCCCGCTCCGGGTCGACCTCGAGCACATCGAGCTCGTAGACCGAGTCTTCGTCGATCATGTTGCCGTCGATCTCAAAGTTGAGCGTCGTGCGCTTCGTGTCGCGCTGCGAATCCGCCCGGATGGTCGACACATCGTCGTACACGACGGTGTCGCCGCCCGACGTGACGGTGAGCACCCCGGAGATGTCGCGCTCCTCCCACGTGTCGTCGTCTACGTCGAGGAAGACACGAACCCAGGCCGGACGCCCACTGACCAACGGCACCTCTGGATCGACCGGACGAGCGTTCTCCACCATGAAGAGCTCGACGCCCTGGTTGAAGGTGACCGCATTGACGACGAGGCCTTCCGGCCGCCCACCCTGACTGGCCGGATCCGTCGAGCTCGTCACGCTGCCCGTGCCCGACTGGGTGCCGCTCGTGACCGACGGCGTCTCGAGGACCCGAGACTCGACCTCTCCCGAGCCGTTGCAAGCGAAGAGAGAGACCAAGAGGACGGACAAGTGCATGCTGGACCCACTGCGGTGCTCGGGACTTTAGCCCGAGAGCGTAGGGTTCCGGTCAGGAGAGAGTCATCGGTCACGTGAGAACGTCAGACGCCGCACATCTTGGCGCTGGAATCCAGCGACCACGGCACCGACGCGCTCTGTCGCGGCCACGTCGCACAGCGCCAGAGCCTCACGATCCTCCTCCTCGGCGGCACACCAGACCTCAGTGCCGTCCGGCAGCTCAACCGCCGGCACACTGCCGCTCTGGGTGAGTGCGGCGATCGCGCCGCCGCAGGGCATGAGCCCTCCAGGAACCCCGAGGTCACGCAGCGCCGTGCTGAGCACGAAGCGGGGACTCGTCGCAACGAGCGTCACCCATCCCTCGAGGCGGTCGAGATCCGGCCCGACGCTGATCGCGACACAGCGCCCGTCTCGGCACACCGTGTCGATCGCCAGGCCACAGGACGCGGTCACGGAGTCCACGCGAGCCCGCCAGCGCTCCGGTTGACTCGTCGGCTCTGTCGACTCGAGGGGCTCCAGCTCCTCCCGATGGTCATCCCCCTGCAGCGGCACGGCGACGCGTCGGGGACTCGCCGCAGCCGAGGACGAGCCGGCATCCTCCGGCGCGTCGGACGACCAGAAGGCCTGCAGACCAACACCGACGACCGCCATCGCGGCACCTGCGATGACCAGGCGCCAGGGCACGCGCCGGGCGCGGCCTCCCTCCCTCACCACGGGAGGGGGATGGCCTCGAGCTCGATGGCCTCGACGATGTCGGAGTCACCACCATGGAGCACGAACTTCTCGAACAACGCCCGCATGTCGGCGTAGGCTTGGTCGACCTGACGCACATCCTCGGCGGTGCGCGCCTGCGCCAGCTCGACCACGAGGCCCTCGAGCATGATTCGCACGAGCACGGCCAGCCGCTCGGGCGGCACGGCGAGGTGCCCGAGGTCTTCGGCAAAGACCTGGCGGATCGCATCCTCGAGCATCTCGGTGCTCTGCACGTAGAAGCGCTGCCGACGGTCCTGGATGCCCGCGTCACGCGCCGAGAGCGTGTGGAGAATCGCGGTCGCGCCGCCCCGCAGCTGACGAATGTTCTCCCACATGGCATCGAGTGCCTCGAGGGCACTCTCGATGCCTCCCTCGCCGCGGACAGCCTTCTCGGTGAACCGCCGGTGCATCTCGGTGTAGACGCCTTCCTGCGACTCCATCAGCAGGATGTCGGCCGCGTTGACGACCTCGGTGCCGACCTCCTCGGCGCGTACGATCGCCCGATCCAGCATGCGACCCGCAGCGCCGAACAACCGTCGCGCTGCCTTCCGCCGTCGGGACTTGTCGCTGCCGTCGCTCATCGGGCCTCCGAACCCCACCTGATCTCTACCACTGGACACCCAGCATGGTGCAGTTCAGTCCGCTGCCGATCCCCATGAGCATGGCGGTGTCGCCTGCCCGGACGCGCCCCTGCTCCACGGCCGTGGCCAGCGTGAAGGGAACGCCTGCTGCCCCCACGTTTCCGTGATCGACATAGAGTCGAAGGACCTTTTCGGAGGGCAGATCGAGGCTCGTCATCAGCGCCTCATGGTTGGCCTGACCGACCTGATGCAGCAGAAACTCCGACACGTCGCCGTGAGTGATGCCGAGGTTTTGCTGGGCCTGCGCCCATGTGCGACCCGCAAGCGACACCCCCTCCCGGAGGAGCGTGGGCGCATCGGTCTTCATGGAGGTGGCGGTGCCGAGGCAGAGCCGGCTGTGATTCGTGGCGGACAGCGACGCGCCACCGAGGAAGCGATGACCATGGCGGCTGTGCTTCTCGTTGACCAGGAGTGCAGCCACGGCCATCGAGCCGAGCGTCAGCGTCGCGAGGTTCTCGCTGAACGTCGCGAAGCTCACCCCTGGCTTGAGCAAGCGACGGACGGTCGCGCTCGTCACCTCACGGCTTCCCTCACCTGCCACCACCAGCGCCGCGTCGATCTGGCCGAGCTCGATCATGTTGGCGACCGTGATCATGCCGCTCATGAAGCCGAGGCAGGCATGGCCCACGTCGAAGTTGCGACACTGGTCGCCGACCCCAAGATCGCCACCGATCAGGCTGGCCATAGGGGGCTCGAGGTAGTCCTTGCACACCGACGTGCTCACGAGCGCCTGGAGGCCACAGGGCGGCAGGCCATGCTTGTCGATCAGGCGTCGGGCGGCCTGTGTCGCGGCGTCATGCGCCTTGGTGCCATCCGACCAGAACCGCCGGGCACGAACCCCAGTCAGTGCCTCGAGCAGCCCCTGCGACAGCCCCAGACGACGGTACAGGGGCCCGAGCATCCGCTCGAGCGCCTCCGTCGTGACCTCGGTGGGAGGAACCACGAACTCAATGGCCTGAATGTGCACTCGCTCGTAGCGCATGTTCCGTCCGGTGGGCCCACCCGGATAGCCCACGAGAGCCCCGCACGCTCCCCGGAGTCCCCCTTGACCGCACGCCAGCGTGACCTTCTCCAGACCTTGGTGGTCCTCGGCGTGCTGGCGACCCCAGGATGGCTCCTGCCGCCAACCTGGGGGCTCGCGTGGCTCGCCGCTGTGGCCGTCTTGGCCGGCCCCTCCGTCTGGCTCACCTGGAGTCATGCACCCTTCGTCGTGACGCCCGCGTCCGAGGTGGAGCGGATCGTCACCGCGCTGCGGCTCAGCCCCGACGAGAGCTTCTGTGATCTCGGGGCTGGTGACGGACAGTTGCTCGTCGAGATCAGACGTCGCACCGGCGCGCGCTGCCACGGCATCGAGGCCACACCGCTGCTGTACGCCGTGGCCCGCATGCGCATCGCAGCGAGCGGACTCGACCGAGCCACGGTCCAGCTCGGCGACCTCTACCGAGCCGACCTCTCCGAGGTGGACGCCGTGTACGTCTGGGGCACCGCCTATGGCGTGGGCACGGAGGCGTTTCGGCAGTTCCTCGAGCAGGCGCTGCCTCCCGGCGCGCGGGTCGTCAGCTACCACACCCCGCTGTGGGGCGAGCCAGCCCAGCACACGGACACGAGGGGCCTTCGCCCGCTGCATGTCTACATCCTGCCGGGGACTCGGCCCACTGAGCAACGAGAGCCCGGCACAGGGGCCGAGCTCTCGAGAGTGGAGGTGGCGGGAGTCGAACCCGCGTCCGAAGCCACTCAGTCAAAGCGTCTACGTGTGTAGCCTCCGTTCATCTTCCCCGGGCTGGTACGGAGGCCAACCGGCCAACTGGGGTCGACAGCGACTTTAGGGTTATTTCTCGTCCCCTACCGCCGCGCTGCGAGCGGGTCAGGACTATCCGTGTCGTGACACGCCCAGATGGTACCCACGGCAGTAAACCATCCGGACGACTGAGGCCCTCAGGCCTGGGGATGTCTAGGCGACAGCCCGCGCAGCGAAGAAGTTGTTGTTGTTGGCAACTACTTGGTTTGCACGGTGATTAACGAGGTTTCCGCACAACCTCGACACGCAACTCCTCCCTACCGCAACCCCGTCGAAACCCTTGCACCCCCGAGACTGGGGACACGTCTAGGAGACGAGCCACGCACAACTATGCGGACACGAGCGCTCCTCGTCAAGCCTACGGGACGCATCCAAGACAGACGAGCGCCTCACGCGTGGTCGAAGTCGACTCCCCTGGAAGGTCCCCTGCCGACCGGCCGCGCGTGAGGCGCCCGAAGAAACTGTCGATGTCAGATGTCGAGCCAGCCCACTGCGTGAACGACCTCGACCAGGGCCGCCAGCACCGGCCCGGGAGCGCCGGAGACGCCAACCAGGAACAGGAGCAGGAGACCGGTGGTCAGTGCGCGCTTGCTCAAGCAGGGCCCCTCGCTTGTGTTCGGGTGGTTGACGACCGCTCCCTTTGAGCATTCGCGAGAATCCCGTCACTGGAGGTCACGGCACGTCAACGCAAGCCGCAGCGCGCGTGATGCTCGGACCACAAAACCTCCGCGCGTGAACCGATCTTGTGAACAGACCTGCGTTCTTGTACCCTTAGGCCTAAGTTCTAGACCGCCCACACTGTTCCTCGGTCCCGACTCTCTCGTGCGGATACGGGAAACGTGTGGGCGGCCTATTCTTTTCGGCCGGAGACCAGCCGCGCGCTCGGACTGTGCCATCTCGTCTCATGACCGTCAACAACTCCTCGAACTTCGTGAACAACCTCCCGAGGTCCCCATGTGTGGCCGGTTCGCGCTCACCGTCTCCGGCAGCACGCTGTGCGCTGTCTTCCAGCTGGGAGAGGTGCCAGAGCTGACTCCTCGCTACAACATCGCGCCGACCCAGCAGGTGCCTGCAGTCGTCGAGGCGGACTCTGGCCGAGAGCTGACGATGCTTCGGTGGGGCCTGATCCCGCACTGGGCCAAGGATGAGAAGTTCGGGTACAGAGCGCTCAATGCACGCGGCGAGACCGTCCGCACAAAGCCCGCCTTCCGCTCCGCCTTCAAGCGCAGGAGAGCGCTGATTCCTGCGGATGGCTTCTACGAGTGGCAGCGCATCGATCGCAAGACCAAGGTCCCGCACCTGATCAGCCTTCGGTCGG
>PKDJ01000137.1 GCA_002862545.1 Pseudomonadota bacterium
GGGTCACCGGTCTGGCGGCGAAGTGCTGAGAGCAGGGCGATCAGCAAGGCGGGGCTGGCGGGCTCGATCACCCGCTCGGCGAGCGCGCGAGCGGAGTCGGCTCCCTCGGTGCGCCACACGTGAAGCACGCGCACGGCGTCGGTCTGGCCCTGCACCCCCGGGCCCCCCGTCGCGAGAGCCCGGCTGACGGCGGCGAGGGCTGCGTCGGGACGATCCTGCAGGAGTCGGACGAGCGCGAGCGCGGCGGCCGCCGGGCCAGCTGAGGGCCCGCCCTCTCGCTCGACGCGGCTCAGTCGACCCGCGGCCGCGGCGAGCTCACCGCGCCGCAGGTCGTCCATGGCCAGTGCGTAGCTCGCGGTTCGCGCGCCGCCGCCCCGCCCTGTTGCGGCCTGGGCGAGCAGCGTGCGTGCACCCGGGTCACCCGCCTCAAGGCGAGACAGCGCACGCGACACTCGCCCGCGGAGGTGGGCCCGGACGGCCCCAATCAGGATGGCGGCTGCGAGTCCTCCGAGGCCCAGCAGCGGCGTCATGCTCTCTTGGAGAACGGACAGCAGCACGCCCAGCCAAGCCAGCGCGGGCAGGGCCGTACCCACCGGAACCCAGAGCACCCACGGTGGCGCTGGACGTGCCGTGCGGCGGTCGACCCACCACCCCGTCGTCCCTCCGAGTGCACCTCCGAGCAGGCCACCGGGCACCATGCCATCGGCACCGACCGCCCACACGATGCTGCCCACCGCGAGGCCGGCCGCAGCACCTGCGAGCGCCCAGCCGACGGGGATGACCACGCCATCCGACCGAGTCAGGGGGTGACCTCGAAGCGGCGCTCACGGGTGAGCGGCAGGGGGCCCAGGTGGCCATGGAGCTGCTCTGCGTGGCCCGCGACACGCCCGTCGATCAGCGCGCCGATGTAGCCCAGCGAGGTGGCTGTCATCGGAGGGGGCAGCGGAGCGGCTGCGATCCAGCCCTGCTGCTGCTCGTAGGTGGCGACTGCCCAGGCGTCCTTCACCGCTCGCCAGTACGGGCCCATGGCGGCAAGGGCGATGCGCTCCTCCCGTGTGGCGTCGTCGAAGCGCTCCTGAATCATGCGGTACACCGTGACGCGGTCCGCGACCGACAGTCGGAGCACGCCACCGCCCTGAACCTCACGGCAGAGTGAGCCGTAGAGGATCCACCCCTCGATGTCCGCCTCGGTCAGGGCCAATTTGTCCCCTTCGTCCTCTGACCACACGGCCAGGGCGCGGGACTGCACGCTCCACGTGCCGCCATCGTCTTCGTCGATCACGCCGCGTCCGTTTGCAGCCTCCCAGACCCGAGTGGCGCGTCGCTCTGCACCAGGGAGCCCCCACAGGACCTCGAGCTCGGCACCGGCGGCCCGAATCTCGGCGAGCCAGGCACGCGTCGCTGCAGGGTCGGAGCGCCAAGCCGAGCGCACGTGCTTCAGGATGAGCTGCCGGTCGCCCTTCGGCATGGACCGTGCTGCGAGCAGGTCCAGGTAGTGAATGGGGGCTGAGGCCGCGCTGCAGGTGAGCGGCTCTGGACCATCGACCACGGGTGCTGCCGGGTCGGCGCAGTCGATGTCACTGCTGCATGCGAAGAGGACGAGGAGGGCGAGCATGTGTGCGTCCTAACCGGCTCTGCCCTGCCCGAGCGCTGTGGGTCAGCTCAGGCCGGATCCGAGGAGCCAGTAGGGGCTGCCCTTGAGCTGCGCCTTCACGGCCTCGACCTGCGCGGGGGGGATCTCCTGGGTCACGGGCTGTCCCGTGTACGGGTCCATCTGCGTGACGAACCAGCGATCCCCCTTCTTGCTCTTATGGAGCATCAGCCCGCGCGGATCGTCGTAGACCATGTCGAGGTCGGCCGCAGACAGGGGCTTGTTGGGGTCTTCGGGCTCGGGCTCGGGCTCGGGCTCGGGCTCGGGTACCGCGTCGGGCTCGGGCGTGAGGGCCTCGATCACCTCGTCGATCTCCCAGCGGATCTCGAGGTTGTTGATGCCGCGCTTCGCGTTCTCGAGGTGACTGATCACCGCGGCCGAATCAGGGTGCTGCTTCCCTGCTGCGAGCAGCTCAGCCTTGATGTCGTCCCGCTCTCTCCAGCTTGCGGAGACGAGCTTGCGGACGAGTTCGTCGATGGGCTCCATGGTGCCTCCAGGACGCGGCTGGTATTCGTGGAGGGCGCACTCGGCCACTGCCGTGGCGCCGGGGCATCGATGGACTTTCTCGCTTCCTTTCATCCCGAAGTTCGGGACAGCCTTCTGGGGATTGCCAGCGAAGAGCGGCTTGCTGCGGGCGAGCGGTTGCTGCAGGCGGGTGAGCTCGGAGTGGATGTCTTCTTGGTAAAGACGGGCTGCCTGGAGCTCTACGATGCGACGGTGACCCCAGAGCTCGTCATGGCCGACGTACCCATCGGCTCTCTGGTCGGTCAGGTCTCCTTCCTCGATGACAGCCCGTGCCCGTCCGATGTACGCGCTGAGCGAGACTCGACGGTCCTGCGCTGGCGGCGGGACGTGCTTCGGGAGCTGCTGGAGCGCGAACCCCAGGTCGCAGCACCCTTCTACGAGGTGCTGGCCCGCACCGCCCTCGCGCGCATGCGGCTCGATGGCCCGGAGTCCAGCCCGGTCATCACGGCTGCAGCACAGGAGCGCAGCGAGCGTGCGCGGAGGGATGCCGCGAGGATGATCAAGATCGTCGCCGAGGACTTCTTGAGCATCGAGACACAGCTGCGTCGGGATCGGGACACCGAGGGTGCGCGGCGGCGCGTCCAGAGCCTGCTCGGAGGGCTCGAGGCCGGAGTCTCGGAGCTGTTCGAAGATCACAGCCAGCCAGGTCCTGCCCAGGCGGCCTCCGAGGTGGTCGTCCAGGCCCTGCGCCCATGGCTCGTGCGGAGTGCGCTCGCCGAGAGCTGCTTGCGTCGTCCGAAGGGTCGAGTGGTCACGGAGGAGGTCCTCAAGCACGTGTTGTTCAACACCGAGAGCGGGGATGGTCTCGGGCGGGTCCTCGACCGCTGGCTGCTCGACCGGGAGTCCATGGCGGCGCTGCGCCAGCTGCTGGATCAGCAGGCGAAGACGGCCGGCGCGCTCCTTCCGGACCGTGTCGGGCGGCGGGTGCTCGTGGTCGGGGCTGGCACAGGCAACCTCGCGGGGACGCTGCAGATGGCGATGCGGGAGAAGGGCGGGATGCTCACCGTGATCGATCGGCAGGTCGAGAGCCTTGCGCCGGTCGAGGCGGCCCGCGCACGGGCTCCCAAGGTGTCGGTGCGCTCCCAGACGGTCGATCTCGCTGCGTTCGCCATGGGACGTCACCTTCCCGATCTGGCGCGACAGGACCTCATCGTCGTGCACACGCTCACGGAGTACCTGCCGGATCGCCTGGTCGTGAGCTTCATCAGGGCCCTCGGGTACTACCTCACACCCTCGGGAAGTATGGTTGTCTCTGGCCTCACGCCGAGTCGTGACGATGCGCTCTTCAGGCACGTGCTCGGCTGGGGCACCGTTCGGCGCACGCCCGAGGAGCTGGAGGCGCTGATCGTCAGTGGCGGCCTGCGAGTGACATCCGCCGAGAAGGTGCGTGGGCCCGGAATGGTCCTTACGGCGACGGCTGCCGACTGACCTTGCTCGGGCAGGCTGGGTGACGTAGTCTTCGCGTCGAGCTGCGGGTTGGTGCCCGCGCGCCAGACTGGAGAGCTGCCCATGAACCGATTCCTCCCACTCGCCGTGCTGGCGGCGCTTGCTGCCTGTGGTGGCTCCGAGGCCCCAGAGCCCACCCCCGAGCCAGCTGCCACCGAGGAGCCCGCTGCCGAGGCGCCGAGTGCAGAGGCCGCTCCGGAGGATCCGGGCCTCGACCTGTCCGCGCTCGATGGGGGGAGCGAGACCGTGGCCCTGGTCCCCTCGCCGGTGGAGACGCAGAGTGCCCTGGAGGAAGCGGGGATCGAGACCAAGCTCGAGAGCCTGATTCCGAAGCACGAGTTCGACATTCAGAACGCAGACACCGATCACGCCGCGGTTCGCACGGGCGTGATCCTCGCGGATGCGCTCCTCACCGTGAAGTCGGCCGAGTCCGAGGTCCTGGTCAAGCGTCTGAGTGGCGTACAGCGCGGCCTGGGTCAGCTGGGAGGCGGCGACGACATCAAGACGATGATCGACGACATGAAGGAGCGCATTCAGGCGGATGCGGTCACCCGCGATGAGCTGCTGAAGGAGTTCGACGAGCTGTCGGGCGCCGTGATCCCGGAGCTGGAGTTCAACGGCCAGGACCGCGTCGTCCCGTTGATCCAGGCAGGCTCATGGCTCGAGGGCGCCAACCTGGTCGCCAAGGCCATCAAGGCCAAGGGCAAGGACGGAGCGGCCGCGGCGGACCGCCTGCTGAAGCAGCCGGCCGTGGTGGACTACTTCATCGGGTACGTGAAGTCCGAGGGGGCAGACAAGGCACCCGCGGCAGTGACCGCGAAGCTTGAGGAGTCGCTGGGACGACTGAAGGAGATCGCGTCGAAGACCGAGCCCCTTGGTCCGAAGGACATCGATGTGGTCATCACGGTCACTGACGATGTGCTCACCCTGCTCTGATCGGAGGACACGATGCGCTTGATCGCCACGACACTGCTCGGTCTACTGCTCGCGACCTCTGCTGCGGCGAAGGACTCTGAGCCCGAGACCTGCCTCCGCAACAAGGTCTGGGATGGTTACGCCGATGGCTGGGGCATCCGCACGATGACCACCACCGAGATCCAGCCGGGCAAGACGAAGAACTACCTGGTCACGCTCTACCGAGGGAACGAGTACCGGATCCTCACCTGTGGCCAGTCGACGGTCGCCAACCTGGATGTGTTGATCTACGACGCGAAGGGCAACCTGATCAGCCGTGACACGACAACGGATCGCGAGCCGGTCCTGTCCTTCACTCCGAAAGACACGTCGGCGTACTACGTCGTGCTCTACCTGCGTGAGCTGAAGCGGGTGAAGCGGGCGGCTGAGGTCTCCATGGCTGTCGTGTACAAGTAGGTCGGTGCGCACTACCCAGCTGGAGCAGCGCTTTCGTCGCGCACTCGGTGCAGCAGCCAAGGAGCGCAGCAAGCAGTCGATCGCCTACGCCGTCGACTTCGCCCGCCTGCTCACGGCGGTGCTCTCGGACCAGCCGATCGATGGCGGAGCGCGAGAGGTGCTCGGCCGCATGGTCGAGGCGCGGACGGAGCTCACGGGGCCAGAGGTCGACAAGCTGCTTGACCTGGCTCTCTCTCCCGAGGCCCGCGCGAGTGTCAGCGAGCGAGACATTCGAGCCTTTGGTGCACGCTTTGGCCGGGAAGAGGAGGATGCGCTCCGTGAGACCGTCTCCGAGGAGCTCGACCTCGAGGGATTCTCCAGTCGCTACGGTCCGGCCGAGTCGCTCCTGCTCCTCGACAGCTTGTTCGGTGTGTGCGGTGTCGACGGGGTGATCGACCCGCAGGAGATCGGGCGACTCACGAGGGCTGCGGAGCGGCTGGGGATCGACCCCGTCCTCGTCGGAGCACTTTTCCGTAAGCACGATGTGCGTCATGCCACGGGCGACTTCCGCTTTCAGCTCGACGCCGACCGACTGGTGATCGGCCGGGATCCGAGCTGCGACATCACGGTCCCTGATCCGCAGGTTGCCCGTCGGCACGCTGCGCTCGTTCGCCGTGGCGACGGCTGGAGGATCAAGGACCTGTCCAGTGGTCGGCCCACGCTGGTCAACGGTCTGCCCATCAGCTCCGTGCCGTTCGAGCCCGGCGATGAGCTGCGCCTCGGGGCGTACACGCTGTCGCTCGATCACACCCGCACGACCCTGACGGCCTTCGGGTCGAGCTCGTTCTCGGCGCTGTCCATCCGTGGCCTCAAGCGACGCATCGGCCGCAAGGCGGTCCTGCTCGACGACGTGAGCTTCACGGTGTTCAGTGGCGAGGTGATCGCGGTCGTCGGACCGTCTGGCGCGGGCAAGACGACGCTGCTCAATGCGATCGCGGGCATCGCTCCTGCCGACAGCGGCGACGTGATCCTCGACGGGAGCGACTTTCACACCCTGCTGTCCTATGACCGGTCGCTGGTCGGGATCGTCCCCCAGGATGACGTGGTTCATCCCGAGCTCACCGTGCGGGAGAGCCTCTACTGGTCGGGGCGCCTACGGTTCCCGGCCGACACGCCGAAGGCGGACGTGCGCCAAGAGGTCGAGCGTGTGCTCGAGGAGCTCGACATCGGGCACATCGGCGACTCGCGGGTCGGAGACGCGCTGCGCCGAGGCATCTCGGGTGGCCAGCGCAAGCGGGCGAACCTGGGTCAGGAGCTGCTCACGCGGACGACGCGGGTGCTGTTCTTGGACGAGCCGACCTCGGGCCTCGATCCGCAGACCGCGCAGGACATCGTCGGACTCGTTCGGCAGCTCGCGGATGACGGTCGTGTCGTGTTCCTGGTCACGCACGACGTTGCGCCAGCCATCCTGAAGCGGGTCGACCACCTGATGGTGCTCGCGCGGGGCGGTCGACTGGCCTGGTTTGGTCCGCCTGACGAGGCCTGCTCGTACTTTCAGGTGCCGTCGGTCGACGAGATTTTTGGGCGGTTGCCAGACCACGAGCCGGAGGAGTGGGGGCAGCGGTATCGGGACAGTCTCGCCTTCCGCACGTACGTGCGCACCCGCGAGCACCTGCTGGGTCTGGATGGCGTCGAGCTCCAGAGAGGCTCGGGCGGCAAGCGGGCTCGGCGCTCCTGGATTCGGCAGTACGTGACCCTGACGCGACGCTACGGGCGGGTGAAGCGCAGGGACTCGGCTGGGCTGGGGGTGCTGCTGCTCCAGGCTCCCATCCTCGGGCTGTTCATGTGGATGGTCTTTCCAGCCCCCGACCCAGCGCAGCTGTTCATGCTGGGGCTGTCCGCGCTGTGGTTCGGCGCCTCGGGCTCGGTGCGAGAGCTGATCTCTGAGCGCACGATCTGGCGCAGGGAGTCGCGCGTCGGCGTCGGTACGCTGCCCTATCTCGCGTCCAAGGTGACGGTCCTCGGATTCCTCGTGAGCCTGCAGTGCCTTGTGCTCGCGGGCATGAACTTCGTGCTCCTCGACATGGGTGAGTACGGCTTCAGCTTCCCCTGGCTGTATGGGGTGACCACGCTCACCGGCCTGGTCGGCATGGCGCTCGGCCTGCTGATGAGCGCCGTGCTCTCCTCCAGCGAGGCGGCGGTCGGCACGCTCCCCTTGCTGCTCATTCCTCAGATCACCTTCGGCGGCTTGATCGTGAAGGTGAAGGAGATGGGCGCGGCAGCCTGGGTCTTCTCGTGGCTGATGATCGTGCGCTACAGCTTCGAGGCTCTGATCAAGACGGGCGAGCAGCTGACTGACCCCGCCCGCAACGGGAATGAGCGGGTGGCTCGGAGCATCAGTGGGCACCTCTACAACCTGGGCTTCAAGACCAGCGCCGCGGCGGACGACATGGGAGTGCCGTTCTGGCTGTTGATCACCGCGCTGTCGAGCGTGCTGGTCGGACTGCTGTTCTGGACGCTCGTGTTCACCTGGCGCAGTCGCCGAGGAAACTGATAACGGGCGGTCCTGCAGCGGAGGACACCATGGGCGACGTGCTCGTGAAGAAGGGAACGGTCAGCGATGGGCGCATCGCCAAGCTCGAGGTCGAGCTTCACGGCCTCGGCACGCGCATCATCGACCGCGACACCGCCCTCGCCTGGATGAAGGACGGTCACTCGCTCGTGCCCGTCGTGGGCGGTCAGCGGGGCACGGCACTGCAGCTCGTGGAGCTGCCTGGTGACGAGCCGGCATGGTCTATTCGCACGGACAACGCGCCGGAGGGGAGCGACACCCTCGGTGAGCTTCCGCCCGCATAGACCGGTTGTCGCAGCCGGCAGGCCGTGCGGTCCGTCACTGACAGCCTGTCACGCGGCGCCCGGGCATCGTGCTCGTCTGTCGTCGTTGCTCGGGCCCTGAGGCGGAGCGCAGCGGCGTCTGGCTCGACTCGGCAGAGACACTGTAGATGGCACGCCTCTTGCTACCAGGTGGGCCGTAGGGAGGATGACGGATGCGACGAGCGCTGCTCTTGGTCGGCATGGTCCTGGCAGCAGGGTGTCCGAAGAGGTCCCCCGTCAGTGCCGACGACTATGCGGCACCACCGCACCTCCCTGCACCTCGCGCGGGCACCTATGCCCGCGTTCCGCAGGAGCCTGTCGACCCGGTGATCGGAGCACTGGTCGACAAGCGGCGCTGGGATGCAAGCCTGAGCGGTGCAGCTGCCGGACTCGCGCTCGGCGTGCTCCACGACGATCACGCGATCACCGGCTGGCGTGTGCGAGAAGCGAGCTGGCGGGCCGGGTATCCGTATCCAGTGCGTCGCGTTCGAGCGTGGAGCACACCGCCCGGTGCTGAAGCGCCCGACGAGCTGCTCGCATGGCTCGAGGCCTTGCCTGCCGAGGCAGATCTCGGACTCGTGCGCGGTCGAAACGACTCGATGGATGTCTGGATCGCGATGATGGCCGAGCCTCGCCTCAGCGTCGGCGTGCAGCCACGACAGGTGCAGCTCGGCGCGCGGGTCGAGCTGCCGGCGATCCCTGGCTGTTCGTACGCCGTGGCTGACCCTTCCGGGCAGCTCTACGAGGGTGCGCTCGACATCAGCCAGCGCTTCGACCTCGAGGTGCCGGGCGAGTGGCTGTTTCGGGTTGACGATGGGGAGGGCTCAGCAGCGGCCTTCCCGGTCTACGCAGGGATGATTCCCCCCGAGACCACGCTCCTCGACGATGCGGAGGCCAGCGCGGCGAGCTCGGTCGAGGAGCGCATCGCGGGTGTGCTCGCCAGCGTTCGAGAGCTGTATGGCACTCGGCCCTGGGAGCGAGATCCTCGGCTCGATGCCGCAGCGAGCACCCTGTTGAGTCGGGCTCCGCCCGAGACGGGGATCCTGGCGGCTTCGCTCGGCTTCGATCCCGAGCGCTTCTCCAAGTGGGAGTGCCTGGGCACCTCGGTCGAGGACTGCCTGGATCGTGTGATCTGGGATCCTCGGTCTCGACCGGGGCTGCTCGGAGACACGCGCTACCTCGGGCTTGCCACCGAGGTCGACGCCGGACGGGTGCGCATCGTCGCGCTCCTCGCCCCCGGCTGATACCCTGGCGGCGAACACGGAGAGCACATGTTCGATGAGCTGTCGAGAAACCAGCTCGCCATTGGTGGCGGTGTCGTCCTCTTGGTGGTGGTGGTCATCGCCGTGCTGGCGCTAGGCGGTGGGGGCGCGAGTGACGCGAGCGCGCGCGACGCCGTCCTCGCGGATGTCGAGTCCATTCGGCAGCACGAGATCGACCACAAGAACATCTTCGGCGACTACATCGCGGCCGATGCGGCGCCCCGCGCTCCACACGAGGTCACGGTCGAGCCGGTCGCCTGGACGCCCTCTCGAGGCTTCAAGCGCCTGTCCTGGGAGCCTGCGTCGCCCGAGGGTGTCCAGGGCTCGTACAGCGTGGTCGTCGAGGCAGGTGGCTTCCGAGTGATCGGCGTCGCGGATGGGGATGGCGACGGGAAGGTCGCCCGGATCGAGGCCACCGCGGACCAAGAAGCCCACCTGGTCACTGGCGAGGAGATCTACTGACCGACGGGAGCACGTCGATGCGGGCTTGGCGAGAAGCCATGTCTCATCCTGGGTCGGTTCGCGTCGCGATCGGCTTCGGCAGCAGCCTGGGCGATCGGCGCGGTCAGGTAGACCTCGCGATTCGGGCGCTGGCTGCAGATCCTCAGCTGCAACTGCTGCGTCGATCGCGCGACTGGTTCAGTCCTCCGATGCGTGGGGGACGGGCCCGTGGCTGGTTCCTCAACTGCGTGGTGACCTTCCGCACCACCCTTCAGCCTGAAGAGCTACTTCGCCGCTGCATTCGGGAGGAACTTAGGGCAGGACGCCGGCGTGCGCTCCACTGGGGCGACCGAACACTCGATCTCGACGTGCTGCATGTCGAGGGGATGATCTGTGAGCGTGAAGACCTCCAGCTGCCTCACCCAGGGGTCGCTCGACGGGCGTTCGTGCTCCGACCGCTGCTCGAGGTCTGGCCCGACGCGGTCGATCCCAGAACCGGTGTTCGATGGAGGGATTCGGCGAGACTCTCGGGTCCGGGTGCAGTGCCCCTGAACGCGGTTGCTCGTCGAAGGGTGGCTGTTTAAGCGCATCGCCCACACACGGGAGCGAGCTCATGAAGCTGTTCATCGACACTGCGGACCTCGACCAGATTCGCGAGGCTCATCGCTGGGGCGTGATCGCCGGTGTGACGACCAACCCGTCGTTGATCGCCAAGCAGGGCGGCGACTTCATCGAGGTGATCCACGAGATCTGCGAGCTCGTCCAGGGGCCGGTCTCGGCCGAGGTCGTGGCCCAAGATGTCGAGAGCATGGTGCACGAGGGCAGGCTGCTCGCCAAGGTGCACGAGAACATCGTGGTCAAGGTTCCGCTCACGGAGGCGGGGATCGCCACGACGCGAGTGCTCGCCGACGATGGCATCCGCGTCAACGTGACGCTGTGCTTCCAGCCCAGCCAGGCGCTTCTCGCCGGCCTCGCCGGGGCTGCCTACATCTCGCCGTTCATCGGACGCCTGGATGATCTCAGCACCGACGGGATGGACTTGATTCGGCAGATCGTCGATATCTACGCCCAGTCACCCGACATTGGCACCGAGGTCCTCGCTGCCTCCATCCGCCATCCGATGCACCTGGTCCAGGCGGCCCTCGCTGGCGCCGATGTGGCCACCGTGCCCTTCAAGGTGCTGAAGGCCGCGCTGCGCCATCCACTGACGGACTCAGGCAACGAGCGCTTCTTGCAGGACTGGTCGACCGTGCCCGAGCGTGACATTCCGACGCTTGTGGAGCGATTCCTGGCCAAGCGCGCCTGATCGTTGCATTTGGCGCCCGCCCGACGTGGCGACGCGCTAACAGTCCTGACTGAATATCCATTCATCTGGAGCTGGTGTGGCTGAAGCCGCGCGCCGGCGCGCTGACAAGCGCGAGCGAATCATCGAAGCCGCGGTCGACGTGTTCGCCGAGCGTGGGTTTCATCAGGCGCGTGTGAGCGACATCGCGAAGCGTGCAGGTGTCGCCGATGGCACCATCTACCTGTACTTCAAGAACAAAGAGGACCTCCTCCTGTCGATCTTCGAGGAGAAGATGGACGTGGTCCTCGCAGGACTCCGAGAGGCACTCGCCAGCATCGACGACCCGGTGGAGAGGGTGCGAAGCTTCGCGCGCTACCACTTCAGCCAGGTGCGAGACAATCGGTCTGCAGCCGAGGTGCTGCAGGTCGAGCTGCGACTGTCGAACAAGTTCCTCAAGGAGTACCGGCCGGAGAAGCTCTGGGAGTACCTAGAGGTCTTCGCCGAGATCACCCGCGAGGGTCAGGCGAGAGGCATCTTCCGGTCCGACTTGGATCCATTCGTCACGATGTGGGCCTTCTTCGGAGCGCTCGACGAGCTGGCGATGCAGTGGGTCCTCTCGCGCCGACCAAACCGGTTCGAGATCGATGCGGCTGCCGAGCAGGTGGCCGATGTGTTCATTCGCGGCATGCGGGTCGACCCGACCTAGCCACTGAAACCCGTGCGGCTTCGGCCGCTTCGTCATCCCTTCCACAGGAGGCTCTCGTGAACATCGGAGTGTGCGTCAAGATCGCGCCCGACACGAACGCGCGTGTCAAGATTGCCGGAGACGGCTCTGGCTTCGACATGGCCGACCAGGTCCATGGCATCCCCGACTACGACGAGTACGCAGTCGAGGAGGCCATGAAGACCAAGGGGGCCCACAAGGGCTCGGTCACGGTGTTCACCGTTACCACCCAAAAGGCTGACAAGTACATTCGTAAGGGCGTGCTCGCCCTCGACGGCGACAAGGCTGTCGTCATCGGTGAGGATGCCTCCGACACCCTCGACGTGGCCCGGCTGCTCGCTGCCGCCATCCAGAAGGAGGGCTGCGAGGTCGTGTTCACGGGTAAGGTGAGCACCGATGGTGGCAGCCATCAGCTCTCGCCGATGCTGGCAGAGGTCCTCGGGTGGACGCTGGTGTCCAAGGTCGTGGAGCTGTCGATCGACGGTGACACGTTCACCGCGACGCGCGCCATGGACGCCGGCATCAAGCAGGTAGTCAAGGGCAAGCTGCCTGCGGTGATCACCTGCGAGGATGGCCTGAACAAGGTCCGCCTTCCGAACATGCGCGGCATCATGAAGGCCAAGCGCAAGCCGATGGAGATGGTCTCGGCCGCCGACCTGGGCGTGTCCATCGATGGCGGTCGCACGGCCGAGGGCTCCTTCGCCCCGCCGCCGAAGCGTCCCGCTGGTCGGATCATCGAGGGAGAGGCCGCGGACGCAGCTCGTGAGCTGGTTCGCCTCCTCCGTGACGAAGCCAAGGTCCTCTGAGCCACCGTAGGAGTCGAACATGAGTGGAATTCTCGTTCTGTGCGATCACGCCGGCGGTGCCTTCAAGCCCACGGCAAACGAGCTGCTCACCCTCGCCGGCACGCTCGGCGGGCCCGTGTTTGCGGCAGTCCTGGGCGATGCGCCCGCCGCGACCCTCGGTGGTCTGGGGGCCTCGAAGGTGTTCCAGGCCGCGGGGTCCTTCGGCGACTACGCCGGTGCGGCAACTGTCGATGCGCTCGAGGCCATTCTCGCTGCCTCGGGGGCGAGCGTCCTCCTGGCGCCGGGCACCTACGTGGCCCACGATGCGCTCCCGCGCCTGGCCGCGCGTCTCGGTGCGGGCATGGCGACGGACTGCAGCAGCGTCGCGATGGTTGACGGCAAGCTCGTCGGCACGCGTGACTGGTTTGCGGGCCGTGCTCAGGGGCAGGTCACGGTGAACACCACGCCGGCCATCGCCTCGGTCGCTCCCAACAGCGGTCCCAAGTCCGAGTCTACCGGGGCGGAGGCCGAGGTGGTCTCGGTGTCCTGGGAGGCGAAGACGCCCGGGCTTGAGGTCCTGGAGACGCTGGCTCCCAGCACCGATGGTGTCGACCTGAACACGGCCGACGTCGTCATCGCCGGTGGCCGCTCGCTGAAGTCGAAGGAGAACTTCGATGGTGTCATTCGCGGACTGGCGAGCACCCTGCGTGCGGGTGTCGGTGCGTCGCGCGCTGCCACCGACGCAGGCATCGCCGATCACAGCGAGCAGGTTGGCCAGACCGGTGTGACCGTGGCGCCGTCGCTCTACATCGCGGCCGGCATCTCCGGGGCCATCCAGCACCTTGCGGGTATGCGCACGTCGAAGGTGATTGTCGCCATCAACACCGACTCGGGCGCGCCGATCTTCGAGCACGCGACCTACGGGATCGTGGGTGACCTCTTCGAGGTCTGTCCTGCGATCGCCGAGGCTGTTCAGGCCCTCGACTGAGGCACTCTGCCTCGGGCTGAGGAGGCGACCGCAGAGCCCACAGCTCTGCGGTCTCCGCGGCGCGACGCGGGGCTGGGCCGTGCTATGCTCCAGCCGCCGGACCGGGTGACCGCATCCTGACGCCCACTGACCATTCCGACTTGCCGCCCGTGTCGCGCCTGGAAGAGACGGCTCTGCACCTTGAGAGGCGTGGTGAGTACCGGAAGCTCATTCGCTTCGTCGTGGCTTGGTCCCAGCTGCAAGAGCCCACCACGCCGGCCCAGCTGGCTGTGGTTCGAGCCTTCGTCGATCTGGGGATGCTTGATCGCGCCTGGGTTCGGCTCGAGCGGGTGCTCGAGGATGAGCTGTGTGGGGTGGAGGCGCACGAGCTGGCAGCGCGTGTGTTCTTGGCTCGGGGCTGGCACAACCGAGCGCGGGGCTACGTCGTCAAGGCGCTCGAGGCGACACCCGAGAGTCCGCAGCTCTTGGCGCTGCTGGCCGAGCTGAGCCAGGTCGGACCTGACGGCGAGCAGTCTCCAGACGATGACGACTCGGTGGAGTCCATGGCGCAGCGTGCGCACAGGGCCATGTGCCAGGGGTCCTTCGTTCGGGCTCGTGCGCTGCTCGAGCGCGCCAAGCGTCAGTCCGCCGAGCATCCCCGGGTACGCGACCTGCTCTGGGCCATGGAGGGAGAGTACGAGGCACAGGAGCCGCTCGGCGAGCTCGTCCGACTCTGGGGACCGGGCCTGTCGCAGCCTCTGCCGGATCTCCTCTCCTTCCGAGGCGAGCCCGAGCACACGGTCAGTGCGTCGAAGAACGAGGTCCGCGAGGTGCTCGGGGAGCCGGAGGCTCCTATGAGCAGTCCGGCCTTCCAGAGTCTCTTCCGCGACCTGAAGCCACCGACGCCGCTGCCGCTGGGCACCCCCGACGCCAGCGAGGTCACGGCGGTCAGCACGCTCCGACGGCTCGACGAGGGGGCCGTGCCTGTGGGGTTCGCCACCGATTCTGGTGAGGACACTCAGATCCAGCTCGTGATCCGGAAGGATGACGACTCGGATGACGACACTGACATTCAGCCTGCGCCGGCCTCCGGTCCTCCGCCTCGGCGGGCGAGCTCCGACCTCGGCTTCGAAGACGAGGACGACGATCTGATCATCGTGACGCGACGTGACGATGACAATCTCGAGCCGGATCCGACCACGGACTTCGGCATGCGCCTCGACTATGAGCAGGATCGGCCGTCGATGGCGGCGGCTCAGCTCGAGGACGAGGGTGCGTCGTGGGTGAAGCCCGCTGACCTTCCTACTGTTCCTCCAGCGCCACGACGACCAGCCGAGCCAACCGAGCGCGCGTCAGGAACCCCTCCATGGGCTCTGGTCGCCGTCGTCGTTGTCGGCGGAGCAGCACTGTTTCTGGGCGTGTTCTTCCTGGTTCTCGCCGGCCGCGTGGTGCTGCAGCTGATGTGACCAACGCTTGACGGTGCCGCGCACGTCGTTGTTGCGGCAGTGGCTCAAGAGCGGCTACAAGTGCGTCCCACCGTCCGAGATCAGGAGATGGTATGACGCTCAAGAACACGGCGCTCGCGCTCGCGCTGGCCTCCCTCACCCTCTGGGGCTGCGGCGGCGACGACAAGGACACTGCGGTTGCCGCGACTGGCACGGCCGGTACTGGCACGGCCACCGGCGGCGGCGGCGGCGGCGGCGGCGGCGGCGGCGGCGCGGATTCGGGTGGCGGCGGCGGCGCCCCCTCCTTCGTGCCGGACAGCATCGGCATCTTCTTCGCCGAGTTCGCCTACAACGCGGATGACGGCGAGATCGTCCCGTTCAGCGTCGATGGCACGGACTACGACTCCCACGTCGTGCTCTACGCGGCGAACAGCTCGCAGGCTTGCATCGTGGACGTGAGCTTCCCGACGCCGTTCGAGGCCGACATGGAGAGCGACTGGGCCGTGACCCACAGCCTCTTCGGCGCGTTCGTCATTCCCGACGACGCTGTGATCGACAGCTCCGACTGCGACTCGCAGATCACGGATGCTGACTGGGCGGCCATCATGGCAGCGGCCTTCGGGTCCCCGGTCGGCATCGGCCTCGGAGACCTCACCGCGGAGTCGGCTGACCTCGCTGCGGGCCGCTCCTACTGGGGCGTCGAGCAGGACTACGCCATGGGTGGCGGCTGGTTCTGGGCTGACCTCTCGTCGGGCTACACCTGGGCCCCCGATGGGTACCTTGACACCGGCGTCTCCTTCGGCTTCGAGGTCGATGACGACTTCATGCTCATGACGGACGAGGACGGCATCGCTGTCCGCAAGCTGCCGGCTGATGCTGTCGGTGCCGATGGCCAGCTCTCCACTGGCTTCTACGTCGTGGAGCCGTTCTCCGGCATCATCTTCGGCTGATCAGGGCACTGCAGCACACGCTGCTGCAGCAACCCAGAGAGCCCGTCGTTCGCCCTTGTGGGCGTCGGCGGGCTTGCTGCATCTGGACTCGCCGCTTCCGATGGGAGGGAGCCTTGCGACGTGCACTTGTCCTGGTGGTCGTCTCTGCGGCCGCCTGTACGGCGGACCGTCCTCCCGAGTGGGCCTTCGACCCGATCTGGCTGGAGCCGACGTCAGCTGGCATTCATGGTTTTCAGTCCTGGGCGCTCTACGATCGCCGCTGGGCTCGCTCCCTCGATGAGAAGCACTACCGCTGTGGCGTGCTCGTCGAGCTCTGGGGCTCTCCCGTGGGCTGTGAGGACTGCGACGCAGCGTTCACCGTGCAGGCCGAGCTCCTCGAGCACGACTGCGAGCTGGGCTGGGTCCAGTCCCCTCGCTTCACGGCACTCGAGCGTGTGTCCATCGGTGGGCCCGTCGACGGCGAGGTGCCGCACCCGGGCAGCACGTCGGCGAGTCGGGTCGACTACGGCGAGGGATGGGAGCCCCACGGCTTCGCCTATGCATCGTCTCTGGATCACGGCGAGTCCGGACCTGCCGCGTGGGATGGTGCGGTACCGTTTCAGCTCTGGCCTTCGGGCGCAGTCCCGCTACCCTGATCGTCGCCGTGACGGTGGGCTCGGTACCGTGGCAGGAGTGTCGCAGTCTAGGAGCCCCTGCAGCGCGCTTGGCAGTGCAGGTGCGCCGTCATGCGCCTCGACGTCGTGGCATGCATCGTGCAGCTGTGTCCGTGTGGTTACCCTCCCGCAGGAGATGGCATGCGCAGACTTCTCGTTCTCCTTCCACTCGTCACGGCCTGCGGCTACGGCGGTGCAAAGGGCGGTGACACGAGTGCCTTTGCGGGAGGCTCGACAGGCACGGGTGCTTCCGGAGGCGTGGTCGACAGCAACGACACTGAGTCAGGCATCGAGCGGGCGACCTGGTTCTCTCTCGGGGGCACGCTCGACCTCGGTGACGGGGGAGATCGCGCCGATGGGGCGGAGCTGTCCGTTCACTTCTTCCCGGAAGACGTGACGTCCCTGGACCTCGCGCTGTGCTCGTCGAGTGTCGTGGAGCCCGAGCTGGTGGTTGCACCGTCTCCAGATCCCGATGTGGAGATGGCGGTCTGGTGGGAGTTCCCGGCGCCGTCACTGCCCGACTGTCCGTCGGCCGCCTGGCCGGAGGGGCTCGCCATGGGGATCGGACCGTACGACCCGCTGCTCGACCCCGCAGCAGCGAGGCTCGGCCTCGATACCTCGGCCCTGAACGGCCTCTACGCGCAGGTCGGCGTGGGTGGACCGCTCTACATCTTTGGCCTCGTCGGCACAGCGAGCCAGTTCGATGCCTCCGGTGAGGCTGTAGTCGCACCCCTCCCTGATGGCCTCTACGAGCTCTTGACACTGCATCTCCTGCCAATCGATGCACGGTGAGTCCTGCTGACAGATGTGCGAGAGCGTCTTTTTGTCGTGAGCGTGTGAGCTACCACGGGACGTTCGTGCACGGATGTTAGAAGAACTGCCCCTCTCCCGAGGAGTCAAGTGCCCTCAGAAATGACTTTGCATCGGCTGAAGCGCTTGATTGCCATCGTCTCGCCGTTGGCAGTTCTGCTCATGCCCGCTCTGGCGGCCGCTGCAGGCGGTGGGCACGGTGCTGAGGTTGCGGGCCACCATGATGGGCCTCACCTCGGAGACGTCCTGCCTCTGTGGTCCGTGGTGCCGTTTGCGGGTCTGCTGCTCTCGATCGCGCTGCTGCCGATGTTTGCCGCGCACTGGTGGCACCACACGAAGAACCAGTTCCTCGTAGCGCTCGGGTGGGCCTCTCCTGTCTTCCTGTGGTTGGCCTACACCGCGCTGTCCGACCATGGAACGCTGGGCCATGATGCCCTGCACGGGCTGCAGCACGCGGTGGCCGAGTACGTGTCGTTCATTGCACTGCTGGGCTCCCTCTACGTGATCTCCGGTGGGATTCTCCTGCGGGGTGATCTCCAAGGGAAGCCGACCACGAACACAGCCTTCTTGGCGATCGGCTCCGTGCTGGCGAACGTGATCGGTACGACCGGCGCGTCGATGCTGCTGATTCGTCCCATGCTCCGCACGAACAGTGAGCGGAAGCACACGTGGCACATCCCGCTCTTCTTCATCTTCCTCGTGAGCAACGTCGGTGGTGCGTTGACACCGATCGGCGATCCGCCCCTCTTCTTGGGCTACCTGCGCGGCATCGACTTCTGGTGGACCCTCACCAACCTCTGGCACATCTGGATCCCCACGGTTCTGGTCTTGCTCGCCATGTTCTTCGTGCTCGACACGTGGCAATACCGCAAGGAGGACCGTGGAGCGGTCGAGCTCGACCGCACCCAGATGGAGCCTCTGCGTCTGGAGGGCAACCTCAACTTCCTGCTGCTCGCAGGGGTCATCGCGAGTGTCCTGCTGCTGTCGCCTGACTCCGAGGTGGCTGACTTCAGGCAGTACTACGCCAGAGAGGTCGGCATGTTTGCCTTGACCGGTCTCTCGCTGTTGCTGACGCCACGAGCCATTCGAGAGGGGAACGACTTCAACTGGGATCCGATTCTCGAGGTCGCCGCTCTGTTCATCGGGATCTTCGTCGCGATGATTCCCGCCACGGTGTTGCTCCAGGCCAATGGGGCTGCACTGGGCGTCACCGAGCCCTGGCAGTACTTCTGGGCGACCGGGTCACTGTCGGCCTTCCTCGACAATGCGCCGACGTACGTCACCTTCGCGGCCATGGCCTGTGGCACATACGAGTTCTGTGAGACTGCGGAGAACCTGGGGCCACTGGCGACGCACGCTGAGTCGGTCAGGGTGCTCGTCGCCATCTCGCTCGGGTCGGTCTTCCTCGGTGCCGGCTCCTACATTGGAAATGGGCCCAACTTCATGGTGCGCGCGATCGCGGAGCAGAGTGGCTACAAGATGCCGTCGTTCTTCGGATACTGCGCTTACGCTGCAGCCTTCCTCGGGCCGGTGTTCGTGGTGGTGACGGCGATCTGGTTGATCTGATGTTCGCTGTCGGACCATCGCCTGCGCTCATCGGGGTGGTTCATCTCCTCCCACTGCCGGGGGCACCGAGACCGTCGCCCGGACTGGCGGCGGTGATCGAGCGGGCTGTGAGTGACGCTCGTGCGCTGGTCGACGGCGGCGCGGATGCTGCAATCATCGAGAACCTTGGCGACGCACCCTTCGTCGCGGAGGCTGTCGAGCCCTGGACAGTCGCGGCGATGACGAGGGTGGCCTTGGCCATTCGCCAGGCGGCCCCGAAGTTGCCTCTAGGGCTGAACGTCCTGCGCAACGACGCCTCGGCCGCCCTTGGTGTCGCAGCGGCGGTGGATGCCACCTTCATTCGCGTGAATGTTCACACGGGGATGATGTGGACCGATCAAGGGCCGATCGTCGGTCGGGCTCGAGAGACCTTGTTGGCGCGCAGTCGGCTCGGGGCTGACGTACGCATCGCTGCCGACGTTCTCGTCAAGCATGCTGAGCCTGCAGGCTCACCAGACATTCGGGATGTCGCACGCGACACACTGCTTCGTGGGGGCGCCGACGCGGTGATTGTGTCGGGAACCGGCACGGGGCGGCCGACTGCGCCGGGACGCGTCGAGGCCGTGCTCCAGGCGGCGAGGGGGGCGCCCGTGTGGGTCGGCAGTGGCGTTCAGCCCGACAACTTGCCGCCGGCGGGACTCGCGGCGGCGGTCGTGGGGACCTGGCTTCATGAGTCCGCAGACCTCGATCGACCGCTGGACCCACGGCGCGTGAATCAGGTGGCTGAGGCGCTCCAGACGGTGCGCTGATCGCGCCTCACGCGGCGAAGAGAGCGAGCTGCCCAGCCGTGTTTGCCGGTGCCTCGTCATCGAGCGGCATGGGGCTCACCTCGGGGTACTCCACAGCGACCACTCGCCCCGCGCTCGACCACCGTGCGGGATGGCAGCGCTCGCCCGAGGAGCCGAGGAGGGCGGTGCCCTCTTGCCAGCCGAGCCGGGGACGACCGATGCCCCTCGCGACCAAGACCACATCGTCGCCGGAGCGGGCCGCACCGCGGCAGATCACCAGAGCGCCGACTGAGAGCCAGCGGCCCCGCACACACCCCTCCCTCACGACACGGAAGACCGTTCCGCGACTGTCTCGCCCAGACCACTGC
The DNA here is from genome assembly GCA_002862545.1 of Pseudomonadota bacterium. Classification (GTDB taxonomy): domain Bacteria; phylum Myxococcota_A; class UBA796; order UBA796. The sequence continues at coordinate 19,870 of PKDJ01000137.1, forward strand.
AGCATTGGACCGTTCATCAGTTCCCCCTCGATGCATACAGAATACTGCTCATACTGTTCATCAAACAGGTCAGAAACTGTCCGCAATCAGGGATATTTGTGCTGGACAATGTTGTCCTTCGCCATTAGCGCTCGGATCCAAGTGGTCGTTGCGTCTTCGGGCGGATGTCGTCGTGAAGTGACGGCTTCGTCCCTGGGGCGACCACGGCCTGCCGCGCTCGAGCGTTCAGGGGGGCATCGACGCAAGCGAAAACTCCAGCGACGACGCTTCCGTCCGCCGTGGGATGAGCCTTCGCAGGAGCATCCGTAGGTGGCGGCGCATCGCGTAGCCGCTGGAGCTCTCGCCTGCGAGGAACGCATCCTGGTCAGGGCGAGTCCACCGCATGGCCTGTGGAGACCTCGGGCAGCGCCCAGCTCTGCGGTCGTGTGCGCGTCTCCTAGAGGTACCCCCCGGCGGCCCTGTCGTCTCCTCGAGTGACGACGGGCCGCCTCATCCACGCGGCAAGGGGAGAGCACCCAGCGTGGTGCCAGGGCTCATGGGGAGGGAGGTCTCGGTAGAGGGCGAGGAGGCGAACTTCGACTCAGGCCGGGCAGCCAGGTCGTCATCCGGGGGGGGGAGCGTGGACGAGCTGTACGGGAGGTTTGGGGAGTAGGTGTCGGGCGGGC
>PKDJ01000140.1 GCA_002862545.1 Pseudomonadota bacterium
GGGTCGGGTTGGGCGAGGGCTTCTGTCCGCCCATCGCGATCTGGGTCATCGACTCGACCCCACCGGCGAGGACCACGTCCTGCCAGCCAGCCATGATGGCGGTGGCGCCCTGGGCGATGGACTGCAGGCCCGAGGAGCAGAAGCGGTTGATGGTCAGCGCGGGGACCTCATCAGGGATGCCCGCGCGCATGGCGGCGATGCGCGCCACGTTCATGCCCTGCTCGGCCTCGGGCATCGCCGTTCCGATGACGACGTCATCGACATCAGCGCCCGGTACGCCTGCTCGCTCGAGGGCGGCCGTGAGCACGGTGGCCAACAGGTCGTCGGGCCGTGTGTCCTTCAGGTTGCCCTTCTTCGCCTTCCCAATCGCGGTACGCACCGCGGAGACGACAGCTACTTCACGCATGTGAGACTCCAATCGGTGCGCTGATCAGTTGCGCAGTGGCTTGTTGGTCTGAAGCATGTGCGCGATGCGCTCCAGCGTCTTCTGCTCACCGCAGAGAGACAGGAACGCCTCACGCTCTAGGTCGAGCAGGTCCTGCTCCGTGACGCGAGTGCCGGCGGGGATGTCGCCACCGGTCATCACGTAGGCCAGCTTCTGACCGACGGTCACGTCGTGAGGGGTGACGAAGCCTCCCTCGGCCATCTGGTAGAGGAACAGGTCGATCGCCGCCCGACCCGCGGAGCCCGGGAGCTTCACGGTGCGGCGTCGAGGAGGCGCGTAGCCGCCGTTGGCGAGACCGAGAGCGAGTGCCTTGGCATCGGCCAGGAGGTGCTCGCTGTTCATCGAGATGCGGTCGGAGGGGCGGAGGTAGCCCATCGCTCTCGCCTCTTCGCAGCTCTTCGAGACCCGTGCCATCGCGATGCGCTCGAAGGCCTTCTGAACGAACGGGTTCGGGTCGTAGTCGATGTCCTGCGGGATGTCGCCGAGGTAGCGAATCGCCAGCTCCTTGCAGCCACCGGCGCCGGGAATCAGGCCGACGCCCACCTCCACCAGGCCCATGTAGAGCTCGCCCGAGGCCTGTGTAGCGGAGCTGTGCATGGCGACCTCAGTTCCACCACCGAGGGTGAGCCCGTGAGGAGCCGTGACGACGGGGCGCGTGCTGTACTTGGCCCGCATCACCAGTCGCTGGAGCGAGTCGATCAGGTTCTCGATCTCCCCGAACAGACCCTGGGAGGCCGCAATCATGATCATCGCGATGTTGGCGCCCGCGCAGAAGGCACGTCCGTCCTGGTTACCGACGACGAGGGCTTCCCACTCGCCGCGGTCGAGGCGGTCGAGGGCGTCGCTGTACAGAGCGATGATGTCGTTGTCGAGGGCGTTCATCTTCGAGTGGAACTCGAGGTTGAGCACACCGTCACCGAGGTCGTTCAGCGAGGCCGAGGCGTTGCTGGCTACCGGTGTCTGGGTCGACTTCAGGTCGGGCAGCAGGATGACGCCGGGGCTGGTTGGAACCGCCGCCACGCCACCATCGCGCGTTGCGTAGGTGCGGACTCCGTCGGCGTCGCGCGCGTAGAAGGTCTCACGACCCGACGCGAGCATCGACTTCACCCAGGCCGGAACCGTGCGGCCCTCGGCCTCCATGCGCTCGACGCTCTTGCGCACGCCTAGGGCATCCCAGGTCTCGAAGGGGCCGAGGTCCCATCCGAAGCCCCACCGCATGCCACGGTCGATGTTCACGATGTCGTCGGCGATCTCGGGGATCCGATTGGCGGAGTAGATCAAGGTGTCGGCCAGCACCCGCCACGCTGCCTTCGCGGCTTCGTCGTCGCCGTAGGCAACGGCTGCGGTCTTCGCTGCGGCGCCCGAGACCTTCCGTGCGGCACCGAGGGAGGCGTAGCGAACCTTCTCGGCGGGGCGGTAGTCCATCGTCGCGGTGTCGAGGGCGAGGATCTGGGAGCGCCCACCCTTCTTCACCTTCTTGTAGAAGCCCGCGCCGGCCTTCTGTCCGGTGGCCCCTGCCGCAATGAGCTGGTGCACGGTGTCGGGCAGCACGAAGATGTCACGCTCCTCGTCTTCCGTGGCGTACTCGTGGAGGTTGCGGAAGACGTGCCCGAGCGTGTCGAGGCCCACCACGTCGGCGGTGCGGAAGACAGCGGACTTGGGACGGCCGAGAGCCGGGCCGAAGATGGCATCGACCTGCTCGACCGTGAGACCCGCCTCCTGCTGGTGTCTCAAGACGCTGGCGATGGCGTAGACGCCGACCCGATTCGCGATGAAGTTGGGGGTGTCCTTCGCGTAGACGACGCCCTTGCCGAGCGTGATCTCGCAGAAGGCGGCCATCTTCGCGACCACGTCTGGATCGGTCGCGTCACTGGAGACGATCTCCAGAAGGCGCATGTAGCGGACGGGGTTGAAGAAGTGGGTGATCAGGAAGTTCCGCCGCATCTCCTCGGGCATGCCGGCCGCCATGTCGGCCAGAGGAATACCGGAGGTGTTGGATGAGACGATGCTGCCCTCGCGGCGGTTGGCTGCGACCCAAGAGAAGACCTTCTTCTTGATGTCGAGCCGCTCCACGACAACCTCGACGATCCAGTCGCACGAAGCGAGCTTGTCGGCGTCGGTGTCGTAGCTGCACGGGGTGATGAGCGAGGCATCACTCTTCCGGAACAGCGCTGCGGGCTTCGCCTTGACGGCCGCCTCGATGCCCTTGCGGGCGATCGTGCGAGGGTCCGCACCCTCTTCTCGGGGCGCGATGTCGAAGAGGAATGTCTGGATGCCTGCATTGGCTAGGTGAGCCGCGATACCGGCGCCCATCACGCCGGCGCCGAGTACGGCTACGCGTTGAATCGGGGCCATGGACCTCTCTCGTGTGCGTGGGTTCGTTCGAGGCGAGGCGCATAGCTCTCCGTTACTGAATGCGCATTCATTCATCTTCCGAAACTGGACGACCTTCAAATGACAACCCTGATGATCGCAGTCGTCTCGTTCGGTCTCAGTGCAGCTGAGGCGGCGGAGGAGGGGGCAGACCAGGTTCGCTTCCAGGCCGAGCGAGGCAGCCTCAGCATCGACATCACCGACTGGTTCGTCCCGACGCCGCCGCCAGAGATGTACGCGGTCAAGGAGCGGGTCTGTCGTGCGCTCTTCACGTACGCTGCAGGGAAGGTCGACGTCGAGACGCGCAGCTGTGCGGCAGAGGTCGCTCGCGACGTGCGTGATGTCGGCGAGGGTTGGCAGATCGACGTATCTGGCGTCAGCGGCGACCAGAGGCTCGAGCTGTTCGAGGCGTGGTTCGTCTACCCAGGACGCACGGGTCCCGACACGGTGCGCGTGTTCGTCCGGCAGGCGCATGACGTGGCGTGGGTGCTTCCTGACGGGGTGGACCCGCTGTACTACACGGTCGACAGCAGGGTTCCGATTGGATTCCCCGTCGCGGCCGTCGGGCGTGACACCCGCGATGCCTCCTGTAGAGCGCATGTCGAGGTCAGCAGCACCGGTCTGCCTTCAGATGTCTGGGTGGAGGACTGTGACGATGTCTACCGAGACTATGCAGAGGAAGCGCTTCGTCGCTGGCGATTCGAGCCTCCAGTGCTGGATGGAGCGCCGTTCCGAACTGGTGTGACGCTCGGCGTCGACTTCAAGCGGGTCATCGAGGGGCCGAGCGCTCCTGGGGTGTCCATCGTTCGGTTTCCCGAGCCCCCCGACCTGCAGGGGCGGCCTATGCCCGACACCAAGGTGGACTACGCTCGACTCAACTGGGTGGCGCCCGAGCTGCCCCGTGACACGCCCCTGTTCGGCGTGCGCACCGACCCGTACGCGGAGGTGCTTGTGTACCAGCTCGCCCTCCCGGAAGCGCTGACGAGCGACGAGGAGATCAGCTGCCCCGTCTTGCTCGGTGTCAACTCCGAGCGGCGGCAGCAGGTCTTCCATGACGAGGCCTGTCCCAAGGACGCGAGAGCCCCGGTTGCCGAGGCGCTGAAGTCCTGGCTGCTGGCCTCCGGTGATGCCGCCGGCGCTCGCTACGCGCGCATGCCGCTGACCTTCGTTTTTCCTGGCAGTGGACAGCCGTACGCGCGGATCGCTGCCTCTCAAGTGACCCGCGCCCCCGGCGAAGAGGGCTGGCCCGTCGGCGTCGTAGCCCAGAGCGCGCTGAAGCCCATGACGCGTGTTGCACCAAAGCTGCCGAAGTCCACGCGCGACGCCGACCCAGAGCCCGGCCGGTGTGTGGTCAAGGTAGAGGTGAGCGCGCAGGGGCGGCCGACGGAGGCGGAGGTTGTGTCCTGTCCGGAGGTCTACGTGGCGCCCTCCCTGAAGGCGATTCGACGGTGGCGCTGGGCTGCCGCCGAGGTGGACGGAGAGGCTGTCGCCGCCACAACGACAGTGTCGCTCCGATACAACTGAGGTCCGTGCGTCGAGAGCGCACGGTCGGAGAAGGTCTCGATGCTTCTGCTGCTCTTCGCGCTCGTGACGGCACATGCGAGTCCCGACGCTCCCCAATGGCGGGAGACGGTGGCCCGTGCTGCGCAGTCGGTCGTGTCCCTGCGTGTGACTGCGACGCGGGACTTCGACACCGAAGATGCGTCCTCCAGTCAGGGGACGGGCTTCGTCGTTGACGCGGAGCGGGGACTGCTGCTCACGAATCGCCACATGGTGCACGCGGGACCGGTCGTGGCCGAGGCCGTCTTCGAGAACCACGAGGAGGTTGAGCTCGAGCCGATCTACCGCGATCCCGTTCACGACTTCGGCGTCTACCGCTTCGACCCCGCGGCCATTCGGCACATGGAGGTCGCCGCCCTTCCGCTGGCGCCAGACGCCGCCGAGGTCGGTCTCGACATCCGCGTGATCGGTAACGACGCGGGCGAGAAGTTGTCCATCCTCGACGGCACTCTGGCACGGACCGACCGAAACGCGCCCCGCTACGGTGGAGACACCTACAACGACTTCAACACGTTCTACATCCAGGCCGCCTCCAACACCTCTGGAGGCTCTAGTGGCTCGCCAGTCATCGACCAACAGGGGAGGGTCGTCGCCCTCAACGCCGGTGGTGCGACCGCGGCGGCCTCGAGCTTCTACCTGCCTCTGCATCGGGTCGTCCGAGCACTGGATCTGATCAAGGCGGGCGAGCCCGTCTCTCGGGGAACCCTCCAAGCCGTCCTGCGCTACACCTCCTTCGACGAGCTCCGCCGCCTGGGGCTGTCACCGGAGGCAGAGGAGGCGGCGCGTCGGGCGTCTCCAGCTGGCACGGGCATGCTCGTCGTGGCTGAGGTGGTTCCCGAGGGGCCGGCCGCGGAGGCAGGGCTCGAGCCGGGCGACATCGTCGTGAGTCTTGGCGGCGAGCCATGTAGCGACTTCGTGGACCTGGAGTCTGTGCTGGATGACAGGGTAGGTGGACAGGTCGTCTTCGGCGTCGAGCGGGGCGCATCGTCTCTCGAGCTCACGGTCGAGGTCGACGATCTCCATGGGATCACCCCTGCGTCGTACCTCGAGGTCGGGCGTGGTGTGCTCCATGACCTGTCGTACCAGCAGGCACGAAACCATGTTCGTCCCGTCGCTGGGGTGTACGTCGCCGTGAGTGGGTACATGCTTCACACCTGGGAGGTCCCGTCCGGTGTCGTGGTGAGCCACATCGACGGCGTGGCCGTGCCCGACCTCGATGCGGCTCAAGCGGAGCTCGAGTCCAAGGCCGACGGCCAGCGGGTCCGCTTCCGCTACAGCACGGTCGATGACCCGCGGAGGGCCTGGGAGTCGGTCGTCGTCATGGAGCGCCGCTGGCACCCGATGCGCCGCTGCACCCTCGACGAGGCCACTGGGCGCTGGCCGTGCACCGACAGTCCCGCGCCTCCAGAGCTCTCGGTCGGCTCTCCGCCCGCGGTGATCGCGGATGCACCTGACGACCGAGTGGCGCGTCGGGTCGCAGCGAGCCTGGTGATGGTGGACTTCGACATCCCGTACCCGACCGCTGGAGTGAAGGACACCAACTACGTCGGCGTCGGGACCGTGATCGACGCCGAGCGCGGGCTCGTGCTCGTCGACCGTGACACGGTGCCCGTGATGCTTGGCGACCTCACTCTCACGTTTGCGGGGGCAGTGCGGGTGCCGGGGCGGACGGTCTACCTGCACCCACTGCACAATTTTGCGGTCATCGCGTACGACCCGGACTCGGTCGGCGACACCCCAGTCACCGAGATCACGCTCGCAGACGAGGACGCCGGCGAGGGAGACAGACTATGGCTCGTCGGGCTGAACCGAGACCATGTGGTCGCGCACACACGCACCGAGGTCGAGCGGGTCGAGCCGGTGCTGCTGGGTGCAGCGCGTACGCCTCGCTTTCGTGACGCGAACGTGGATGGCCTCTGGGTGACCGAGAGCGTGGGCACCTTGGGAGGGGTGCTCGTCGACCGAAGAGGACGGATGGTGGCCCTGTGGGCTTCCTTCCTGGACCAGGCCTCTGGAGAGCGCCTGTTTACCGGTCTTCCCATGGCCTTTCTCCGACCCGTCCTCGAGCCGTTGCTCCGCGGTGAGGCGCCAGCGCTGCGAACGCCAGGGCTCGAGGTCGCACCGCTCAGCCTGCCTGATGCACGCGACCGTGGTTTGTCCGACGATCGGGTTCGGGCTGCGGTGGCGAGCGACGTGCGACACGTCATGGAGATTCGCCGTCGCCTCGGCGGTGCGCCAGCGTCAGAGGTGCTGCGAGACACAGACCTGTTGTTGGATGTGAATGGTGAGCCGCTGAGTCGAATGTCGGTCCTAGAGGCTCTGCATGGTCAAGACTCGGCCACGTTCACCATCCTCCGTGATGGACAGGAGCAGGACGTGGAGGTCGCCACGGTGCCCATCGACGGACGTGGTACGGATCGCGTTCTCCAGTGGGCAGGCATGATCTTGCACGAGAGTCACTTCGACGTCCGGGCCCAGCAGGGCATCGACCCTGAGGGCGTCTACATCGCATGGCTCTGGTACGGGTCGCCGGCGCAGCGTTACGGCATCCGCCCCACCCGAAGAGTGGTCGCGCTGGATGGCACGCCCACGCCTGACCTCGATGCCTTCGAGGCTGCGGTGGCCGGGATGGCAGACCGTGCATCGGTCCGTCTCACGACCGAGGCACTAGACGGGAGCATCCGGGTGCAGACACTGAAGCTCGATCTGCAATACTGGCCGACCCAGGCGCTGAAGCTTGAAGAGGGTGCGTGGACACGGGTGACACCATGAGTGAGGTCGCTAGCGGAGGCGCTCCCACGTCGAAGCTGAAGCTGGGAACGTTCCTCGGCGTGTTCACGCCGACGGTGCTGACGATCCTCGGCGTGATCATGTACCTGCGCATCGGCTGGGTGGTCGGCACGGCTGGCGTCTGGGGCGCGCTCCTGATCATCGTCCTCTCGAACGCGATCACGCTCATGACCGCCCTGTCGATGAGCACGCTGGCCACGAGCATGCGCGTGGGTGTCGGTGGCGCGTACTTCCTGATCTCCCGGAGCTTTGGTCTGGAGATTGGAGGGGCGATCGGGATTCCCCTGTACCTGTCCCAGGTCCTCTCGGTGACGCTGTACGCCTATGGCCTGGCAGAGACGATGCGAATCGTCGTGCCCAGCCTGCCTGGCTGGAGCCTCCAGGTGATCGCTGCGGCGATCGTCGTTGGGGTCACCGCGATTGCAGCGCGCAGCACCGAGCTCACCCTGAAGCTGCAGGTCCCCATCCTGGCGCTGATCGCAGCCTCGATCCTCTCGTTGCTCTTCGGCATCGACTACGGCGACATCCGGGTCGAGCAGTGGGGGCCTTGGGAGGAGGATGTCGGGTTCTGGCAGGTCTTCGCCGTCTTCTTCCCCGCAGTCACCGGCGTGCTGACCGGGCTCTCACTGTCGGGTGATCTGGAGTCCCCCAGCGAGTCGATTCCGACGGGGGTGCTGTGGGCGGTTGCCGTCGGAGCCGTGGTCTATCTGACCCTCCCTGTGGTCCTCGCCATGGCCGCGAGCCCCACCGAGCTGACCACGAACTCCTTGATCTGGACCGACATCGCCTACTTTGGCTGGCTCGTCGTCCCCGGCATGTGGGGTGCGGTGCTGTCGAGTGCCTTCGGCAGCATCTTGTCTGCACCACGGACACTCCAGGCACTCGCGGGTGACCGCCTCGCGCCCGCCGCCCTCGCCGAGAACGACCCCGAGACGGGTGAGCCTGTGCTCGGCCTGCGGCTCTCTGGCGCACTGGCCTTCATCGCCGTCATCCTGCTGCCTGACCTGAACGCGGTCGCCTCGTGGGTCACCGTGTTCTTCCTGACCACCTACGGTGCACTGAACCTGGTCGCGTTCCTGGAGATCGTGATCGGCGACCCGGCCTTCCGCCCCCGCATCCGGGTGCCTTGGTGGGCCTCACTGCTCGGTGCAGCGGGCTGCATCCTGGCGATGGGCCTGATCAACCCAGTGGCATGCATCGTCGCTCTGTTGGTCGAGGCGGCGATCTTCTTCGCGCTGTCGCGTCGCTCGCTCGAGGCGACGTGGGGCGATGCCCGCAGCGGACTGCTCCTCACCGGTGCCCGCTATGCCCTCATGTCGCTGCGTGAGGCACGCTTCGATCCTCGCAACTGGCGGCCGCACATCTTGGTCTTCACCACGGGCCTCGAGAAGGACCTGCCGCTGGTGAAGGTCGCCGACGACTTCGGGCAGCACCGCGGCATCGTCACGCTCGTTCACCTCGTGGTCGGAGACCCAGACGACGTGGAAGACCCGAAGCTGACGCTGCGCGCCAATCAGCGCCTGCTGCGTGAGTCGGGTCTTCAGGCCTTTCCGGAAGTGTCGATCGTCCCTGACGAGGAGCAGGGGGTCCTCACGGTAGCCCAGGCCAATGGCTTCGCGGGTCTGCAGTCGAACACGGTCCTCTTCGGGCTCGATGACCACGACAATGCGCACGCGGAGCTCGAGCGCCTTCTCGGGGTCGCCCGTCGTCTCGAGAAGCTCGAGAAGTGCACCCTGATCTACAGGCCGTCCGGAGACGTCGAGGCACGTCCTTCCGGCGCGCGCACGATCACCGTGTGGTGGGCGGGGCGTCAGAACAACGGCGACCTGATGCTCCTCCTCGCGCACCTGCTCACGGTGTCGCCTGGGTGGCGCTCCGCACGCATTCTCCTCAAGTCGATCGTCGACACGCCCGATGAGGCCGAGCAGCGTCGTCGGGAGTTCGAGGCCATGATCCCGGAGATTCGAATCGACGTGGACGTGGAGGTCATCCGCCGGACCTCCGATGTCGACACCCACGAGCTGATCCGCGCGCACTCCCAGTCCGCCGACTTCGTCTTCCTCGGAATGAACATTCCCGCTGCAGGCAGCGAGGAGGAGTACGCACAGCGGCTCATGGTGCTGCTCGAGGGGCTCCCATCCACGCTGTTGGTTCGCAATGCGGGCGAGTTCCGCGGCCGCCTCGTGTAGACTCGCCTCTGTGGTTCGCTACCTGGCCGTGATGCGCCACGCGAAGAGCGCCTGGCCCGCTGGGGTCACCGACGACCATGTTCGTCCTCTCAACGCAAGGGGTCGACGAGACGCGCCGCGCATCGCGGACGCCCTGGTCGAGCTTGGCTGGACCCCCCAGATGGTGCTCTCCAGCGACAGTGCCCGCACGCAGGAGACGTGGGCACGGATGGCCGACCGGCTGCCCGAGACGGAGGTGGTGTTCACCCGCCTGCTCTACCATGCCGGGGTAGGTACGCTCGTGCGGGCACTCGCGCAGGCTCCCAATGCCTGCACCCAGATGATGGTGTTGGGGCACAATCCGGGCTGGGAGGACGCTGTGGCTTGGCTCACGGGTTCGAGCGTGAGAATGACCACAGCCAACGTGGCCTTGATGACTGGAGAGGGGCCCACCTGGGCCGATGCCCTCCAGCCTAGGGCCTGGACGCTGTCTACGATCTTGAGACCGAAGGAGCTTCCCTGATGATTGCCTTTCTTGCAGCCACTCTTGCGCTCGCGGCCCCGCTGGCTCCGCAGCGCGACGCGGACATCACCTTCGAGGGCGACCTCAAGGAGGGCAAGGTCATCGACAACGACTGGGCCGACCAGTCGGCGGTTGCTTGCTTCCCTGGAACGCGCTTCCAGCACTTCTCGGGCAACACGGTCTTCAAGCAGTTCAGTCAGGCCAAGGGCAAGGAGTTCATCGTCGAGGTGGACCCGGCCGATGGCGTCGACGTGAACATGTACGTGATGCAGCTCGGCATGGTCGACAAGGGCTCGCGACCGCCAGAGCTGCGCGCGGCCTGGCGCTGCATCGCACTCTACGACGCCTCCGCCGGTCAGCCCGAGCGCGTCAAGATCGGCTTCCCGAACTCCGAGATGGAGGTGGTCGTCGGCATTGTCGGTGCGACGAAGGAGACGACCGAGGGAGCCTTCAAGGTCTCCGTGTGGGACCTCTCCAAGAGCGAGTGAGAGCTGCTGCGGGCGCCCTCGCTGGGCGCCTCGCCGCTCGGCACTACTCTGGCGCTTGCCACCCGATGAGGCGCTGCGCCAGCTCGCCGAGCCAGGCATCTTCCTCACTGCCGTCCAGCTCGAGCGCTGCGCCGCCAGCGGCGGCCAGCAGGCGTGCGATCGGCTCGGTCGGTGAGGGGTTCTCTCGGAGGACCTCGAGGAGGACGGCATGCTCCGGCTGCACGCCCGTCTGCGCCTGCCACGCGGCCGCGCGCTCGGCGAGCTCGGCGTCTCCCGGGAGAGGCTCCTCGGTGGTGTGGTCCGAGCCGAGGCCATTGATGGCATCGAGCACGACCTGCTTGCGCTCTCGGAGAGGCATCGCCGAGACCTGCTCGGGCAAAAGAGGCCGTCCGAACCAGATGTCCTGCTGACCCATGCCGACCGGGAACTCTGTCCGGGTCTCGAGGGGCTCGACAGGCAGCCCGCCGACGAAGCGCACGGGCACGATCGGTGCGCCAGCCTCGAGCGCCATGTCGATGAACATGCCGCTCATCCGCTCCACCGGAGTGGTGCGGCACGAGAACGAGCGCGTGCCCTCGACATGGACCATCACGCTCTTTCCGGGATCGGAGAGCTCACGACCGAGGCGCTTGATGATCCGCACGAGCTGGCGCTTGTTGTCGCGGTCGAAGAAGGTGATCACCTCGGGGTCGACCACCTTCGGGTAGCTGAAGCAGTGGGCGATCAGCTTGCCGAGCCAGGTCTCCCGGTGCTCACCCTTGGCAATCGTGACCGTGTTCACCCCGTTCAGACCACCTGCGAGGATCGAGAACAGGAGCGACTCGATGGCGGTCTGATGGTTCCCCAGGTAGAGCGTCGGCCGTCCGTGAGTGGCCGCCAGTGCGGCGGGGTCGAGGTAGACGACGCGACGCACGAAGCGCTGGATCAGGCCGTAGTAGATGTCCTCGACGGGCCAGCGACCGACTCCGAACACGGAGTCCCAGCGCTCGCGCACCGACGACAGGTCGAAGGTCGCCGGGCCCGCGCTGCGAGCCGTGCCGTCCGCGACCGTGACGAGGCGCGTGGTCAGCGGCTCCGCCGACGAGCGTGCGGTGCCGTCTTCATACTGGACGGTCCCGGGATGAACCTGGGCCACACGCGCGACGTGGTCACGCACGGCGACCTCGTCGAGCTCGGTCGTGCCGTACAGTGTCGCGATCGTGCCAGGGAGCCAGTCACTCTGGGCCAGCGCAGAGGCTGACGCGGTCGTGGCGTCGTCCTCGACGACCGACAGGCTCATTCCTGGCACGTACTCTCGGTCGCGAAGGAAGGAGAGCCGGTCGAGGCGCGGCGCTCCACCGATGGGGCCCTTCGGGAGAAGCACCTCTGTGATGCGTAGACGCGCGATGACGCGGTCGTCGCGACAGAGATCGACTCGAATCTGCGGGTGGCGGAGCGCCTCGTCGGCGAAGCCCTCGAAGCGCGCCTCGAGCCGGAACTCCCCGGTCTCAGGGAGACGCTCATAGAGGTCGAGGGCGTCGATCCGCCACGGGTAGCCGACCTGGTCCTCGGGAATGCGGCTGTCCCAGCGCGACAGCTGGTCGTGTGGAATGGCGTGTGTCAGGGCATCGAGCAGGCCCTGACCCAGCGTGCCCCAGGCGACGGTGCCCTTGCCGGCGTCGAGGGTCGCCGTGCTCCCGGCCGGCCCGAAGGCCAGAGCGGTGACGTAGCGGAAGGCCGGTCCGTGGAAGAGCGCTCCAGAGCTGTAGGGATCCTCGGCGGGCTCGGCATTCTTGAGGGGCTTGTCCGCGAGCGGAGCCTTGCCGTACACGTCCGCAAAGCGCACATGACCGGTCGCGACGGGCTCGAAGCGAGACAGAGCGGCCTTGGGAGCCTCCCGCCAGGCGGACAGCACGACGCGGAGCGTGTCACCGTCGATCCACCGGGTCTCGGTGTGCAGGCGAGTGGGGCCCGTGACGGGCAGCCAGCGATGCACCTGAAGCTGCTCGATGGCCACGACCTTCCGGTTCGGTACGCGCTGCGTGGCCGCACCTGCGATGCGGTCGGCCATCGACATGGCCGGTAGGGCAGGAACGGTCCAGGTGGGGCAGTGGTCGGAGAGCCAGGCGTCCACAGAGGGGTCGATGCTCGACTCGGTGTCGGGCGTGCGCTGGAGGGCGGCATCGTCGACCACGCGGATGGCGAGGCCGTCGCAGCCGTAGATGCGCAGGCCGTCGACCCAGAAGTAGCCATCGGCGATGGCGTAGCGACCCGTCTCGTCCTCGCCAACCTCGACGATGTCCAGCTCGACGTAGGCGTGCTCGTTCCGCGGCACGACCTGGCCGCGGTACTTCCACTTGTGGGCCTTGCCGAGGGCGAGCGCCTCGAAGCGCGGCGCCGTCATGTCGTCACCGAGCCCGCTGTGGATCATCCAGAACTGCAGTGTCTGGATCATGGCCTCGATGCCGAGGGAGCCGGGCTGTACCGGATCTGCGAAGAAGTGAGCCTTGAAGAACCACTCCCGAGGATCGATGTCCTTGACGGAGCGGATGCGACCCAGGCCGGCCTTGCCCCCCTCAGGCCAAAGGCCGTCGACCCGGGTGATCATCAGCAGCATGGGATCGGGGAGGCACAGCGGCTCCGCGAAGTACCGTGCCGGCCGGCTTGCGAGCTCGACGTTGAAGTCGCTCGGGAGAGCCAAGGCTGCCCGGTCCTCGTCCGTCGGCACGATGCCGACCTGGTTCTCGAAGGACTCGCGTGGGAAGAACCCGAACACGGTCTGCAGCTCGTAGACGTGCACATCGTCGAGGAAGCAGGACACATCGAACGAGACGATGATCATGCCGCCGGCGGCGTTGATGGAGGTCAGCTTGCTTCGGGTGCGCAGCGTGCCCGCATCTGGCGGCAGCTCCGCAAGCAGGGTTCCCGTACCGTCCAGGTTCCGGAAGAGGAGGTCCTCCTCGGTCGTCAGGGCAGAGCCGACGTAGCAGGCGATCCATCCGCACGGCTGGAGCGCCGCCTCCAGCAGCACACAGAACGGCATCGTCCGGTTGCTGTTGGCGTCGAAGTACCAGGCGTCGGGCGGAATGTCGTACTCGAGATCGATGGTCACACCGGCCTTCATGCCGCCGATGGGACCCTCGATGGACGTGATCCGCGTCATGAAGTGGTAGGGCGGCCCCGGCAGCCTGGCGACGTGCCTGCCGCTGTCGAAGGGGAGGTACATCGGTCCGAAGGCGTCGCTCGGCTTGCCCCATGCACAGGCCATCAGCGATGCGTAGCCGAAGGGGAAGCCGTCCACGACGGCCACGGGCTTGGGCTCCTCGAAGTCTTCCAGGATGTGGGTGCGTCGCTCCAGGGGGAAGCTCGGGACGAGCTGCAGGCCGACGCGGCGCGCATGGAAGGCCTTGAGGCCGTCGACCGTGCAGAGCAGGTCCGCGTAGATCACCGGGTGCAGGTCGTCATGGACCTCCTCGACGAACACCTCGTAGATCACCTCCTTGGACGAGGGAATGCACTGGCCGCGGCACTTGAGATCGTAGGGGATTCCGGGCACGGGCTCGAAGCGCCAGCCGTCGCGCTTCACGGTGAAGCCCAAGGCGGCCATGTAGAAGGCCATGGCCTGCAAGCAGCCCTCGAACATCAAGGTGCCCGGCATGCACGGGTCGTCCTTGAAGTGGCCGTCGAAGAACCAGTCATCGGGCGTGATGGTCTGGTGCGCGCGGAGGTAGCCGCGGCGCCAGGGGCCACCCCGTGGGTCGAACTGGAGCACGTGGTCCCAGAACAGCATGGGGGGCGCGCTGATCCGTGGCGTGTCCACGTGGGCGGCCAGGTTCTCGAAGCCGTCGCCAAAGGTGGTCCAGCCATCGCCAGAGGCGAACGCCAGGACCTCTTCACGGGAGAAGCTGGTGCGGGCACACGGAATGGCCGGCGGATCGACCCGGGCATCGGGCGCATGCTCACCCGTCGCGGCCTCCCAGAGGATCCCGCCCGACTCTGCGAGCTCGGCATCAGTGAAGAAGCCGGCCTGTCCCTCGCGCACGGACAGCCGCTTGTGGCCGTCGACGCGGCAGTCGTAGTGGAAGAAGAAGATCCGGACCGGACCCTGCGTGGCGTGGCCGTCGACATGGATGTCGTAGCGGAGCGTCTCGCCAGGTCGTGGGAGTCCGCCGTGGTAGGTCAGCTGGCAGCCGAGGAGGCGGTAGACGCGCTCGCCGCGGTTGGTGAAGTCGGCGCCGAGCCACGAGATCAGCAGGAGGTCGGCCTGACCTGACTCGATGAGGATGCCGGCTGGCATCCCGCCCCGGTGCATGAACCAGCGGTCTGGCTCCACGTCGGACTCGGTCCAGATGGTGCCCGTGGTCATGGAGCCGGGCTCGGCGTCGAGTCCGACCACCCGGTCCGCCAAGAGGAGAGGGTCCTCGGGCATCCTGACCTGGCGGGGGAAGTCGTCCTGAATCGCGAACTGCGGGCCGAACACCTCGCTGATCTTGTTGGACGCCAGGATCTCGAGCTGCCGCCGATCCCACTTGGGTCCGGGCAGGTCGTCCACCGCAGGCGTCGGGAGGTACTCGGGCGTGGGGAATGACTCGCGGGAGCCCTTGGAGGAGGCGGTGCGGCCCTTCTTGGGGGCAGCCTTGGCCTTGGCCGCAGGAGGAGCCTTCGGAGCCGGCTTGGTGGCGGCCACAGGCTTGGCCGTGGGCTTGGTCTGTGCCCTCGGCACTGCCGCTGCAGGCTTGGGTGCGGTCGCAGGCTTGGGCGGTGCCACTGCGCGGGCCCTCTGCGCAGGCACGGGAGGAGCTGCGTCGAGCAGGGACTTGGCGGCGACACGACGTGGAGCGGGCGCGGCCAGCGCAGGCATCGGACGGCCGGCCTCCGCGGGGATCACGTGGGCGTTGGAGCGCGCGGCCCAGGCCTGCCTGAGGCCGGAGAGCCCCTGCTGAGTCACGGCCACATACCGAGCCTGTAGCTCAGCCTGCTGCGCGAGGTGGGCCTTGTGAATGTCGGCGAGCTGCCTCGTCATGGCTGCAAGCCGACCTGCAGCGCCAGGGTGAGCTGCGCGCGGCGCGACGCTCGGAGCTGCAGCCAGCGGCGCGGCAACGGGCCGAGCAGCGGGGGCTGGACTCGGTGCGTGGGTCGGCTCTGCAGGAGCAGGCGCGGGCACGTGGTCTACGAGCTCGAGGTCGGCGCCAAAGCCGGTGCTTCCGGAGCCAGCGGGAGCATCTTCGGAGGCCGGCGGCAGGGCGGGAGCGGCTTGCATGGTCTGCATGACGTTTCCTGGGACTGCCGGCACGGTGACGTCCGGCGGGTGCGCGAGGAAGGTGAGTGAGCGGGAGAGCTCGACGGTCGACGGGGCTTGCGTGCGCCCATGACCCGAGGGCGGCGGGAGGACGGTGACGGCCCCCGAGTGACCCGTGAAGGACCTTGTCTCCACCGTGACGGGCCCGCTGCGGCCATCGGCCACTGCCAGCACCCCGGCGAGCACACGAACCAGTGCGTCGGCTGCATGGCTGCGACCCAGCTGGTCGGTGAGATCCGGGAGCTGGGCCGAGACAGGGGACTCGTCCAGGACGGCCCAGACGGGGTGGCCCTGGGCGACAGCGTCCTCAAGACGCTCCAGCACGAACACCACGGCTGCATCCGCCGTCGGAGCATCCACCCCCACACCCTCGAGCGCCGCTCGATGCACGGGCTCGCAGGAGAGATCGACGGCGCCCACGACCGTGGAGTCCACCTCGTGTGCTCGAAGGGCGCGCATCGCGACCTCGAGGGACCGGAGGCCAGAGAGCTCCTCCGCGGAGACAGTGTAGGAGGGCCCGCCCACGTCGAGCTGTGAGTTGAGGCGATTAGCCGGAATGTTCGGCATGTTTCCGACGACGCCGGCGGACGTGAGGAGCGGGATCACGGCGTCGCGGGCCTCGGCGAGCCAGGCTGCCTCTCGCTCGGTGCCGCGGGCTTCCGCCCAGCGTCGTCCCCACTCTGCGAGCCGCCAGCGCGCTCCGTACCGGGCCACCTCCGGGTCGGAGCCCGAGCCGATCAGTACCTGGGTGCGATCCCCGTGCAGGCCGGGTCCATCCGCAAGCGCATCGAGCGCCGCTCGAAGCACGAGCGTCTGCTGGGCCAGGGTCTGCTCGAGGTCCTTAGGGGGGAACCGCAGACCACGAAGCGGCAGCTCTACGGTCGATGCCGGGTGTTGCAGCTGCGAGCCCGCTCGCAGCGCGGCCGCGATCTTCGGGCCGTCAGCACCCGCGATCGAGGCACCCAGTCCGACGACGGCGATGTGGCCCGTCGGCGCTGCGATCGGTGCTGTGTGTCCACGACGTGGGAGCGAGCCCGTGAACTCCTCGACGAGGACGTGCGCGTTGTTCCCGCCGAAGCCGAAGGCGTCGAGCGCTGCGAGCCGCGGGCCATCGGAGGTCCATGGCTCTGATGCGTGCAGCAGACGGAAGGGGCTGCCCACCAGAGCGGCGATCGGCTGCTCTGCGTGCAGCGTGGGGGGGCGCACGCCGTGCTCCATGGCGCCAAGGACCTTGAGGAGTCCGGCGCCACCAGCAGCGGTGATCAGGTGTCCCAGGTTGGACTTCAGGGATCCGAGCGGCACGTCGGAGAGGCCGGCATAGACCTCGGCGAGGCTCTGAACCTCGGTCCGGTCGCCGACCTGTGTGCCGGTGGCGTGGCACTCGACGAGGCCGACGTCTGCCGGTGAGAGGCCCGACATCGCATACGCGGCCTCGATTGCACGAACCTGGCCCCGGACTGCCGGCGCGAGGAGCCCACGTCCACGGCCGTCGTTCGACAGGCCCACGCCGCGGATCACGCCGTAGACGTGGTCGCCGCTCGCGATGGCATCGTCGAGACGCTTGAGCGCGACGACGACCGCGCCCTCGGCGGGGACCAGGCCGTCCGCGTCGGCGTGGAAGGGGCGGCTGCGACCCGTCCGTGACATCGCCTCGAGTGCACAGAAGCCAACGTGGATGAACAGGTCGTCCGAGCGGTTGACGGCGCCCGCGAGCATGACGTCGGCCGACCGATCCTGAAGACGGTCACACGCGAGCTTCAGGGCATACAGCGAGGATGCGCAGGCGGCGTCGAGGGCGAAGAGCGGCCCACCCAAGCCGAGCGCGGGCCGGAGGAGCATCACCGGCAGGCCCGACATGAAGCGGTCCATCGGGTGGGCGCTGCTCACGCCTGCGAGGGCGAGGTCCTCCTCTGACAGCCCGCTTCGCTCCAGCCACACACGCTCGGCGAATCGCGCCATGCCGGAGCTCGGGAAGGACAAGTTTCCGAGGATCGCGCCAACTCTTGGAGAGGCACCGTCGACGCCCGCGTCTCTGAGCGCGGCACGCGACGTGTGCAGCACCCAGTGCACAAGGGGATCGAGCGCCTGCAGGTGGGATGAGGGGAGGCCGAAGGGGTCGCCTGCGAGCTCCTGCGCGAACGTGGCGTCGAACCCCGACACGTAGCCGCCGATGTCAGACCACGCGCGATCGTCCGAAGACGCTGGATCTGTCGTCAGCGAGTCGGCTGGCGTCATTCGCCAGCGGTCGGAGGGAGCCGGACGCAGGAGGTCGCGTCCAGCCGCGACAGCGTCCCAGAGGGCACCGGGCGTGTGGGCGCCGGGCAGCACGCAGGCGCGCCCGACGATGGCGATGGGCTCGAACGGACGCATGGGGAGTCCTCAGGCGCTCGGACGGCTGGCCGTCGACGAATCGGGGCGAAGGATGAGCTCGACGCCACGAAGACCGGCGACGGTGCGCCCCTGGCCATCGCGGAACAGAACGTCGACGCGGGCCTTGTCGCGGCCGATGGGCTCGCCAGAGAGCACGGCCGTCAGGGAAGCGTCGCTGGTGTCTGCGTACCGCTCCCAGCTGCCGACGCCCATGGGCAGCGTTGCGCCTCCGAGGACGCGCTTGGCCCACAGCAGCGCGAGCTGCAGCCCACCGTCCATCGCGGCGGGGTCCGTCATCCAGGGGCCCTGACCCCAGACCGTCTCGGTGGTGGAGAGCTGGGCCTCGATGCCCGCATCACCGATCCCCTCGAGCGCCTCGATCACCTGGAATGTCTTTCCATGGAACAGGACATGCCCGTCGTAGATGGCGTCGTCCGACCATGGCTGCAGCTCGAGGCTGGGCAGCGCTGGTCCGCCGCTCGGGGCCCGCTCGGTCATCTCCGCCGTGGCCCGGTAGTGCACCCGGCCGCTCGGGCCTCGAAGCTCGAGGGCGAGCACACTGCCGGTGCCGTTGGAGAGCTCGCGCGTCGTGACCTCGAGCCAGGTGCCCGTGTCGAATGCGTCCAGCTTGACGCCCGAGAGCACCTTCACGTCGCGGATGCGAGCGAGGAACAGCTTCGGGCGAGTGGCCCTCGCTGCCCGGGCGAACCACTCGAGGGCGAGCACGACCGGCACCACCGGAACGCCGGCGATCGTGTGGTCTGCGAGGTAGGCGTGGCTCGCGCGGGCGGTGTGCACGGCGAGTCGCACGCCTCGGGCACCACCTGCCTCGGCCAGCGCCTGCATCTTCGGCTCTCCTCCCAGCACGACCTCGGTGCCGCCCGAGCTGACGGGCGTGCGGCACTCGTCGACCAGCATCTTCGCGCCCACGGCCAGCGGGATGAGCGGGACGCCGAGGCTCTCGAATCGGGCCTTGAGAGCAGGCGTCACCATGCCGCCCTCCCAGGGGCCCCAGCCGAGACCACGGGCGATCAGCCCGGGCCGACGCGCCGCCTCGGCAGCCGCGACCTTGTTCAGCACCTCGTTGGCCATGGCGTAGTCGACCTGGCCTTGGTTGCCGCAGCGTGCAGCCACGGAGCTGAACGGCAGGAGCACCTTCAGCGGATCGTCAGCCGTCGCCGCGAGGAGCGCCTGCATGCCACGGATCTTGGTGTCGTAGACGAAGTCGAACTGGTCCTGCGTCTTGTCGACGATGGACTTGTCCGCCAGGACCCCAGCACCGTGCACCAGGGCCGTGATGGGGCCCCAGGTGGCGCGAACGTCGTCGAACGCGGCGGTGAGTCCAGGGGCGTCGGTCACGTCGACGGCGACGTACCGGGCGGCCGAGCCTGCAGCCTCGAGAGCGGCGAGCGTGGCCCGGATCTCGCGACCAGCCAGGATTCGCTTCACCTGCTTGCCGATGGCCGCCGGGTTGGGGCGCTCGCCAGCAGCGACGGCGGCCTGCACGAGGGCACGCTTGAGGGCGGCCTCGTCCGCGGCACCACGCGCCTGCGCCGGCTCGTCAGCGATGGGGGTGCGCCCGAGGAGGACGAACTTGGACTGGGTCTCTTGAGCGAGTGCGATGAGGGTCGCCGCGGTCACGCCCCGAGCACCACCGCTCGCGACCACCACGTCGTCTGTCCCCAGCACGACGGGCTCGGTCGTGTTCGGCTCCTGACGGACGGACCTGAGCGTGCGCCGGGAGCCGTCCGAGCCCAGGGCGACCTCGATCTCGGCGCCACCTGCGAACAGCTCGTCGGCGATGGCCACTGCGACGGCCTTGTCCTTCCGACGGCCACGCGCGATGTCGATCGCCTTGGTGCTTGCTTCGGACCACTCCTGTGCCGCGGTCTTCACCAGGCCGGGGAGGCCGGCGAGCCATGCGCGGTCACCGGCTCCGGAGAGCCCAAAGTCTCCACCCGTGTCCTGGACGGTCACGAGCAGGCCACCCTCGGATGAGAACCGCTTCGCGACCGCCTTGGCCGCCTGGAAGGCTCGCCGTGCAGCATCGCGAGTCGCCTCGGCTGACAGCTCGTCTGACAGACCCTCGAGGATCAGGACGGCACTGGCGTCTGCGGGCACGGTGTCGACCACGCTCGCCTCGAGCCCACGGCGGCAGAGCTCGGCCGCCACCGCAGTGGAGATCGAGCCGACGTTCGTGACCGCGATCATGCCAGACAAGCCGGGCTGTGAGAGACCCGCAGCAGGGCTGTCGACCCACTCGAGCGCAAAGCGCCCGAGGTTGTCGGGGACGGCCACGGGCGCCGGCGCTGCGGTCGCTGCAGGAGCCGAGGCAGCCCCTCCGACAGCGGCGCCGAGGTAGTCGACGATCTGGGCGAGGGTGCGGAGCTGCGCCATCTCACCGGGGTCGACCTCGGGGAGACTGGGGTTGTCCTCGCGAACGGCGCTGAGGATCTCGACGCGCTTGATGGAGTCGATGCCGAGGTCGGCCTCGAGCTCCATGGACAGGTCGAGCATGTCAGCGGGGTAGCCG
>PKDJ01000039.1 GCA_002862545.1 Pseudomonadota bacterium
GGGTCGCACCGCAGTCAGACGAACCCGGCATGCGGGTCCCCGCAGCACCCCAGGCGCTCTACGACCCGCCGGCGCCAACCGGCGACGGGTACGTCGACGTCGGACGCCGCCGACCACGCGGCGTCGGCATAGGAGTGCACCACCGACCGCAGGTCGGCCATGGTGAATCCGACAGACACACCCGCGCCCCTGCATGCGGCGTGCACGGCGAGCGTCCCGGTTCGCCCCTCGGCGTGCTGCCGACCGACGGCTGTCAGCGACGGTCGTCCGTCACCCCGTGGCGCAGCCCGAGGCTGATGCGTGAGCGTGAGGCAGCCGAGCGCGGAGCCCGGAGGGGTGGGGTACCCGACTCCGAGCACACTCAGGGCGGGCAGGCCGGTGGCGGGAGCGTGGGTCCACGTGCAGTCGTCGTCGTCTGCCCGGTCCAGTCGGCGCGGGGAACCTGCACGAGGAGCGTGGCCCGGGTAGAGTCCGCCATGCCCGACCAGTCCGCACGTCTCCGGAGAGCCGCAGAGGCCGTCCGCGTCCTCCGCGCTAGGGTCGCCGCCCTCGAGGGCGATCGTCGGTCGCCGGTCGCGATCGTCGGCATGGGCTGTCGCTTCCCGGGGGGGGCCGACCACCCTGATGCTCTCTGGGAGATGCTCCAGGCGGGGCGCGTGGGCACGACCGGTGTGCCGCCAGACCGCTGGTCGACCGAGGGCTGGTACGACCCCGAGCGCGGCACAGCGGGGCGGGCCTACGTGCGCAGCGGCGGGTTCCTCCGCGAGGACGTCTTCGCCTTCGACCCACGCGCCTTCGGGCTGTCTGAGGCCGAGGCCACCGCGATGGACCCGATGCACCGGCTGCTGCTGGAGGTTCAGCACGAGGCGCTCGAGCACGCGGGCATCGCACCTCGCAGCCTGGCGGGTCGCTCGGTCGGCGTGTTCGTGGGCATCGCCCACAGCGAGCACAAGCTGCGTGTGCACGACCAAGGCCCCTCTGCGGTCGATGCGTGGTCGGGCACGGGCAACACCTCGGCGGCCGCCGTCGGCCGGCTGGCCTACGTGCTGGGCACCCACGGACCGACCCTCGCGGTCGACACGGCCTGCTCGGCCTCTCTGGTGGCCCTCGACCTGGCCGTGCGCGCCCTCCGCGAGCGCACCTGCGACCTGGCGGTCGTCGGTGGCGTGAACGTGCTGCTCGACCCCGACGCCTTCGTCTACCTGTGCGCCATCGGGGCCCTCGCCCCCGACGGGCGCTCCAAGTCCTTCGACGCGGCAGCCGACGGCTATGGACGCGGCGAGGGCTGCGGAGTGGTGGTCCTCGAGCGACTCGACGATGCCGAGCGCGCGGCACGCACGGTGCACGCCGTCGTTAGGGGCACTGCCGTCAACCACGACGGCCGCTCCAACGGCCTCACGGCACCGTCGGGGCCCGCCCAGGAGCAGGTGCTGCGTGCGGCGCTGGTCGACGCGGGCGCAGATGCGGCGGAGGTCGGCTACATCGAGTGCCACGGGACAGGCACGCCGCTGGGCGACCCCATCGAGGCGGGCGCGCTGCGGGCGGTCTATGGCGCCGGTCCTGTCCTCGGTGCGGTGAAGGCGAACCTCGGGCACCTCGAGGCGGCCGCAGGCGTCGCCGGCCTGATCAAGGCCACCCTGGCGCTGAGTCACGGGGTGGTGCCGCCGCAGCCCAACTTCGGGAGTCCCAGCCCCCACCTGGCTCCGGAGACCCGCGTGGCGGTCGCGGCGACCCCCTTCGACGGTCTGGCGGCGACGAGCGCCTTCGGCATCGGAGGCACCAACGCCCACGCCATTCTCGGCCCCGCGGCTCCTCCCGTGCAGACGCCCGATGCGCTGGCCTGGCTCCCGCTGTCCGCGCGCACGGCGGAGGGCCTGGAGCGGCTCCGGAGCGCGTGGCTGGACCACCTGACCGACGGCTCCTGGGCCGACGCCGCCCACACGGCTCGGGTCGGACGGGACGGTCATCGTCATCGCCTCTCGGTTGTGGCGACGGACCGGTCGGACGCCCGCCAGCGACTCGAGGAGGCCGAGCCGACGGTCGCGACTGACGCGCCGCGGGTGGCGCTCGCCTTCACGGGCCAGGGGGCGCAGCACGGCGGCATGGGGCTGGCGCTCGCGGAGGCCTTCCCCGTCTATTCGGCGGCACTCGATCGCTGTGCGGCGGTGCTGGAGCCCCTGCTCGGCCGGTCGCTCCGGGACCTCCTCGAGGACGACGAGGCGCTTCGGCACACGGCCATGACCCAGCCCGCCCTGTTCGCCGTCGAGTGGGCTCTGGCGGAGCTCTGGCGCTCGTGGGGCCTGCGACCTGACGCGGTGGTCGGGCACAGCATCGGGGAGTGGGTCGCTGCCGTGGTCGCGGGGGTGGTTCCCCTCGAGGATGCCCTGGTCGCCGTCGTCGAGCGGGGCCGGCGGATGGGAGAGCTGCCGCCCGGGGGGGCCATGGCGGCCATCCGCAGGCCCGTGGCTGAGGTCGAGCCGCTGCTGCCGGCGGGGGCAGCGGTCGCGGCCGTGAACCATCCAGGCGAGACGGTGATCTCCGGCGATGCCGAGGCCGTCGAGTCCGTGGCGGCAGGGTTTGAGGGCTCTCGCCTGCTGCGGGTGAGCCATGCCTTCCACAGCCCGCGCATGGAGCCGGCCGTGGAGGGCTTCGCCGAGGTGGTGGCGGACCTGCCCCTGCGAGAGCCGCGGCTTCCCTTCCCCTCCAACCGGACCGGACGCCTCGAGACCGAGGCCTGGACGGACCCAGAGCACTGGGCGGCGTCGATCCGTGCGCCGGTTCGCTTCGCGGACTGCCTGGCTGCGCTCGACGTGGACCTCGTCCTCGAGGTGGGTCCTCGGCCCGTGCTCACGGGCTTTGTCGATGGGCCGGCTGTGCCGAGCCTGCGCCGCGGAGTCGAGCCGGTGAGGTCGCTCCTCGGTGCCGCCGCCGCGCTCTGGGGCGCCGGCGTGGAGCTGGACCGTGCCGCCACAGGCTCCGGACGGATCGTCGATGTGCCCCGCACCCCCTGGGACCGCCGGCACCTCGCGATCACGCCGGTCGCGCGCCCGGAGGACGCCTACTCGGTCGCCTGGGTCGCCGCTCCGAGCGCACGCCGCGCGCTGGGAGCGACCGTCATCGGAACGGGTCCGCTCGCCGATGCGCTGCGGGCGAGAGTGGGTGCAGGTCCTGACGTGGTGTGGGTCGACCCAGGCGGTGAGGCGCTCGACCGCTGCGACGCACTCCGCCTCGCGCTCCAGTCGGGCTCCGGGCGGCTGGTGCTGGTCACCCAGCGGTCCGACGTCGAGCCGGGTGCCGCAGCGCTGGCGGGCATGCTGCGCTGCGCTGCGCTGGAGCTTCCGGAGCGCCGGGTCGTGCATGTCGACGTGGGCAGCCCGGACGACGTGCCCGCAGCCGTCGGCCTGCTGGGGCTGGACGAGCCCGCGTGGCGGGTGCGGGACGGCGTCGCACGGGTCGCCCGCCTGCACCGGCACGTGGTCCCCGCCGCGCCAGCCTCGGTCACGGGCACCTGGGCCATCACGGGAGGAACCGGCGCGCTCGGTCTCGCGCTCGCCGAGCGTCTGGTGGCGTCGGGCGCGACACGCATTCGGCTCGGCAGCCGCTCCGGACGGGTAGAGCCGAGTCGCCTCGAGGCGATCCGGGCACCGGTGGACGTGGTCGCGCTGGATGCGGCCGATGCAGAGGCGCTGACGGACTTCGTCGAGGGCTGCGCGGGTGTGGTGCATGCGGCAGGGGTCCTCGCGGACGTGACCCTGCCGAGGCTCACCCGAGGCCACCTCGAGCGCGCCCTCCACGGCAAGCTGGGTGGGGCGCTCGCCCTGGCGGAGTGCGTCCCCGACGCCGTGCCGCTGGTGCTCTACGGCTCGATGGCTGGCACGACGGGGAGCCCAGGTCAGGCGGCCTATGCGGCAGCGAACGCTGCTCTCGACGCGGTCGCGAGCGCGCGGGTCGCCCGTGGCGGACGCGCCCTCTGTGTCGCCTGGGGCCCTTGGGGAGGTGGCGGCATGGCAGCCGACACCCTCGGTCGACGCTCGGCCCAGGGCATCCGTCCCCTCCAGCCCGAGGCGGCGCTCACCCGGCTGGAGCAGCTCCTTGCGGGGGAGGATGCGGCTGTGGTGGTCGCGGACGTGGACTGGCCGACGGCCGTGGCTGCGGTCCAGCCGACACCGCCGCTCCTCGCCGACCTCGCCCCGCATGCGGAGGCTTCGGTCGGCACGCTGCGTGAGCGCATCGAGTCCGCTGTCGCGCGGTCGCTCGGCCTCGAGCTGCCCGTGCCGTCCGATCGTGGCCTCGTCGAGCTCGGGATGGACAGCCTGCAGGCCCTCGAGCTCGCGGGGGCCCTCGGTCGGCTCACCGAGGAGCCGGTCTCGCGCACCGTGGCCTTCGATCACCCCACGATCGACGCGCTGGTGGCGCACCTCGGGGGCGAGGCATCCGAGGCGGTGGCGCCGTCGGTAGGCGGGCCCTCTGCGCTGGTGGGCTGGGCCTGCCGCCTGCCGGACGGCATCGCTCACCCCCTCACGCTGTGGGAGCGCTGGCGAGCGGGTGCGTCGACGGCGGCCTCGTCCACCCGCTGGGAGGCGGACGCCCCGGGGGGGCCGCGAGTGCACGGCGGCTTCATCGACGATCCGTGGTCCTTCGACGCCGACTTCTTCGGCATCCCGCCCGCCGAGGCGGTGGTGATGGACCCCCAGCAGCGCCTCCTCCTGGAGCTGACCTGGGAGGCGCTGGCCGACGCGGGGCTCGATCCGGAGGCCTGGCGGGGGCGTCGGGTCGGCGTGTTCGTCGGCATCGGTGGAGCCGACCACACCCTGCTGCTCGACCGCGCTGGCTTGCTCGGCGACGCGCTCTTCGCGGGCTCCGGAAACGACCCGTCCTTCGCAGCCGGACGTGTCGCCTTCACCTTTGGCTTCACCGGGCCCACCCTGGTCGTGCAGGCTGCCTGTCCGTCCGCCCTGGTGGCGGCCCACCTCGCTCGCCGCTCGCTCGCGGACGGCGAGTGCGAGCTGGCGATCGTTGCCGGGGTGCATCTGTCCCTCGCGCCCGAGCCCTTCGCGGACGCGGCGGCGGGTGAGGCGCTGTCGTCGGACGGCCAGACGCGGTCCTACCAGAGCCAGGCTGACGGCTACGGCCGCTCGGAGGGTGCCGTCGTGCTGGTCCTCGCTCCGGAGGGCGCGGGCCTGCCGGCGCGAGCACGACTCGTCGGTACGGCGGTCGAGCACGGTGGGCGCACGGCCTCCCTCACGGCGCCGGCCGGTCCACCCCAGTCGCGGGCGGCACGGAGTGCCCTCGCTGGGCGCGAACCATCAGAGGTCGCCTACGTGGAGGGACACGGCACGGCGAGTCCGCAGGGCGACGCCATCGAGATTGGCGCCCTGGCGGAGGTCTACCCCGAGGCGGTGCTCGGCTCCGTGAAGACCCTGGTGGGCAACCCCGAGGCAGCCTCCGGGGCTCTGGGACTGCTCGCAGCAGCGCTCGTGCTGCACCACGGGACCGCGCCAGGGTGCCCGGGTCCGGCGAGCGAGGCGCTCGAGGCCACGGGTCTGCGCCTGTCGACGGGCGAGGAGCCCATCGCGGGCCTGGCTGCGGTCAACGCCTATGGGCTGTCGGGGACGACGGCTCATGCGGTGCTCGAGGCGGGGGATGCGGCACCTCGTGCGGCGGTCGCGCTGCCCTTCCAGCGCCGGCGACATCACTTCGGCGACCGAGACGCCCCCCGAGGTCGGCGTCTCGATGGTCCGCTGCCCACCTGGGAGCGCCTCCTGCACCCGGACCATGAGCATCGCGTCCACGGCCAGTCGCGTGTCGCGGCGGCGGTGTGGCTGCGCTGGGTGCTCGCGGTGGCGGAGGGGCAGGCGCTCGCGCAGGTGGTCCTGCATGCTCCGACCGACCTGACGCGGCCTCGTCGGGCACGGCTCACACTGCTTCCGGACGGCTCCTGGCAGATCGCGGTCCGCGGGGTGGAGTGGACGCGCGTGGTCAGTGGGATCTTGGTCGCGGCGACACCGCCCGAGGCCGAGGCTCCGGTGGAGGGGACTGCGGGGGATGTCGAGGCGCTCTACCGGTCTTTCCACGACGGCGGGCAGGAGTTCGGGCCAGGCTACCGGGCGCTTGCCTCGCTGCGACTGGGGGACGCTCGCGTCGAGGGTCGCCTCTCGGGAGGCACGGTCGAGGGACGCTGGGACGCCGGCATGCAGCTTCGGGCGGCGCTCGCTCCGCCGGGGGTCGTGTTCCTGCCCACGTCCGTCGATCGGGCGGGCGGAGACCCGAGCCGGGCCGACCGGGTCGTCTTGCGGGTGCAGCCGTCCACGGAAGACACCTGGGTGAGCGACGTGCGCTGGCTCGCCGGTGACCGTGTGGTCGCCTGGCTCGACGGCCAGCTCAGCCGACCCGCGGTGGCCTCGGAGCGACGGCTGGAGGCACGGGACGGCGCACTGGACGGGCTGGCCTGGGCGGGTGTGGAGCCGACGGAGCCCGGCCCTGGAGAGGTCGCGGTTCGCGTGGACGCTGCAGGGCTGAACTTCCGGGATGTCCTGCAGGCGCTCGGAGCCTACCCAGGTGCGCAGCGTCCCCTCGGTGCGGAGTGTGTCGGCACCATCGTTGCCGTAGGGTCAGGGGTTGAGCTTGATCTTGGCGAAAGAGTGTGCGGTTTTGGAGCGGGGTCGCTGGCGAGCCGCGTGGTGTTGCCCGCGGCGGGCGTCGCCCCCACCCAGCTCCCCGATGCCGTCGCTGCCACGACACCCGTGGCGTGGCTCACGGCGTGGGTCGCTCTGCACCACATCGCCCGCCTGCAGCCGGGTGAGCGGGTTCTGGTGCATGCGGCTGCCGGCGGGGTGGGCCTCGCGGCGACGCGAGTCGCCCGGGCCCTCGGGGCAGAGGTCTGGGGCACCGCGCATCCCCGAAAGCATGGCGTGCTGCGCGACGAGGGGGTGACGCGGATCGGGTCCTCCCGCGATCCGGACTGGGGCTCCACCTTCGAGGGGGGCGTCGACGTCGTCCTGAACAGCCTGGTCGGTCCCTTCATCGATGCCTCGCTGGCGCTGCTTCGCCCCGGTGGGCGGTTCGTCGAGATCGGCAAGCGCGACCTCCGTGACCAGCCCGTCCCTGGCTACAGCGTCTTCGACCTAGGGGCGTGGGCCGATGCTGATCCCGCCGCCCTGCAGGCTGCCCTGCAGCACGTGCTCGGCCAGGTTGGGCAGGCCTGGTCTCCGCTGCCGGTGCGGACCTTCGCCTTCGATGAGGTGAGTGACGCCTTCCGGCACCTCGCTGCGGCGGCTCACATCGGCAAGGTGGCGCTAGTCCGTGGGGAGACGCAGCGTCAGCATCGTGCAGTGACTGCGCTGCCGCTGGAGCTGCGAGCCATCGAGGAGAGGGTGGCCGAAGAGGTTCGCGCCATCTTGGGGCTCGAGAGACGACCGCCGATCGATCAGCCACTTCGGGACATCGGCCTAGGGAGCCTCGCAAGCCTGGAGCTTCGAAACCGCCTCGCGGTCGCGTCGGGTCGCGAGCTCCCCGCGACGCTCGTGTTCGCTCACCCGACGATCCGTTCGCTCGCCGAGGCACTCGCGCCTGACGACATGGCGCCGTCGACGGAGGCTCTGCCCGAGGATGCGGACGCTCTGCTGGCGGAGCTCGACGCAGAGTTGGCGGCTCTGGACTGACGGCGCAGCGGTTCTAGGGCCCTGCGTGGTACCTTGGTGCACAGACCGAGGCGGAACCTTCGTCTTCGGTATCGCGGCGGACTCGGAGGCCTGGTTGCGGCTGCTCATCGTGCTCGGGGTGCCCCTGACAGCGGCGCCTGCGCTCGCCCAAGACACCTTCCTCCTCGGCGATGGGTCGGACGGCGACGTCGTCATCGGCTCGCCCACGGTGGTCAACGTGTACACGGCCCTGACCGCCGACGCCTCGGACGACACCCTGACGGTCTCGAGCACTGCGGGCTTCGCGGCCGGTGATCTGGTCCTCGTTCACCAGGTGACGGGTCTCTCTGCGTCCAGTGACGACGGCGACGCGCCGCCCGTCGATCTGACCGGCACCGACATCGGTCGCTGGGAGCTCCAGCGGGTGGCGAGCATCGCTCCGCCAAACCTCGTGCTGGAGTCGCTGCTCGACGGTGACTTCTCCGCCGGTGCATCCCAGGTGATTCGGGTGCCGCAGTACACGTCCGTGTCGATCACGGGGCCCGGCGTCGCCCTGGCACAGGCCTGGAACGGCTCCACGGGCGGCGTAGTGGCCTTCTTCGCGACCGGTGCCGTCGACAATGATGGCGAGATCTCGTCGACGGGAGCCGGGTTTCGGGGAGCCCCCTTCCTGAATGGCTCGGGCGACGTGGGCTGTGATCCTGCGCTGCTCGATGAGAGCTACCCGGATGGGGCCCAGAAGGGTGAGGGCCTGACCGGTGAGTTCGACCTGTCCTTTGCCGGGCGCGGAAACCGCGGAAACGGCGGCGGCGGCGGCATCTGTCACAACTCGGGTGGCGGTGGCGGCGGTGGTGTCGGTGCCGGCGGCGAGGGTGGCCTGCCCTGGGCCGGCGATGGCTACGATCGCAAGGGCGGTCATGGGGGGCGCTCGGTGCTCTTCGACCCGCTCTCCGCCTTCCCACTCGGCGGTGGCGGCGGCGTGGGTCACGGCAACAACGACAACGCCGAAGACGCGGGCCCCGGTGGCGGAATCGTCTTCATCCGCGCGTCCGAGATCACCGGCTCGGGTGACATCACGGCGGACGGTGTCAAGGCGGCCAACTGCGGCAACGACGGCGGCGGCGGCGGGGGTGCCGGCGGCGTGGTGCTGATCCAGGTCGAGGCCGACGTGGACTGCGACACCATCACCGCCGACGGTGGCGAGGGGGCGTCGGTCGCCGACGAGCATGGCCCGGGCGGTGGCGGTGGCGGCGGGTACGTCCGGATCGAGTCCGATGACGTCGAGTGTGACCCGCGGGCAGCGCTCGGCGAGGCAGGAACGCAGCCTCGATCTCCTTCTGCGGGCGGAGCCTATGGCGCCGAGTACGGCGCACAGGATGGCGACGCAGGCATCGTCGAGCTTGAGGATGCCTTCGCCCCCGACAGCGATGGCGACGGGCTCGACGACTTCGAGGAGCTCGAGCTCGGCACCGATCGCTTCGACGGCGACACCGACGACGACGGCCTGTCGGATCTCACCGAGGTCGACGTCGAGGGCACCGACCCGACGCTGGCCGACACGGACGGCGATGGCCTGCCGGACGGGCTCGAGCTGGGCCTGGTCGCGCCCGATGGAGACGACACGGATCTGTCGGCGTTCGTACCGGACGGTGACGCGGGCGACACGACCACCGACCCGCTCGACAGCGACACGGACGGCGACGGCTTGCTCGACGGCGAGGAGGACCTCGACGGCGATGGGGTGTTCGACGGTGACCGTCCCGGCGTCGCCGACGACGAGACAGACCCTCTCGATCGCGACAGCGACAGCGATGGCGTCGACGACGACGAGGAGGGCGGCGCGGGTGGTCCCGACCGCGACGGCGACGGAACGGTCGACGCGCTGGACCCGCTTGACGAGGACCTCGACGGCGATGGTCTGACGGATGACGAGGAGATCGACGAGGGCACCAGTCCCTTCGACGACGACTCGGACGACGATGGTCTGCTCGACGGCACGGAGGTGGGCGTCGAGGGCACCGATCCACTGCTCGCCGACACGGACGGTGACGGTCTGCTCGACGGCACTGAGGTCGGGCTGGTGTCACCCGAGGGGGACGACACGGACCTGGCGGTGTTCGTGGCGGACGGCGATGCGGGCGACACGACCACCGACCCGCTCGACAGCGACACGGACGGCGACGGCCTGCTCGACGGCGACGAGGATCTCGACCGTGACGGGGTCTTCGACGGCGATCTTCCAGGGACTAGCGACGACGAGACAGACCCCCTCGACCGAGACAGCGACAGCGATGGCCTCGACGACGATGAAGAGGGCGGCGCTGGCGGGCCGGACCTCGACGGTGACGGGACGATCGACGCCCTGGATCCTCTCGGCGAGGACAGCGACAGCGACGGTCTGTCAGATGACGAGGAGCTCGACGGCGGCACCGATCCCTTTGACGACGACACGGACGACGACGGTCTGCTCGACGGCACGGAGGTCGACGACGAGGGCACCGACCCTCTGCTCGCCGACACGGACGGCGACGGTCTGCTCGACGGCACGGAGGTCGGACTGTCGGCGCCCGAGGGGGACGACACCGACCTGTCGGTGTTCGTGGCGGACGGCGACGCGGGCGACACGACGACGGATCCACTCGACAGCGACACGGACGGCGACGGCCTGCTCGACGGCGCGGAGG
Source organism: Pseudomonadota bacterium (assembly GCA_002862545.1). Classification (GTDB taxonomy): domain Bacteria; phylum Myxococcota_A; class UBA796; order UBA796. The sequence continues at coordinate 10,325 of PKDJ01000039.1, forward strand.
ATCTCGACCGGGACGGGGTGTTCGACGGGGATCGCCCAGGCACGTCCGGGGACGAGACCGACCCGCTGGACCGCGACAGTGACGGAGATGGCCTCGACGACGACGAAGAGGGTGGCGCTGGTGGGCCGGACCGGGACGGGGACGGGACGATCGACGCGTTGGATCCACTGGGTGACGACACTGACGACGATGGGCTGACGGACGACGAAGAGCTCGACGGCGGCACCGATCCCTTCGACGACGACACCGACGACGACGGTCTGCTCGACGGTACCGAGGTCGACGACGAGGGCACCGATCCCTTGCTGCCCGACACCGACGGCGATGGCCTGCTGGATGGGCTGGAGCTGGGCCTCTCCGAGCCCGAGGGGGACGACACGGATCCGTCGGTGTTCGTGGCGGACGGCGATGGTGGCGACACGACCACCGACCCGACCGAGGCCGACACGGACGGCGACGGCTTGCTCGACGGTGAGGAAGACCTCGACGCCGATGGGGTGTTCGATGGTGACCTTCCGGGCACGGCCAACGACGAGACGGATCCCCTCGAGCGTGACAGCGACGAGGACGGCCTCGACGATGACGAGGAGGGCGGCGCAGGTGGGCCCGACTCGGATGGCGACGGGACGATCGACGCGCTGGATCCACTCGGCGAGGACCGCGACGGCGATGGTCTCTCGGATGAGGCCGAGCTGGTCATCGGCACGGATCCACTGGACGACGACACCGACGACGACGGCCTGCTGGACGGCACAGAGCTGCTGGCCCTCGGCACCGACCCAACGCGAGCGGACAGCGACGGCGACGGCCTGCTGGATGGGCTGGAGCTGGGGCTCTCCGAGCCCGAGGGAGACGACACGGATCTGGTGGTGTTCGTGGCGGACGGCGACGCGGGTGACACGACGACGGACCCACGAGACGGTGACACGGACAGTGATGGCCTGCTCGACGGCGAGGAGGACCTCGACGGCGATGGGGTCTTCGACGGTGACCTGCCCGGCACGTCGGAGGACGAGACCGATCCGCTCGAGAGCGACACGGACGGCGATGGGCTGTCGGATGCGGAAGAGGGTGGCGCGGGCGGTCCCGACTTCGACGGCGACGGGACCATCGATGCGCTCGACGTGCCCGGTGAGGACAGCGATGGCGATGGTCTGTCCGATGAGGCCGAGGTGGCGGAGGGGACCGACCCGCTGGACGACGACACCGACGATGACGGCCTGATCGACAGCTCCGAGCGCCGCGTGGGCGGGACCGATCCGACGCTGGCCGACACCGACGGCGATGGTCTGCTCGATGGACTGGAGGTCGGCCTGGCGGAGCCTGAGGGGGTCGACACCGACCTGTCGGTGTTCGTTGCGGACGGCGACGCGGGTGCCACGGTGACGGACCCGACGGTGGCCGACACGGACGGCGACGATCTGCTCGACGGCGAGGAGGATCTCGACGGCGATGGGGTGTTCGACGGCGACCGGCCAGGCACCTCGGACGACGAGACCGATCCGCTGTCGCCTGACACCGACGACGACGGACGCTCGGATGCTGAAGAGGGCGGCGCCGGAGGGCCCGATTCCGACGGCGACGGCACGATCGACGCGCTTGATCCGGCGGATAGCGACAGCGATGGAGACGGCATTCCAGACGAGGTCGAGGTGATCGGCGGGACGGATCCACTCGACGACGACACGGACGACGACGGGCTGATGGACGGCACGGAGGTCCTGGTCTACGGCACCGACCCGACCGTGGCCGACACGGACGGCGACGGTCTGCTCGACGGCCTCGAGGTGGGTCTGGCGGCGCCCGAGGGCTCCGACACCGAGCTGTCGGTGTTCGTGGCGGACGGGGACGCTGGAGCGACGACGACGGACCCAATGGACGCGGACACCGACCGTGACGGCCTGCTCGACGGCGAGGAGGACCTCAGCGGTGACGGGGTGTTCGACGGTGACCGTCCGGGAACGTCGGAGGACGAGACGGATCCTCTGGCTCCGGACACGGACGGCGATGGGCTCTCAGACGCCGATGAGGGCGGCGCGGGCGGTCCAGACGCGGACGGCGACGGGACGATCGACGCCCTCGACCCGGCCGATGAGGACCGTGACGGAGATGGCCTCACGGACGAGCTCGAGGTCGTGGTCGGCACCGACCCGGTGGACGACGACACGGACGACGACGGACTGCTCGACGGCACCGAGCTACTCTCGGTGGGCACCGACCCGCTGGCTGTAGACACCGACGACGACGGTCTGCTCGACGGCCTGGAGGTCGGCCTGTCGGAGCCTGAGGGCGACGACACCGATCTCGCTGTGTTCGTGGCGGACGGGGACGTGGGGGCGACGACGACGGACCCGACCGAGGCGGACACCGACCTCGACGGCCTCCTCGATGGGGAGGAGGACCTCAGCGGCGACGGGGTGTTCGACGGCGACCGTCCCGGCACGTCGGACGACGAGACGGACCCGCTGTCGCCAGACACGGATGGTGACGGGCTCTCGGACGCCGAGGAGGGCGGCGCCGGCGGCCCAGACTCCGACGGCGACGAGACCATCGACGCGCTGGATGACGATCCGACCATCCCAATCGACACGGGTCTGCCGGTGGACACAGGGCTTCCCGTCGACACAGGGCTTCCCGTCGACACGGGGCTTCCGGTCGACACGGGCCTTCCAGTCGACACGGGCCTTCCAGTCGACACGGGCCTTCCAGTCGACACGAGCCCTCCGGTCGACACGAGCCCTCCGGTGGAGACTGGCGACACCGGATCTCCCACGGGTCCGGTCGACACCGGACTGCCGGTCGAGACGGGCGACACAGGTGGGACGGTGCCCGTCGACACCGGAGACGTGCGCGACAGCGACGGCGATGGCCTCACTGACCGAGAAGAGATCGACATCGGCTCGAATCCGGATGACCCGGACAGCGACGATGATGGCCTGACGGACGGCGAGGAAGTCCTGGAGGAGGGCTCCGACCCGCTCGACCCGGACAGCGACGACGACGGTCTGCTCGATGGCGAGGAGGTCAACACCCACGACACCGATCCGAACGACGCGGACAGCGACGACGGCGGCGTCAGCGATGGCGAGGAGGTGGCTCGGGGCAGCGATCCGAACGACCCGTCGGATGACCTGCCCTACGACACCGCGAGCGCGAAGCTGACCGGTCAGTACCTGGGCGGGGCCTGCACCTGCACGGCGGCGCCAGCGGGCTCGGCGATGACCTGGCCGCTGCTGCTGCTCGGCCTGGTGTTCGCTCGTCGCCGGACCTGATGCGGGGCCCCTAGGCCGCTACACGAATCGCGAGCTTCGCACCGGGCTCGTGCCCCAGAACCGCGCCCGCCATCCGGCGGCGCGGCGGCCCAGCGGGGCTCCGCTCTCTTCAGCCTCGAGCCGGGCCAGCGTGAGGAGGCTCGCCTTCCCTCGGCCGGCGTCCTCGGGCAGCGTGGCGGCGAGGATGTCCCGACCACGCTCCTCGCTGGACTTGGTTTCCTCGGGCGACCAAGCATGGCGAAGGAACTGGTAGACGAAGGTGCACAGATCCGGGGCGATGGGCTGCCGTGCCGTCCACTGGACAGCGTGCTGCCACACGATCTGCCCAGGACGCTTCGTTCGGAGAGGCTGCAGCAGCTCGGCCGGGGCGTCGCGTAGGTCGTAGGCGACGACGAGGCCTGGCTCGTCGGCCACCTCGGGGCTCCACTCTCCCACCTCGGCCTCGAGCAAGACGCCAGCCGCATGGGCTAGTGCGTGGCTGTGTTCGTCGGGGAACGCCCAGATCCGCGAGGGAACCTCGCCCCAGGCCGTCAGCACGAGCTGGACCGCCCGGAGCCCCTCGAGGCAGAGCGTGGTGCTGTCTTGCACCAGAGCGTAGCGACCGTTCATGCCCTCGTGGGTCGGGTCTGCGGTGTGCAGGAGCAGTCCGCCTGTGGTCACCAGGTGCCACCCGGGGAGATCCCCTGCGTCGAGGGACGACACGGCCTTGGTGGCGTCGTGACGAGCGACCATGTCGACGATCGTCGAGGCCATGAAGCCGAGGTCGGGGTCCCCTGCCAGGGCCTTCATGCCGGCGAGCTGGTCGCGCGCGATCTGAATGCCGCCGGCCATGATCCCGTTGAAGGCCAGCAAGTAAGAAATCATCGGCTCGGTGAGCAGCTCGGGATGCGTCATCAGCGCCTCTGCGGCCGATGCGTGCATGCCGAGGTCGGCGTAGGCGGTGGCGAGCTCCTGCAGGAGCTGGGAGTTGCCGGGGACCAGCGCGTTGGCACGCAGCAGCACCTGCAGGGCGGCCGCTGGAGCGCCCTGCTCGATCAGTGCCCAGCCCAGTCGATAGAGCGCGTCGGCGTCGTCGGGGCTGGCCACCACTGCCTGGATCCACTGGAGGAGATCGGCTGCACCCATCGCGGCACTGATGCGCCCGAGTGCGCCCATCACCTGGACGAAGTGTGCCTCGGGAATCGGTCGCTGGGGTGCGAGCAGGCCCGACAGCACGCGGTAGGCATCGGGTGGACTGCCCTCGGCGAGGTGAGCATCGGCCTGGGCGATCAGGCTCTCGTAGGGATTGGACACCGCGACTCCGGTTCAGTCGGAGGGGCTATCCGCCATGGCCATTGCGTCGCCACACGGGCTCGCATCGGCGACCCGTGCATCCCACCGGTCGAGTGCGTAGTGGTCGATCAGCCAGACGAGTCGGCTCGCGTACTCTGGATCGGTCGCCCAGCGTCCGGCGATGGCCCGTGCGAAGTCCGGGCCGTCAGGCCAGGCCTCCCAGGCGTGGGCGTAGCGTGCATCTCGGGTGAGGATGGTCGCGTGGGCGCGTACGCTGCCAGCGGGGCTGGACCAGCGGCGGAAGCGTGCGCGGGCCGGGACGCCGACACCCTCGACGGTGTCTAGCCACACGCCCTCGGCCTTGCTGCCCGGGTCCTTGATGCCGAACCAGTTGTGGTAGCGGGTGGCGAGGGTGGAGCGTCCCCAGCCGGTCTCGAGGATCGCCTGGGACAGCGTGACGGATGGGGGAACGCAGCTCTCGACACCCGAGGCGAGCGCCAGAGGGGTGGCCTGCACCAAGAAGACCCCCCGGTGATCGTCGGGCCACTCTGCCTCTGCGGCCCAGTCGGCGAGTGGTGGGGTGGGAGGCGGGGGGGGCACGTCGGGGATCAACGCCGCAGGCTGGGAGTCGATCTGTGCCTTGAGCACGCCGATCGTGCCGAGGGCAAGTACGAGCCAGCTTCTGCGAGGACCCATCGTCGTGGATCCACGCATGGATCTCGCGGCACATGGGGACACTGCCTGTCCGGTTTGTCACGATTTCAGGTCGGGACGGAGGGAGGCCGAGGCGTGCTGTGCAGGAGTCAGGAGGGCTTCATGCGCAGCATGACGCACGCGTTAGGACGGGGACGACGGAGGTTGGTGATGCGTTGGACGTTCTTGGCTCTGCTCGCGATGTCTGCATGTGAATCGGGCCCCGCCGAGGACGAGAAGCCGCCGGCGGAGATCTGCGACAACCTCGAGGACGACGACCTCGACGATCTCGCAGACTGCGCCGATCCGGACTGCGCCGCGCTGTGTGGTGAGGTCTGCACCAACGGCACCGACGACGACCTCGATGGCCTGATCGACTGTCTCGACGACGACTGCGACGGCCTGTGCCCCGAGAACTGCGGCGATGGCCGCGACAACGACGCGGACGGCGCCATCGACTGCGACGACCGCGACTGCTTCGGCAGCTGCCCCGAGGTCTGCGGTGACGGCTTCGACAACGACGGCGACGGCAAGGTCGACTGCCTCGACGAGGAGTGTGTCGATCCGTCCTGCGACGAGATCTGCACGGACGACCGCGACAACGACGCCGACGGCCTGATCGACTGCGCGGACGACGACTGCAGCGACCCGGGCTGTCCGGAGAACTGCACCGACGGCCGGGACAACGACGCCGACGGTCGGGTCGACTGCGACGACACGGACTGCGACGGGGCGTGTCCCGAGGTCTGCACCGACGGCCGGGACAACGACGCCGACGGCCGCATCGACTGCGAGGACGACGAGTGCGCCGCGGTCTGCGACGCGGACGGCGACGGCTTCTACAACGCCGATTTTGGCGGCGACGACTGTGACGACACGCGCTTCGAGGTCAACCCGAGCCGTCCCGAGATCTGCAACGGGGCCGAGGTGCTCGACGACGACTGCGATGGGCTGTTCGACGAGAACGACCCGGACATCGACCCGCTGACCCTGATCGTCTGGGGCCCGGATGCGGACGGTGACGGCTACGGCCGTGACGCCTCTCTGGAGCTCGCCTGCCAGGCGCCTGATGGCTACGGCTTCGCCTCACCGGCGGACTGCGACGACACGAGGCCTGAGGTCAACCCGGGGATGCCCGAGATCTGCAACCCGGACGGCCCGCTGGACGACGACTGCGACGGCCTGGTCGACGACGCCGACCCGGACATCAGCCCGGACAGCTACCTGGAGTGGTACGCCGACCGCGATGGCGATGGCTTTGGGGCCGACGACGACTTCGAGTACGCCTGCAGCCGCCCCGACGGCACTGCCGCGACAAACGACGACTGCGACGACGACGACCCGACGGTCGGTCCGCCCAGCCTCTGGTACGAGGACGCCGACCGCGACGGCTTCGGGGCGGGTGACCCGCTCTCGCCGACACCGAGCTGCGACTACCCGGACGCCAGAGCACGGCCCGACTGGATCGGTCTGGACTGCGACGACGGCAACGTGCAGATCTACCCGGGCGCCGAGGAGATCTGCGAGAACGGCATCGACGAGGACTGCGACGGCGAGGACAAGCTCTGCATCGCCGACAATCCCGAGTGCAGTGACTACGTCGACCTGACCGACGAGTGGCGCCACGTGGACTGGTCCTACGACCGGGCCCGCTGCGACAACACGCTGACGCCGCGCTGGTACCGGTTTGGCGGCGATGCAGGGAATCAGATGCTCGACTACGCTCCTGGCGACTACTCCTGCGGCACGCACGCCTCGGGCTGGGTCGAGGGACATCCCTTCGGCATTGGTGTCACGGACAGCTTCCTCGTCTGCTACGACTGGAGTGGGCCGTCCTCTGACTGCACCTGGTCGCACGACATCGACATCACGGACTGCGGCGACTTCTACGTCTACAACCTGATCGCGACGCCGTGGGGCTGCTCGGGTGTATACTGCGGCATGGACTGAGGCGTTCGTTTACCAGTGATGATCAGCCCTTTCCTCCGCGGGTCGTGCAGATTCCTCAGGACAGCATGGCTCGGCCTGCTTCCCCTGACGGGCTGTCAGCGCCTCCCCTTCGCGCCCCCGCCGCTCGTGGCGACGGGTGCGGTCGAGACCCAGCCTCCGCCCGCTCCGGCGGTTCGTGAGGTGGCCCGAGGAAGCGTCCTGGCGGTGGGCGACATCATGATGCACGGGATGGTGCTGCGCTCGGCGGCCCAGCACGACGCGGTGGACGCCGAGGGTGAGTCGACCAATCACGGCGGCTTTGATGCGCTCTTTGCGCCGGTCTCGGAGCTGATCGGCAGCGTCGATCTGGCGTTTGGCAACCTGGAGACGCCGGTGGCGCCGAATCGTGGTGTTCCGATGCCACGCATCAGCGACAACGCGCCCGTGTTCAACGCGCCGGTCGTGCTCCTGGAGAGCCTCCATGACCTCGGCTTCGACGTGCTCTCCTTCGCGAACAACCACAGCTACGATCAGCAGCGCGTCGGGCTCGAGGAGTCGCTCGAGCACATGGCCGCCTCCCCCATGGTGGACATCGGGGCTGGCCTGGACTGCGACGCAGCCTGGGCTCCGCGCATCGTCCATGCGGGGCCGATTGCTGTCGGGTTCATCGGCGCGACCGAGCTGTACAACTACCACCTGAACGGTGGTGAGCAGGAGACCTGCGTCGCCACGCTCGACATTCCCCGAGCCCTCGCGGAGGCGAAGGCCGCGCGAGAGGCGGGTGCCGAGGTCGTCGTGGTGTCGGTCCACTGGGGCACGGAGTACGCGCCCGAGCCGGAGGAGCGCATCGTGCGGCGAGCCCGCCGGCTGATCGACGGGGGCGTCGACATCGTGCTGGGCCACCACCCCCACGTCATCCAGCCGGTGGAGCTGTACGACGCACTGGACGGCCGCGTCGGCGTGATCGCCTACTCGCTGGGCAACTTCGTCTCGAATCAGTCGGCCTGGTTCCGCCGTGACATCCACAGGAGAGTGGCAGGCGATCCCCGGGACGGGCTGGCGCTTCGCTTCGACCTGGTGCGCCGCGACTTCGGTGGCGGGGTGGTGCGGACGACGGTTGCGGACCTCGAGGCCGTGCCTCTGTGGACGACCAACAACAGCCGGCGACGGAAGCGTGACCAGCCGGTCGTCATCCGCCCTCACCTGACGCAGGCCCTGCTCGACGAGGCACAGGCACGCCTGGCTGCCGCGCGCGCCGCTGACGACGCCAAGGCGATCGCGGAGGCGGGGGCGGCGGTGGCCTGGCTGGAGGACCGTCTGCAGGGCGTCAGAGAGCGTGTGGGGCCGGGCCTGGTTCGCTGAGGGGAACAGGTGGGTGCGATACCTGCGGCTGGGGAGGGTTCATGCCTGTGCTCCGGACCGTCGGTGAGCGCGTCGTCGTCACCGTGCCGCCGATCAAGGGCTCACGCTTCGAAGGTCAGGTGGCGCGGGTGGGCTCCGCGGCCGATGCTAGAGCCGTCGCAGCCTCGGTGCGGCAGGCCTACCCCAAGGCGACGCACGTCGCGGCGGCATGGCGCATCCGGCCCAGTGACTACGGGCATGACGACGACGGTGAGGTCGCCGGCACGGCGGGCAAGCCCATCCTCGATCGTCTCGTGGGGCTGGACCTACAGGAGGTCGTGGTCGTCGTCACGCGCTGGTACGGCGGGACCAAGCTCGGAAAGGGTGGGCTGATTCGGGCCTACGGCGGCACCGCCACGGCGACGCTCGAGCAGGCGGAGATTGTCGAGGAGGTGCTGCAGACCTCTCTCGTCGTCACCTGCCCCCATGCACTCGTCGGCCCTCTGCGTGGGGTCGTGGCTGCCCACGGCGGCGAGGTGGTGGATGCGGCCTGGGGTGCGGATGCCGCGCTCACGATTCGGGTGCCGCAGGAGCACGCCGGGGCCTGTCGCGCGGCCCTGGTCGAGCGGTCTGCAGGTCGAGCGAAGGTCGAGGGCTAGAGGCTGTCGCAGTAGCGTCGGTTGTGGAACATCTCGCACCCGTCGTAGCGATCGGCCCGGTACAGGGCGTCCTTGTTGCCGTCGAAGGTCATGCGCCAGACCTCGCCGCCGTCGGCGTCGAGCTCGACGACCCGGCTCCGGCCCTCACCGGCATCGTCGCAGGACCAGCAGTGCCCGATGCCGACGAGCACATGACCGCCGGGCAGTCGGTCGGCATCTCCCCAGTTGGGCTCCTGCCAGTAGGGCTCGGTCCACTCCCAGACGATCGTGGCTGTGCGCGCAGGGATGTCGAGCTCCAGCTCGAGTGCTCTGCTGACGGGGTCGGCGGCGGGCGAGCGCAGGCCGTTGTCGTAGAGCAGGAGGCGGTCTCCCTCGCGCTCGAGGGCGTGCTGGCCGTAGAACCAGTCGGCCTCACCGAGCTCCCGACCCTCAGCATCGAGCAGCGTGAAGTCGCCGTCGACGCCGAGCTGCCAGCTCAGGTCCCCGGTCTCCCAGTCGATGCGAAAGACCGCGTCGATCAGCTTGGCCGAGACCCACAGCGCTGGGCCCTCCTCGTCCTCGACGTACTGCACGGCGTTCGCGTGGACGTCGCGAGCGGGGAACAGCCCTGCATCGACGTAGGGGGCGCTGTCCCAGACCCAGGTGAGCTCACCGGTGGCTGGGTCGCGGGCCTCGAGTCGCAGCCCGATATAGTCGTCGCCGCTCGGAGCGATGGCGGGTGACTCAGCCACGCCGAGGATCGCACCGTCGGGGAGGCGAATCGCGTCGTGATGCCACATGCCGCCCGTCTCGCCGAGCTCCGGGAAGGAGAACAGCGTCTCGCCGGTGAGCGACAGCAGCGTGGGTGGATGCCCGGTGCTCACGCCGCCGCCTCCGCCGACCAGCAGGGCGTCGCCGAGCCACTCGATCTCGACGCCGGCATCGACGCTGCCGTCGTGGTCGCGCCACCAGCGCACGCGCCCCTCGGTGTCGACGACGAAGGCCCGCGTGGTCTTGCTCGCGTCTCGGTGCGA
>PKDJ01000243.1 GCA_002862545.1 Pseudomonadota bacterium
TCCGTGTCCGCGTCGGTGTCGGTGTCGGTGTCGGTCTCCGTCCCGGTGGTGCCGCCGGTCGCGGTGGTTCCACCGGTCGCGGTGCCGGCTGGCTCCCCGCCCGAGTCACTGCCCTTGTCGCCACCGCATGCGGTGAGGCCGCAGCCGAGAACAACCAGGGCGAGGGTGTTGGTCAGTCGCATCGCATCTCCTCGAGGCCGCACACGATTCGGCAGCCGGTCGCGCGCAAGTAGCCGGATCCTGACGTGACACGCAACTCTGGGCGATGTTCAGTTCGGATCGCGAAGAGGCGGGGTTTCGGACGCGGTAGGCACGATGTCGATGCGCTCGGGCGCTGGTAGGCCAGGCGTGGAGGCCGCGCGCTGCACAGTCATGGCCCCAAGTCCGGGACCCGCCACGAGGATTCGGTTTTCCTCGCCGCGCTGCCTGTACCGAACCTCCCAGGTGTCCCCGAAGGTGGTGAGCCAGGTCGCCGACTCGGCGGCCGCGAGAGGAGAGGCTCCCCAGCTGTTCGCGACGACGAGGCCTCGTGGGGTCAGGTGGGCGCGCACCTCCTCCAGAAACTCGAGGGTGAGCAGGTGCTCGGGGACGCCCGCCTCCGACGCTGCATCGATCACGATCAGGTCGTAGCGCCGTCGATCCTGCTCCAGCCTCGCGCGGCCATCTCCGATGGTCACCCGCACATCCCGAGGGAGGTCGAACCATCTCCTGGCAGCTCTCAAGACCCGCCTGTCCAGCTCGATCGCGCGCACGTGGGTGGCGTGATGGTGCATCAGCCAGCGGCTGAAGGTGCCCCCGCCGAGGCCGATGACGAGCGCACTATCTGGAGAAGACTCCGCCAGCGTCACGGCCGCGGCTGCCGCGTGCAGGTACCCGTAGCTGAAGGCCGTTGGGCTGTCGGGGTGCCAGGTGCTCTGCAGCGAGCCGTCGATGGTCATGGTGCGTCTCCCCTCGTCGGAGACCTGCACGACGACGCGACCGTAGGGTCCAGTGCGGTCAAAGACGATCGGGTCTTCGAGGGCGAGGGCGAGGGCAGTGAGTGCGAGCCAGAGCATGACTCACCAAGTGGCCCGAAACGGAGGTGGCCGCTACACAGCGCGACACGGAGGACGCATGACTGCCCTGCTCGTGACGCTCGTGGCTAGCGCTGCCACTCCCGCGGACGTCCAGGGTGCGCTGAAGACCCTCAACCAGCACGCTGTCTACCCGCTGGCTGCCCTGTCTGAGGCTGACTTGTCGAAGCTGACCGCGGGCAAGGTGGTCAAGATCCGGGAGACGGCTGCGGCTGACGAGCCTCAGCGGGCGATCGGGATGATCCTGACTCCCCACTCGCGCGACGCGGTCTGGGTTGCCGCACGCACCGAGGAGGGCAGCTATGCCTCCATGTCCAACCTCGTCCTTCCGCATCCTGGCGAGGGGGAGCGCTGGTACCAGCACATGAACGTGCCTTTTCCCTTCACCGACCGTCACTGGGTGATCGACGTGTGGGACAACGCGAGCCTGGCTGATGGGCCCTGCTGGGAGCATCCCTGGAGGCTCGCGCCGGATGGCTACGACGCAGCACGCGCGGCCGTTGTCGCCGGAAAGGTCGACTCGCTCTCGAAGAAGGAGTTCGATGGCGCGCTGAAGGTCCCCGTGAACAACGGTGCATGGGTCGCCTGTCAGGTCGGTGGTGAGACCCTCCTGGTGTTTCACGCACAGAGCGTCGTGGGAGGCTCCGTGCCCGATCGCCTCGTCGTCGACTTTACGATGATGACTCTCGGCAAGCTGATGCGCGGTGTGGAGGGCCGGGCGGCCACGGCCCGCACCTGGTACCGCGGTGATGTCGATGGCGGTGACGGTGTGCCGATCGTGCTCGGCGACTAGGCGAGCTCGGGTCGCGTGAGCCCGCTCTGCGACAGAGCGCGTCTCAGGCGACCCGCCGGCGGCGCCGGGTGAGCGCGGCGAGGGTGAGGACCCAGAGCCCGCCCAGCGGTGCGCCTGGGGTCGCGCAGCCCGTGCGCTTGCCCCCGAAGGCGCCCGTGTCGACGGATTCTTCGTCCTCGAGCTCCTCGCAGCCCTCGTCGACGAAGCCATCACAGTTGTTGTCGAGGCCGTCACAGACCTCGCTTCGTCCCGGGTTCACCCAGCCGTTGTTGTCGTCGCAGTCTCCGAACGCGACAGAGACACCATCGCCGTCGCGGTCGTCGAACCCATCGTCGGCGATCCCGTCACAGTCGTCGTCGAGACCATTCTCGACCTCATCTGCGCCAGGGTAGATGCGCGGGTCGTCGTCGTTGCAGTCGCCGAGTGCCTCGCTGAAGCCGTCAGCGTCGTCATCGACCACGTCGGTGCCTTCGTCGGTGAAGCCGTCGCAGTCGTCGTCGTAGCCATTCGGCCCCTCGAGAGCTCCGGGGAAGATGGCGGGATCGGCATCGTTGCAGTCGCCGTCCTCCTCGGAGAAGCCGTCGAGATCGTCGTCGACGATGTCGGTGCCCTCGTCGATGGCGCCGTCACAGTCGTTGTCCGCCCCGTCGGGGAGCTCGGGAGCACCCGGGTAGGTGTCAGCGTCGTCGTCGTCGCAGTCGCCGGCGTCGGCCGTGTAGCCATCTTCGTCGGGGTCAATCTCGCCGGAGTCGACGACGCCGTCACAGTCATCGTCGATGCCGTTGTCCCAGATCTCGCCTTGGCCTGGGTTCACGCGAGGATCGCCATCGTTGCAGTCGCCGGCGTCCTCGGTGAAGCCGTCGCGGTCGTCGTCGTAGCAGGACGTGCCCTCGTCGATGATGCCGTCGCAGTCTTGGTCACGCGCATCGCAGACCTCGTCGGCGAAGGGGTGCACCATCGGGTTTGCGTCATCGCAGTCCCCCGCTGCGGGCGTGTACCCGTCGCCGTCCTCGTCGACGTAGATCCCGCCCTCGTCGATCCGGCCGTCGCAGTCGTTGTCGATGCCGTCGTCGAGGATCTCGGGTGCGCCCGGATGCACGCTGAAGACGTAGTCAGCGCAGTCGCCGTCGCAGGTGGTCCAGCCATCGCCGTCGAAGTCCGTCGCCCCGACGGCCGGGTCGGTGTCGTCACAGTCGTCGCAGCTGTACCAGCCATCGAGGTCTTCGTCGGCCTCGAAGGCGTAGTCGGGGCAGGGATCACAGCCGTCCGGAGTCCCGTCAGCGTCGTAGTCGTCCGCGTCGTCGAAGCCGGGGCAGATGTCACAGTCGTCCGGCCAGCCGTCGAGGTCGGCGTCTCGGCGGTCGTCTGCACCCTCACAGAGGTCGCAGGGGTCGGGAATCGTGTCGCCATCGGAGTCGATGCGATCGTCGAAGCCGGGGCAGAGGTCGCAGGCATTGGGCCGGCCGTCGCCATCGGAGTCGAGGGCGTCGTCGCCGAGTGGGCACATGTCGCAGCCGTCGGGGACTCCATCGAGGTCGCCGTCCAGCAGGTCGTCCTCTCCCCAGCAGATGTCGCAGGCGTCGGGGATGGTGTCGTCGTCCGCGTCGTCGCGGTCATCCGAGCCTGGGCAGAGGTCGCAGGCGTTCGGGATCGTGTCGAGGTCTGAGTCGAGCCGATCGTCCTCGCCCGGGCAGAGGTCGCAGCCATCCGGGGTGCCGTCGCCGTCCGCGTCGAGGGTGTCGTCGCCGTCGGGGCAGGCATCGCAGCCGTCGGGAGTGCCGTCCCCGTCGCCGTCCTCGACATCGGGGAAGCCATCGCACACGTCACAGGCGTTCGGAATGCCGTCGAGGTCTGTGTCTCGGGTGTCGTCTTCGCCCGGGCAGACGTCGCAGGGATCGGGGATCGTGTCTCCGTCGGAGTCGATGGAGTCGTCGAAGCCGGGGCAGAGGTCGCAGTCGTCTGACACGCCGTCCCCGTCGCTGTCCACGTCCTCACCCTCGCAGGGGTCACAGGCATCTGGCGTGCCGTCCCCGTCGCTGTCGAGGCGGTCGTCTCCGCCGAGGCAGATGTCGCAGGCGTCGGGGATGGTGTCGGCGTCAGCGTCGAGGCGGTCGTCCTCGCCGGGGCAGAGGTCGCAGGCGTCGGGGACCGTGTCGAGGTCTTCGTCGAGGTCGTCCGGTGCGCCCTCGCACCGGTCGCAGTCGTCGGGTACGCCGTCTCCGTCCGTGTCGAAGCTGTCGTCTCCTCCAGGACAGACATCACAGGCATTGGGTACGTCGTCGTCGTCGGTGTCGAGTAGGTCGGAGTAGCCGGGGCATGCGTCGCACCCGTCGGGAATCGTGTCGCCGTCTTCGTCGAGTCGGTCATCCTCGCCGGGGCAGAGGTCGCAGCCGTCGGGTGTGAGGTCACCGTCTTCGTCGAGGGAGTCGTCCTCGCCGGGGCATGCGTCGCAGTCGTCTGGGACGCCGTCCTCGTCCTCGTCGAGGGTGTCGTCACCGCCGTCGCAGACGTCACACCCGTTGGGCACCGTGTCGCCGTCCGTGTCGCGGAAGTCGTCCTCGCCGGGGCAGACGTCGCAGGCATCGGGCATGCCGTCTCGGTCTTCGTCGAGACGGTCGTCCTCGCCGGGGCACAGATCGCAGTCGTCTGGGGCGCCATCGCCGTCTTCGTCGAGGGAGTCGTCGGCGCCGGGGCATGCGTCGCAGTCGTCGGGAACACCGTCTTCGTCGCCATCGAGCAGATCGTCGCCTGGCTCACAGACATCGCAGTCGTCAGGGACGGTGTCGCCGTCTCGATCGAGTCGGTCGTCCGAGCCGGGGCATGCGTCGCAGTCGTCTGGGACGGTGTCGGCGTCTTCATCGGCTAGGTCGTCGGAGCCCTCGCAGAGGTCGCAGGCATCCGGCACGGTGTCGCCGTCGGCGTCGAGCAGATCGTCCTCGCCCGGGCAGGCATCGCAGCCATCGGGAACGGTGTCGCCATCCGCGTCGAGGCGGTCGTCTTCGCCCTCGCAGACGTCGCACGCATCTCCCACGCTGTCGCCATCCGCGTCGAGCTGGTCGGGGTCGGGAACCTCGGGGCACACGTCGCACGCGTCGGGCCAGAGGTCCTCGTCCATGTCGAGGGAGTCGTCCTCTCCAGGGCAGCGATCACAGGCGTCACCGACGCCGTCTTCGTCGGTGTCGGTCCCATCGTCGGCGACCTCTGGGCAGGAGTCGCAGTCGTCGGGCAGCCCATCAGCGTCGGCATCGAGCAGATCGTCGAAGTCGGGGCACACGTCGCAGGCATCGCCGACGGTGTCGCCGTCGGAGTCGGCCTGATCGGGATCCGCGACCTCAGGACAGACATCACAGGCGTCGGGCACGCCGTCTTCGTCGAGGTCGAGGGCGTCGTCGAAGCCCTCGCAGGCATCGCAGGCATCACCGACACCGTCGCCGTCGGTGTCGAGCTGGTCAGGATCGGCCACCTCTGGACAGAGGTCGCAGGCGTCGGGCCACTCGTCTTCGTCCGCATCGAGGCGATCGTCGAAGTCCGGGCAGCGGTCGCAGTCGTCACCGACGCCGTCGAGGTCGATGTCGATCTGGAACGGGTTGTACAGCTCCGGGCAGTTGTCGCAGGCATCGCCCAGACCGTCGCCGTCCGATTCGCTCTGATCGGCATCGGAGACATCCGGACAGACATCACAGATGTCGCCGAGCCCGTCTCCATCAGGGTCTGCGTGGCCGTTGTCACAGATGATGGCCAGGCCATGGGCGACGTGATCGGCGAGGCTCGCGAGGTCGTCGCTGTCGAGATCCCCGTCGAGGTCGAGGTCGCCGGCGAGGACGGTGCACAGCTCGGGGCGCGGCTCACTGAGGATTCGGCCGAGGGCCAGCTGGTCGTCGACATCCACGTCGCCGTCGGCGTCGATGTCGCCGCACGTGTTCGGGCAGCCGTCGTCCGGGCAGCTGTCGCAGACGTTGCCGATGTGGTCGCCATCGTCGTCGCGCTGCAGCCAGTTCGGCACGAGGGGGCAGTTGTCGCAGGCGTCGCCGTCTCCGTCGAGGTCTCCGTCCAGCTGGTCGAAGTTCGGCGTGTCGAGGCAGTTGTCACAGATGTCGGCGATTCCGTCTCCGTCGCGGTCCTCGTCCTCCGGAGCCCAGGGACACAGATCGCAGGCATCGCCCGCTCCGTCGCCGTCGTAGTCCTCCTGGAGAGGGTCGAAGTCGTCGGGGCAGATGTCACAGCCCCGCGGAATGCCATCGCCGTCGTCATCGTCGGTGTCGTCGTAGCCGTCGCAGACGTCGCAGGCGTTGCCGACACCGTCGCGGTCGTCGTCGAGCTGGCCGATGTTGCTGACCTCGGGGCAGTTGTCACACTCGTCGGGGAGCGAGTCGCCGTCTCCGTCGAGCGCGTCGTCGAAGTCGGGGCAGCGATCGCAGGCGTCGCCGAAGCCATCGAGGTCGGTGTCGAGCTGGTCTGGGTCGGGTACCGCGGGACAGACGTCGCACTCATCAGGCACGGCGTCGGCGTCGGCATCGAGGCGGTCGTCTCCGTCGGGACAGGCATCGCAGACGTCGCCGGCGCCATCGCCGTCGCTGTCGAGCTGCGCAGGATTGAAGCGTGTGGGGCAGTTGTCACAGCGGTCGGGAGCGCCGTCGCGGTCGATGTCGTCCCGATCATCCTCGCAGTCGTCGCAGGCGTCGCCGATGCCGTCGCCGTCTTCGTCGGCCTGATCGGGGTTGCTCTCGCGCGGGCAGTTGTCACAGTCGTCGGGCACGTCGTCGCGGTCGCGGTCCCGGGTGTCGTCGAAGCCGGGGCAGACATCGCAGGCCTCTCCGACACCGTCGCCGTCGGTGTCGAACTGTGCCGGGTCGATGACGTCCGGGCAGACGTCACAGTCGTCGGGCCAGAGATCGCCGTCGCGATCCAGCATGTCGTCGAAGCCAGGGCAGAGCTCGCAGGGGTCACCCACGCCGTCGCCATCGCTGTCGACCTGGTCTGGATCGGAGAGGTAGGGACAGGTGTCGCACTGGTCGGGCCAGCCGTCTTCGTCTGCGTCGAAGACATGCACGAAGCTGTCGTCGCAGTCGGTTCCACCGCACTCGACATCGATGAAGCCGTCGAAGTCCCCATCACAGCAGTCGGCAGAGCCTCTGCAGTCGGGGTCGGCGCAGTCGATCAGCCCGTCGGTGTCGTCGTCGCGCCCATTGTCGCAGTCCTCGCGGCAGACATCCTCGGTGTCGACCTCGAGGCGGTAGGTCGCGGCACCGAACTCGCAGGGGGACCGGGAGTCTGGCTCGAAGCCCTTGCCCTCGACCACGATGTACACCGTCTCGCCAGCCTCACACTCCGCATCGGCGGTCTCGAGGGAGGAGTAGAGGCTGTTGGCGCCATCGAGGCAGCCCGTGGTCTCACTGCACGTCCAGTTGAGAATGTAGATGTCCATGTCGCAGGACATGTCTGAGATGGACGCGGAGATCGACCCCGACCAGCCGCAGGTGAAGGTGTAGACATCCTCCGGTCCTGGCTGGGAGCGCCCGAAGTAGGGCGTGCCGCAGAGGTAGCCACCGTCACAGTCCCAGTCTGGACCGTCGGGCTCGCAGGTGCCCCCGATGTGGCTCTCCATGTCGTCGAACGACCAGTCTGCCCCACCGGGGTCGAGGGAGCCCTCGATGAACTCCGTGAAGCACGTGATGTCGTCGATGATGGTCTCTTCAGCAGGGCACGAGGCGTACCCCAGACCGGCCCACAGCAGGAGGAGGACAGGCATAGGCGCTCCCAGAGAGCGGGAGGATACCGCAGGTGGGCGGGCTAGCGGCGTACTCTCGCCCGTTTGCGGCCGCGCTCCGAGGCAAGGTCGTCCACGAGTACGCTCCCGATCCCCGCGCCGACGACGAACCTGGTGGAGGCGTTGTCGTCCTCGGGCAGCATGACCTTGCGAGGCCCGATCGTGCGTTCCCAGATGAGGGTGACGGGGGTCGCGGGAGGGAGCAGGAGGGTCAGGCTCCCGGCGCCGGTGATGGCGCGGGTCTGGCCGCGCGGTGCGAGCCCCCACGTGAGCCCGATGTTTCCGAGCCCGACAGCGACATCGAGGGGATGGATCATGCCCTCGAGGTGCACGCCTCCCGTCGCGACCTCGACGGCAGCGACCCTGCCAGAGAAGTTGCCGCGGACCGCTCCAGTGCCGACTCGTGCGCGGAGATCACCCGTCACGTCCTCGAGCACGAGGTCTCCACTCGCGAGCTCGATGTCCAGAGGCCCCGAGAGTCCGGTGACCTGCGCGCCTCCACCACCGAGCCGAAGCGTCAGGGAGACGTCCGGCGGAACGACGAGTCGCCAGTCGACGCGGCAGGACTTGCGGCCCGCGCTGTGGCGAACCTCGATGTGGATGCGGTGCTCGTGTTGCTGGGCGTCGACCAGGCAGCCCTCCTCCCACTGGGTGGGGGCGCCGAGGGCCTCGACCAGTCCGATTCCGGGGTCGGTGACGACCTGTACGGAGCCACCGGACTGCTCGAGGCTGATCTCGGTGATGCCCTCGGCGGGGAACGATCGGGACAGTCCGGCCGTCGTGCCGGCGAGTGCAGCGGCGACGAGCGCTAGGAGCACGGGGCGAGCCGCGCCATCGTCAGGTCCATGATCTCTCCGGATGTGAGGCCGTGGCCCCTAGTCGGGCTCGGTGCAGGTCACGCGGAAGGTCCAGTCGCCGGGCTCGTAGGCCTGGATGGTGACGAAGAGAGGGAGCGACCGGTAGTCGGGCAGGCCCGGCCAGCCGTTGGCGGCGACCGTCGCCTGGACGATCTCCTCTTCTTCTCCGTAGAACCTCATCGAGACGGCGTCCTCGTACAGAACCTCGGTGATGGTCCGGCCGGGATCTCCGACGAAGAGGTAGGCCTCCGACTCGACTCCGAGGACAAGCTGGGTGTTGATCGACACCTCGTCTCGCACCACGATGCACCATGAGCGTGTCGAGTCCTCGTCGTAGGTGGACTGGACGTAGTACGGATCGGTGAACGTCCCGGAGACCTCCGAGTTGCAGGGGAGGGGGGGGACGCCCTGACAGGCAGCCTCGTCGCCGACGTAGAGCTCGTACTCGTCTCGGTGGGTGCGCCCCTCCCGATCCCGAATGGTGAGGGCCACGGAGTGTGCGCCTGCCTCGAGTCCTGGGGTCCGAAGCTCCTGCTCGACGAGAACGCCAGGTGGGAAGCCCTCTCCGGTCCAGGTGAACGGCGGGGCATCACCGGCTCCGATCAGCGGCTCGAGGACATCCCGGCCGGGGTCGAACACCGGTAGGCCTGGCATGTCCGTGCGAGGCTCACCGCTACACTCGGCGGTCATCCGAACGTCGCCGCCCTCGTAAAGGGGCGCAGCGATCACGTTGACGAGGCCGTCCGCCGCGTAGTTGGACCAGCGTGGGTAGGTGCGCGGCCCCAGGAAGATCTCGGGCTCCAGTCCATACGCGTACTCCGCGTTCCCGTAGAACTCGAAGTAGGGATCCGGCTGGGCGATGGAGAGGTAGGTGTCGACCTCGCTCTCGAGGCGGAAGTTCACCTCGGAGACCTCGGGGTCGTGGCGCACGGTGATGACCTCGTAGCCGCGCGGGTCGTAGACACTGGTGAACTGACCTTGGAAGAGGCCCTGCTCGGCTGTGAACTCGTGGGTCTCGCCGCACTTTACGTCGGTCTTCCGGTAGACCCCCAGCAGTGTGCGCTCCATGCGGTGCCGGCCCAGGTGGTCCTCGGCCTGGATGTCGAACTCCCAGCCTCCGGCATCCTCGGCGTAGCCCCAGAGGCGGCCGTTTTCGTCCAGCGTCGCCCACTCGGGGAGAGGATCGTCGGTCCAGATGCGTGTGCGGTCGCTCGGAGAGCCGAGGACCTCGTAGTTGATCTCGAAGTCCTCGTGCTCCGGCACGGGGAGCATCACGGTGCGCTCGAAGACGGGGCCGTCGGTGCACACGACCTCGAGATCCCACGCGGCCGAGCCATTGCCCGCGACCACTATGGGGATGGCGGCTTGGATGCTGTACTGCGCGAGGCTCGGATCGGTAGCCAAGTCGATCACGAAGGACTCGCCGCGCTCGAGGGAGTACCGGTCGTAGTCGTCCTCGAGGTCGAGGCTGCCGAGGGGCACGGCGGGCTCCGGAACCCATGCCGTCAGCCCGGTGGTCGACACGAGCTCGATGCGCGTGATGTCGGGGGGCGGGCGGAGGACGTCGACCCAGGCGTAGTCATCGAAGTCATCGAAGTCGATGGTGGAGCCGAATCCGGCGCTGCCGAAGACGCCCGAGAGCGTCTGGCCGCACGACACCTCCAGGGGGTCGCGACTCACCCGAAGACCGAGCTGGGTGAACTCGCGCTGCCCGGTCTGGTCAGCGATCTCGAGTGTGAACGTGAAGGATCCTGCCTCCTCCGGTCGACCGGCGATGCGCCCGTCGGGCGTGATCCGCAGCCCCTGAGGCAGCGACCCGGTGTCTCTGGCGAAGCCGAGCGGTGCCTTGCCGCCCTGAACCTCGAGGGGCACGTCGTAGCGCTGGCCCACCACACCGTCCGGGAGGGTGGCGTCGGCGAGGAACAGCGTGGCGACCTCTTCGACGGGCGGGGTGGTCGCCGAGGGCGGCCCACACGCCATCAGGAACAGTCCGGTGGCTGTCACCCACACTCGCATCAACATCCCCCACACCCACAGAGTACCGCGAGATTCACTCCGCCCGCTGTTCATGGCGCGTCAAGGGCTGCAACATGTGTGATTGCGACCAGACCGCCGTGCCCACATGCGCCCACAGCGTGCGGGCGCCGGTGGCCCCAGAATCGGCCTAATGTGGTCTTCGGGGCTGGGTACAGGCTGGAGCGGGTGACCGAGCCGATCACTCTACCCGGCGGATCCGGATTCCCTGGCGTGGGATCACGTCCTCGAAGACGTTCGCGCGTCGGTCTGGCCACAGCACCGTGAGGCGGTCGATCGTCTCCACGTCGCCTAGACCGAAGTGAACCTCCGGGGGGCCTCCGCTGCCGTAGCCGGTGCCGCCCGCGACGAGTGTTCGCTCCCAGCGCTGGCCCTCAGCCTCGACGATGACCCGGGCGCCGATGGCGCGTGTGTTCATGCCGGGCATGCGCAGGTCGACACGCAGCCACGAGGCCTCCCCGCAGTGGGAGAGGTAGAGCTTGCTCGGGCCGTCGACATCCCGCTTGGCGATGTCGAGCCACCCGTCGTCGTTGAGATCGGCGAGCACGAAGCCTCGGTTGTGGCCCGCGTCGGCGACGGCCCACTCCGCACCGACATCGACGAAGTCGCCCGCCTCGGTCTGCAGGTACAGGGCGTCGGGCTGGCGGCGCGCGTTGCGACGGCGTGGGTCGGAGACGCCGATGTGACCATAGGCCACCGTCGCGTCGAGGAGCCCGTCGTTGTCGAGGTCGGCCAGCTCAGCACCCCAGCCGGTCTGCTGGTCTCGCATCGGGTCGGGGGCGATGCCGCGAGCGGGGCCGTGGTCGAGGTAGAAGCCCTGCGGTCCGGACTCCATCAGCTTGATGGTGTTCCACTCGGGCATCAGGAAGTCGGGGCGTCCATCCCCGTTGAGGTCACCGACGCCCAAGCCGGCGGCCGACGACACCAGGTCGAGTCCACTGGCTCCGTGGTCCTCGACCAGGGTTCCTCCCTCGTTGCGAAGGAGCTTACTGGGCGTGAGCCAGCCCAGATCGTTGACCACGTAGAGGTCGGGCCACAGGTCTCCATCGACGTCGTGGAACCCAGCGACGTAGGTGTAGCCGTCCTGGATGGAGGCAGGGAGCTGGTGAGAGGCGTCCTCGAAGCGTCCATCACCGCTGTTCAGGTACAGGGCGGACGGCCAGGCGGGCTCGGTGCTCGTCAGGTCGACATCCGGCCGACCGTAGTTGCCGACGAAGAGGTCGAGGTCGCCGTCGCCGTCGACGTCTGCCCAGCTCGAGGCCATGGACGGAGCGTGCTCGCCCCTGAAGCGCCGCTGTGGGGGAAGCGCCGTCTCGGTCACGTCCTCGAACGTTCCATCACCGCGGTTGCGGAGCAGGCTGTTCGGTTCGAAGAGGCGAAGGAGGAACAGGTCGAGGTCACCATCGCCGTCGTAGTCGGCCACGCTGCCGCCGATTCCATAGGTCAGGTCGTGGTCGAGCAGGACGCGGTCTTCGTCGTAGAGCTGGGCGGCCGTGCCGGTGAACAGCTTGGCGTAGGGCTCTGCGGGGGCGACGATGTCGAGGTGCCCGTCATCGTCGAAGTCCGCCACGATGACGCCACCCGAGCCATGCCAGGTGTCGCGGTTGATGGGATTGGGAGCTTGTCGCTCCTCGTAGGGCCCGCGCACGACGCGGTCGCCGGGGCTGTCGCAGTGGATCACGCCGCTGGCGATCAGGTCGGCCGCGGGCTGGTGCTGCGATGCGGCGGAGCCATCTCGTAGGGGCTCCGTCGACGTCTGGCCGGGCCGAACGGGGTCGGCGAGTGCCGCCCAAGGGTCAGGGGGACCCTGACCAAACTCGATCACGCGCTCTTCGCAGCCAGTGCAGAGCAAGGACAGAGTGACGATGGCCGTGAGACGGTGCACGGGCTGAGTATAGTCGGGCAACACCGACTTGTGGACCGCAGACGCGCGTGCCGACTCATGTGCAGGAAGAGTCCGGTCCACGCCAGTCGGTCATCTCGGCGCGTCAGTCGGGCTGGCAGGCCTCGAGCCGGGCCCGCTCTTCTGGTGTCGGCTCGCCCAGACCGCGGAGGTGTGGAAGGGCTCTGGAGCAGCCCTCGAGTGCGAGTGCCAGGTGGGCTGCGACGTGGCGGAGCTCTTCCGCTCTCGCTCCACTGGCCACGTCGAGGTAGGCCTCGGCGGCGCCGAGCGCCTCTCGGTGACTGCCCTGATCGAGAAGTGGCTGGATGCGATGAGCGAGGAGCTCGGCGTGGGCCGGGTCGGAGGTTGGTGCGAGCTGGAGTCCGGCGTCGAGGGTCGCTAGTCGAGCCTCGGGCGAGGCTCCGCGGTCGGAGAGCGCGAGCGCGCGGCCGAGCAGGCCAGCGGGTGTCGCAGGCCAGCACGCGTGGGTCTCACCCGCCGTCAGCACCGCGCTCTCTCCGAGCGTACACAGGACCTCTACGCGACCTCGGACGACCTCGACCGCCGTTCCGAGCTCGTCTCGGGTGACATCGAACTGGGTGCCGAGGACTCTCACCTCGGCATCGAGGGTCCGCACTCGAACGTCGGCACCTGCGTCGGGTGTGACGGCCAGAGAGACCGTTCCGTGTTCCCACTCGACAAGCCAGGCCGGATCGGCGCCTGAGAGCGTGCCTTCGCCGAGGTAGTCCATCCGCAGCAGTGGCGATGGGCTGACGCTGGCACTCTCGCTAGCGGAGAGCGTCAGCTCCGTGCTGGTGCCCGTGCCTGAGCGGGTGCCGAGGACGAACAGGCTCACGGCCGCCGCGAGCAACCCGACGGCGGGCCAGGCGAGCGACCGCCGCTTCGGCAGGTGCGGGCCTCGAAGGCGTCGGCGCAGGCGCTCCACCTCGAAGGGCGACGGGTCGTCGAGGTGCCGCAGGATCGAGGTCGTGGGCTGGAGCTGTGCATCCAGCCGACGACGAACGCGCGTGACGGCCTCGGCGTCGGGCGCGGTCCGGGCAGCGACGGCGCGCATCGTGTCGCGGTAGTCGCTCATCGGTGATCTCCATTCGCGGCGTGTTGTGGATGCAGGTCGGCTGCGAGCTCCGGCACGAGCGCCCGGAGGTTGATCCGGGCGCGCCTCAGGCGGCTCTTGACGGTTCCCTTGGGCACGCCCAGCATCTCTGCGACCTCCGAGTCTGCTCGCTCCTCCAGGTCACAGAGCACGAGGACCTCGCGGTGGGCATCGGTCAGCTGGGCGAGGGCATGCTGCACCCGCACAGCGACCTCCGACTGCTCGGCGCGCCGAAAGGGACTCGGGCCCTCGTCGATGCCCTCCGGCTCGATGCCGGGAAGCCACTTTCGGAACCAGGCTCGCCGCCGATGTCCGGCGAGGACTCGCCGCGTGATTCCGTAGAGCCAGCTCGAGAAGACGGAGGGATCCCGAAGGCTGGAGAGGCGCTGGAGGACGATCTCGAACACGTCGTGCGCGGCATCTTCGGCGTTGATCCGCCCCGAGCCGAGGCGCTTGCACCACCCCAGGACCACGGGCAGCCACTGATCGAAGAGACGACCGAGGGCGCCGGGCTTGTTCGCCTGGGCATCGAGGACCAGCTGGGTGTTGTTCATCGCCCTGTCGGTGTGTCGAGAGGAGAGAAAGGATCCATCGTCGTGACGTCGATTCCGATCCGCACGGTCACGGTTGTGGGCGAGAGCGTGCC
The DNA here is from genome assembly GCA_002862545.1 of Pseudomonadota bacterium. Classification (GTDB taxonomy): domain Bacteria; phylum Myxococcota_A; class UBA796; order UBA796. Next base: position 14,167 of record PKDJ01000243.1, read on the forward strand.
GATCGGCTCGGCATCGACGACCAGAGACGTGGTCGCGAGCTCCTGCTGCAGCCTGAGGACGGGGAGCAGACGCACACCTCGGCCGAGGGGGAGAGCTCCCCCTGCGTCGACGGCGAGGACCGGCAGCCCATCCCGCGCGACGAGCGTCCTGCCATCGGACCAGGTTCGCTCCGACCAGCCTGCGGCCACGCCGAGCAGTGCACCGGTGCGGGGGGTCCACCATCCGCCAGCGAGGACGTCGACGGACCGAAGGCGTCGCTCGGGGCCGGCGGGGGCAAGCGCGAGTGGTGCGGTCATCGCCCCGACCAAGCCGAGGCGAACGACGCCGATACCCGGGCCGAAGGCAACCTCCGCCGCTGGAGCTGCGGCCTCGTCTCTCAGCCCGAGCGCGACGGCTGCTCGTCCCCACAGTCCCGTGGGCGTGACGCGTCGGGTGTCTGCGGGGGGTGGACGCATGACGCCGAGGACATCGGCTGGGGGTAGCTCAAGTGGGGGCACGGGTGCCGGGGGAGCAGGCTCCTCGGGGTCGACCGGGCTTGCAGGGGTGGTTGCAACGGGCTCCGACTCGGGAGCCGGGGGCGACTGCGGCGCTCCATCGGCCAGAGCGGGGGTGGACGGTGCGGTGGGGGGCTCCGGAGCACGCACGTCGGGGGCTGCTGCTACCGCAGGAGAGAGCGGAGGAGGTGAGACGGGAGGAGGAGCGACCTCGGATGGACGGGCCAGCGGGCCGGGAAGCGGCGGAAGGTCGGGCAGCGCGGTCGCGCTGACCGTGGGGCGGCCCAAGCTCGCGACGAGCCAGGCTACGTCGGCACGCTCGAGAGCGCTGCGTGGAGGTGTCACCACGACCTGATGAGCGATGCCGCGACTGTCGCGCACCGTGACGCGCCAGCGCACGCCAGCGGCCTCCATGGTCGCATGCGGCCCCGTCTCTGCGGAGCCGACGTGAAGACCGGCTGCAGCCAAGGGGAGGGCCCACGCCTCGGCGTCCTCACCCGTCGGCAGAGCGACGGGAAAGGCCCAGGCCAGTGCCACGGTCAGCCACCACATGCGCTGAGCGTATCAGCGGTCGTCAGTCTGTGACGATCTCACCGACGTAGGGCAAGGAGCGGTAGGCCTCGTCGAGGTCGAGGCCGTAGCCGACCACGAAGCGATCCTCGATCGGAAACCCGACGTAGTCGACCGGCACATCGACCTTGCGACGACTCGGCTTGTCGAGCAACGTGACGATTCGGACGCTCGCGGGTGATCGAGTCTGGAGGAGCTTGAGCAGGTACGAGAGCGTGAGGCCGGTGTCGACGATGTCTTCGACGATCAGGATGTGGCAGTCCGACACGTCGTACTTCAGATCGAAGTTGATTCGCACCGTGCCGGTGCTCTCGGTCCCCGAGTAGGACGACACAGCGAGGAACTCGAGTCGCGTCGTGGGGTCGAGGTGACGCAGCAGGTCGGCCAGGAAGATCACGCTGCCCTTGAGGACCCCGACGACGACCAGTGGCTTGCCGTCGTAGTCGGCGCGAATGGTCGCTCCCAGCTCCGCGACCCGCGCGGCGATGGTCTCCGCGTCGATCAGCGTCCGTAGCGTGCGTTCCATGGTGCCTCCGGGCGCGACCCCTAACTGGGCGCAGCAGCGATTCACGAGCGTCCGAGGTCACTCGGCGTGCAGCGAGGGCGGCAGGATCAGACCTGATGCTCGTACTGAAAGAGCTGGTCGGCGAGCTTGATACCGAACGCCGCCATGCGCGTCCGGAAGCGTGGCTTGATCCCCGTCGCGCGGAAGCGACCGCGAACCCTGCCGTCTTCGTCGATCGTCGTCTTTTCGAACTCGAAGATGTCCTGCGAGGTGATGTAGGGACCCTCCATTCCCGTCACCTCGGTGAGTGCCATCAGGCGGCGGGAGCCGTCGGAGAGTCGAGACACCTGGATGATCACGTCCAGAGCGCGGGCGATGGTCTCGCGGATGACCTTGTCCGACATGTTGGGCATGCCGATGCCGACCATCGTCTCGAACCGGGCGAGAGCATCGCGTGAGTTGTTGGCGTGCACGGTCGCCAGCGAGCCTGCACAGCCGGTGTTCATGGCGGTGAGCATGTCGACCGCCTCGCCGCCGCGGATCTCGCCCAGGATGATCCGGTCTGGACGCATGCGGAGGCTGTTCTTCACGAGGTCGCGCTGGTCGATCTTGCCCTTGCCCTCCAGGTTCGGGGGGCGTGTCTCGAGCCGGATGAGGTGGTCCTGCTGCAGCTGCAGCTCGGCGGAGTCCTCGATGGTGATGATGCGCTCGTGATCCGGGATGAAGGCCGAGAGGACGTTCAGGAGCGTGGTCTTTCCGGAGCCCGTGCCTCCGCTGATGATCGTGTTCAGCTTGGCTCGCACGCAGCCGCGCAAGACCTCCATGACCGGGGCCGGAATCGAGCCGAAGCGGACGAGGTCCTTCGCCGTGATGGGCACCGTGCCAAAGCGCCGGATCGACACCGCTGCACCGTCGAGTGCCAGGGGAGAGATGATGGCGTTGAAGCGGGAGCCATCCAGCATTCGGGCGTCGACCATCGGGTGGGAGTCGTCGACGCGTCGGCCGACCGCGGCGACGATGCGCTCCACGATGGTCATGAGGTGGTCGTTGTCGTCGAACTTGATGTTCGTGAGGGTGAGCTTGCCCTTGCGCTCGACGAAGACGTGCTTCGGACCATTGACCATGATGTCCGACACCTCTGGATCCCTCAGGAGGGGCTCCAAGGGGCCGAGGCCCACCAAGTTGTCGACAATCTCGTCCATCACCCGCTCCCGCTCCATGCGGTTGAGCGGGATTTTCTTGAGCTGGATCAGGCGCAGCAGCGTCTGTCGGAGGCGCTTCGAGAGCTCCTCGGAGTTCGAGTTGGCAGCTTCCTCGAAGTCGATCGCCTTGACGAGCTCCTCGCGGAGCAGGGTCTTGTACTTGGCGTACTGAGCCTCTCGGTCGTTTCCGACGGAGAGCACGGGAGAGGACCTTGTAGAAGACGACTTCCCGGGGCGACCAGACCGCATGCACAACCCTCTAGGCGCGGGTAGCTTACTGGCGCCCCGCACCCACGTCAACGACGTCCACGGGTGCCACGACCGACGATTTTTGGAGCGCGGGCAGGGTGAGGCGCATGCAGGTACCTCGTGGCTCCGCGTCGTGGATCGACACCACTCCGCCCATCTCGCTGACGAGGTGTCGGACGATCGAGAGTCCGAGACCCGTTCCGCCGTGTGTTCTGGAGTGTCCGGCGTCTACTCTGTAGAATCGCTCGAAGACCCGTGAGCGGTGCTCCTCGGAGATCCCCTCGCCATCGTCACGCACCTCGAGGCGCAGCTCGGCGTCGACGTGGGCCCAGATCACGACAGCTCCAGACTCCGCTGCATGGCGTGTGGCGTTGTCGACCAAGTTGACCACCACCTGTCCGAGTGCACGCGCGTCGCACCAGGCGTATGCATCGGCGGGGACCTGCACCGTGACCGTGCGCCCTCGGTCCGGGACCGCCGCCAGTGCCTCCTGAACCACGCCGAGGATCTGAACGGCCTCGGGTCGCATGGGGTACTGCCCTGCCTCGATGCTGGACAGGTCGAGGAGGTCCGAGACGAGGGAGCCGAGACGGGAGCTGTTGCGGACCAGCGTGTCGGTCAACCAGGCACGCTCCTCCTCGTCGACGGAGCCGATGAGCAGCTCGGCGGTGGCTCTCAGAGCCTGTACCGGTGTGCGCAGCTCGTGGGAGACGTTGGCCACGAAGTCCCTGCGAACCCGCTCGAGTCGTCGCAGATCGGTCACGTCGTGCAGCACGGCAATGCAGCCGCCGCGCTCGAGTGGAGAGATGGACACGTCGAGGCAGCGCTCCGGATTCACCAGCTCGATGGAATCGGTGACGGAGGTGCCGCCCAAGCCGGCCTCCAGCATCCTCTTCAGGCTCTCGTCGCCGAGAAGCTCCTCCAGCGGGGTGCCGATCGTGAGCGGCGCGGGGGCGAGGAGGTCCCGCGCTGCGGGGTTCGCGATGTCGAGGTAGCCCCTCGAGTCTAGTGTGAGTGTCGCCTCGGCCATTCCGTCGAGTACCGAGCGGAAGCGATGGCGCTCGTCCGCCAGCTCCCGCACGGTCGCCTCGAGTGCCTCGGAGAGGCTGTCGAGGGAGCCAGACAGCATCTCCAGCTCGTCTGGGCCGGAGGCATCATCTGGGCGTGCGAGTGCTCTCGACCGAACCACGAGCTGTCTCAGCCCAGCGGTGACCCAGAAGGTCGACAGCCAGCTCATTCCGGTTGCGACGAGCACGCCGACGAACCCACTGAGCAGCACCCAGCGTCGCTGCGCCCAGATCAGTGCATGCACGTGCTCGAGCGGCTTGGCCGCCCGAACCACGGCGGTGTCGCCGGATGGTGCCGCGACGGGAACCGCGATGTAGAGCATGTCCTGACCGAGCGTCGAGCTGTGGCGCTGCGACACGCCGAGGCCCTGCTCGAGAGCCTCGATCACCTCTGGCCGGCTTCTGTGGTCGTCGAGCTCCGCGAGCTCCTCCTCGTCCACCATCGAGTCGCCGACCACCGAGCCATTCGAGTCGATGACGGTCAGGCGCAGCTGCGTGGCCTCGCCAAGGCGATTGGCCATGCCTTGGACGCCGGCAGGCCAGGAGGATTCCGGCAGGGTGCGCAGCGTCTCTCTGGCGCCGCGGGCGCTCCGAGTGAGCTCGACCTCGACCATCTCCATCAAGCTGGAGCGAAGCGAAAACTCCAGGACGGCTCCGCCTGCGACCATCGCGAGAGCGACGAGGCAGAGAGAGACGACGAACAGCCGTGACCGCAGGCTGGACGGCATGGGCTCACCCCTGAAGAAGCCCGTCGATAACGCAGTGTCGTCGTCCAGAGGCGTGTGTCGCGGAGTCGACACATGACTGGCGCGTGTCACTCTCGAACGGCAGTCAGGGTCGCTACGAGCGGCAGGTGGTCGCTGATGCCGATGGCTCGGGTGTCGACCAAGTAGGTACGTCCCTCGACACCGGGTCCGTAGAAGACGTAGTCGAGCACGCGGTCCGGCGATGTGGCGCCGTAGTCGACGTACGTTCGCCATGGCTGTGGGTCGGCGGTGAGCTCTGCGAGCGGCACGGCGGGCTGCGTCTGGTCGAACAGGATCTGCATCGGCCATGCATCGGAGGGGTAGAGGTCGGCATCAGGCAGGCGCGCTGGGTCGTCGCCCGGTGGCAGGGCGTTGAAGTCGCCGGCGAGAAGCCAGGGGCCCGAGGTCCCTGCGGTGACGTCGAGAATCTCGCCGATCTGCAGGTCCACCGTCTCGTCTCCGCCGCTGAATGCCGAGAGGTGGGTGTTGAACAAGGTGAGCTCGCCGCCGCCCTCGAGGGGGACCGCGACCTGAAGCAGCGCGCGCCGCAGGTTGAAGAGCCTCCGCCACGCGGGCTCGTCGAGCAGCGCGAGCTGGTGGCGGGCGGCGGCACCGAGGCGAAATCGGCTCATCACCGTCAGGTGCATGTCCACCCGTCCGAGGTGCTCATGACCTGGTGACGGGACGTAGGGGTTCTGGTGATACGTCGCTGTCACGTGAGCTGGGTAGCCGAGGGCTTCTACCAAGTGGAGGTGCTGGTCTACCAGGCCCGTCCGCCGGCTGTTCCGGTCCACCTCTTGGAGCAGCACGATGTCGGGGTCGTGACGCCGGATGGTCTCGGCGACGCGAGCCAGGGTGGCCTGGACGGTCTCGGGTGGCACGCTGACGGCCTCGCCGCCGTCGTAGAAAAACTCGGCATCCCGTCCCCCCGCGAACTGGATGTTCCACACCAAGACCTTCACGGTGCTGCCGGGAGCGAGGGTCGGTGCGTCGCCGCTGACGACCGCGAGCTCCTCGACCTCGTCGGGGAAGTGAAACGAGAGTGCGACGGCGATGCAGAGACCGACACACGACAGGGCACCGAGTCCGGCCAGTCCACCGGCAAGCATCAGCAGCGTTCGTCCCCAACCCGACATGGTGACCTCTTCGACTCGGGGAGCATTGTAGCCGGTGACGGAACGTGACCCCCGGGGCCCTCGGACGTGTGAAGGTAGAGTCAGGCCAAGGAGTCCAGCGTGCGTGTCGGTACCGCCCTCGGCATTCCCATCTTCCTCCACTGGACCTTCTTGGTCCTGCTTGGAGGCGTCATGCTGTGGGCCGTCTCGGTCGGCGGCTTCGGGGCTCTGCCACTGGTCGCCGTTCTGCTCGTCGGTGTGGCGGGAACGGTCGTCCTCCACGAGCTTGGGCATGCCTATGCGGCGCAGCAGTACGGAATTCGCACCGCGCACATCACGCTGTACCCGTTCGGTGGAATC
>PKDJ01000088.1 GCA_002862545.1 Pseudomonadota bacterium
AGGCCGGCGACCCAGTAGGGTGGGGGGACCCACAGGGCGAGGAAGCCGCAGCCGCCGAGTCCCGCCCACGAGATCCAGCGAGGGTAGAGGCGGTCGTTGGGCGGGAGGCGCAGCGCCGAGGCGTTGGTCAGGGCGTAGTACACGAGCACGGTGAAGGCACTGAAGGACCAGGTGGTCTTCACGTCGCCGAGGAGCACCAGGCTGCTGACGATGGCCCCGACCATCAGGACGGCGGGCCCGGGGGTCGTGCCGCTGGCATCCAGGGTGGCGAAGACGGCGGGGGCGTCTCCGCGACGGGCCATCGCGAGCAGCACGCGGGAGAGCCCGAGCAGCAGGTTCACCAGCACGCCCAGCATCGCGGTCACTGCGCCGGCGGCGACCGCAGCCGCGAGCCAGGGCTGGCCCATGGCGCTCGCAGCGGCCTGGAGTGGGGCTGCGGTCGCGCGGGTGACCTCGGCGTAGCCGTCTGCCCCGAGAGCCCCCAGCGCCGCCACGGCGACGCTGCCGTAGAGCACCAGGACCGTGACGAGGGTGGCGATGATGGCCCGCGGGATGGTTCGCCGCGGCTCGACGACCTCCTCGCCGAGGGTCGCGATGCGCCCATAGCCGGTGTAGGCGACGAACAGCAGCGCCGAGGCCTCCAGCAGCCCGGGCAACGGCACCGAGCTCGGCAGCGCGAGTCCTCGCTCGGCCACCGACGGCACGCCGACGACGGCGAACGTCCCCAGGATGCCGAGGGTGATGGCGACCACGACGGCGTTGAAGAGGTTGGTGCGCCGGATTCCGCCGTAGACGATGGCGGTGAGTGCGAGGGTTCCGCCCAGCGCGACCGGCACCCGCAGTGCGGGGTCAGCGCCTGCGATGTGAAGCGAGTACCCGGCGAAGCCGAGAGCGGCGGTCGCAGCAGAGGCGCTCTTGGCCGTCATGAACATCCAGCCGGCCGTGAAGCCAGCGAGCGGACCGATCGTGCGGTTCGCGTACTCGTAGGTGCCGCCGCTGACAGGGTGGGCGGCGGCGAGCTGGGCGCTCGACAGCCCGTTGAAGCAGGCCAGGGCCGCGGCGATGGCCAGGGCGAGCAGCATGGCCGAGCCGACCAGCTCGGCGGCCAGCCCGAGGCTCACGAAGACGCCGGTGCCGACGATCGAGCCGAGTCCCATCAGGACCGCACCCGCGACCCCCACTTGGCGACGGAGCTGCTGTGGACGTTCAGCCAAGACGACCTCGGGCGGCGTCGGACGCTATCACCCTCAGCGGGCCCAGGCGCGGCGGAGGGAGGTCCAGGTTCGGACAGGCAGGGCTCCGATGCGCTCCGGGTCGGAGGCCAGGCGCACGAACAGCGCCTCGCGCCCTGGCGGACGGCCGGGCACACGCTCGCCGAGCTCCAGCACGTGCTCGCCCTGCCCGCGGATCACGATCCGAGTCGCGCTGGGGAAGCCGGCCTCTTCGGGGGGCACGACCGCCCACCCCTCGACCTCCACGGCGGCCAGGAAGCGCGCGGCGCGGCCCGCATGCTCAGTGTCGACGTCGATACCGACGGGACGGGTGACGGTCCAGGTGCCATCGACGCGCTCCAGCGTGGTCTCCCGGTCGGGCTCTCGGAGAGTGAGCTGGGTGAGTGCAGACGGATCGAGGCGCAGCAGGGTGCGGTCGCGCCAGGCGTCGGCCGGCCTCGACACGGCCGCGAGGAGCTCGCTGCGCACCCGGAAGGCCCGTCCGTCCGCCTCGCGCAGTCCGAAGGCCTGTCCGCGAAGCGCGACGAAGCCGAGCGTCTCCGTCCCATCGGCGAACAGGATGCTCACGACGAGAGCGGGCTCGGCGAGCTCAGTCGGTGCGGAGGGCAGCACCTCCAGAGCCGACAGGTGTGCAAAGGCGTCCACGACGGCGTCGATGGAGGCCTCGTCCAGGGGAAGGTCAGGTCGACCCTGCATCGTCCAGCCAGAGCCCCCGCCGAGACCGGCGCTGCGGACGAGCGACACAGAGCCTGCTGGCTGGTCGAATCGAACACCGAGAACGTCCGCTGGGTCTCGGTCGAGGATCGTCGGATCGCGCCACGCGCCCGGAGAGCGGTCCGCGAGGGCACGCCCGCCGAGCCGTGAGCGGTAGACATCGTCGGCGCCAGGCAGTCGCACGAAGGTGGTGCGCCCTGGCCCATCGAAGCCGACGTACAGCTCGGCGAGGCGGCGCTCTGCAGCGAGGACCTCGACGCGGATCGGGTCGAGCCCGTCGAGCCCGTAGGTGCCGTGTGTCTCGGGGTCGTCGTCGACCCGCGCCTCGAGAAGCACAGCGCTGCCGACCGACGCCAGCAGGGCCTCGACCGCGTCGGCATCGGCCTTGTCGGCGTAGGGAGCCTCCACACGCCAGGTCTCTCCGCTGCGCGTCAGGCGGGTCACGACCTCGGAGCGCGTGACGACCACGGTGTCCGGCACCTCGGTAGCGAAGCCGCTCCAGTCAGGGAGCGGCGCCTCCGCACGCTGGGCACTGGCCCAGACGCCCACGTCGAGCACGAGCACGAGCACGAGCACGAGAGCCAGCCAGAGGGTCCGCCGAGGGTCGGTCATGCGGACCTCCGGCGGGCCCAGGCGAAGAGCAGCCCGACCACGGAGAGCGGCAGCCCCACCATCAGCACCTTCAGCCACAGCGCAGCCTCGGGGGAGGGGGCCTCGAGCGGCGGGGTGCCGCCTCCACGGGTGCGGATGTCGACCAGAGCGGCGTCCTCGAGGAGCCAGTCCAGCGCATTGAGCACCAGCGCTGGGTTGTTCGCGACCATGTCCGCCGAGCCACCGACGACCATGCGCGTGGGGCGGCCGTCCAGCGTGAGCTCGGCGTCAGACAGCTCCTCGGGCAGGGCACGGTCGACCCAGAAGCTCCGGAAGCGCCCCGAGAGACCGAGCACCAGCGTCGCTGCAGCGGCGTCCTCACCCGGGAGTGGCTGCGCCAGCGTCGCGGGGTCGAGCGGCACCGGTGCGGGGGCTCGAGCAGCGTTGGCTCCCGCGAGGACCCAGGGCTCGGGCACCACGTCGGGCGCCACGGAGTCCGAGACCTGCAGCGGGCTCGCGAAGGGTGCGACGACGCGTCGGATGTCCCGCACCGGCGCGAAGTCGCGTTCGAGCCGCGTCGTCACCAGGGCGAGGGGATGGTTGACCTGCGCGAGGACCCGCTGCCCTCGAAAGGCCACCGGCGCGGTCATCCGCTCGTTGGACGTGCGGTCGAGCAGGATGTCGCGCCCGAGCTGGACGCCGTGATGCCCCAGGAGGGCGTGCAGGCCGTGGCGCACCTCGCGGGTGACGCCCCCGTCGTAGTCGGGCTGGTGCTGGCTGAGGAACCACGCGACGGCGCCTCCCTCCACCAAGAACTGGTCGAGGTGGACCTGCACCGGCAGCGGGACCTCGCGCTGGGGACCGACGACGAGCAGGGCGTCGAGGTCGTCGGGCAGGCCGTCTGCACCCGGAGCGACGGCCTGCAGCCGGTAGGAGGCACGGAGCTGGTCGCGCAGCTGACCGAGAGGCTCGGTCGCAGGAAAGGCCGCCAGATCGGGCTCGCCGTTGCCCAGGAGCCACCCGACGACCGGGCGGTCCTCGGCCGGCGTCGTCACCGCGCGGATGGCGCGCACGAGGTCGTACTCCATGCGGGCGGGGCTCACGAGGCCGTCGGCGACCTCCTGGCGCTCGCCGTAGACCAGAGACACGCCCATCCACACCTGGCGCGCTTCTTGACGATCCCAGCGGCGAAAGGTGTAGGTGATGGGCTGGATGCCGGCGGCCTGGGCCTCAGCGATGGCGACCTCGTCGCCGGTCGGGTCGCGCCAGCGCACCTGGAGCTTGCCACCCGACCGGGCCATCAGCTCGGAGAGCTTGTCGTCGAGGGCGTCCCGGTGCCCATGGTAGGGCGGATCGAGGTCCTCGGTGAACCACACCGTGGCGAGCAGGGGCTTGTCGAGCGAGGACACCGTCGAGCGGGCGACGGGAGACAGGCTGAAGCGCTGGTCGGCAGTCAGGTCGACGCGCCCGAACCAGGCGGCAGAGGCGTGGTTGAGCACGATGGCGATCGCGATCCACAGCCCGACCTGCACCCACAGGTGCACGAGGAGGCGCCGGCGGCTCATGCGAGCCTCCGGTGCTCGAGCAGGGCGGCCGCCATGCGCAGGGCCACGGCGATCACCGAGCCGAAGAACACCACGGAGCGCGAATCCAACACGCCGCGTGCCAGGTTGGCGAAGTGGTACTCGAAGCTGATGTACTCGACCGCGGGAACCAGCGCCGTGGGCAGCAGCGGCAGCGCAGCACCCGCGAGGGCGGGAAGCAGGCATGCCGTCGCCGCGAGCAGGAAGGCCACGATCTGATTCTCGGTGAGGGCGCTCGTCGCCGTGCCGATGGCGGCGAATGCGGCCCCGCCGAGCAGCAAGCCGAGGTAGCCGCCCGCGACTGGCCCCCAGTCCAGCTCGCCGAGGCTGGCGAGCACCACGGGGATGGGCAGCGTGAGCACGAGGGCGCAGGCCACCAGGACGACCGCCGCGAGCCACTTGCCGACGACGATCTCGCCGGGGGTGACCGGCAGGGTGCCGAGCAGGTGCATCGAGCCGGTCCGCTGCTCCTCGGCCAGCAGGCGCATGGTGACCGCCGGCAGGAGGAAGACGAAGCACGCCGCCATCCAGCGGAATGGCCGGCGCATGCTGACCGAGCCTCCGAGCAGCACGTCGTCGAACCCGAGCACGAAGACCGACAGCACGATCACGAACAGTCCGAGCACCAGCGCCGCGAGTGGGTGCCCGAAGAAGCCCTTGATCTCCCGTCGGAGAATGGCGACGACGTTTCTCAGCGCTGCTCCGTGATGACCCGTGGCACCACCTACCGTGAGGGGAGTCGTGCGCCAACGGGCGGCTCGGCCGTCTCGTCGAGTCCGAGGGATCTGCCTTGGAACGTGTTCCATCGGCGGCTGTCCGCAATGGCCGAACAGGGGGTGGACGCGATAAGGGGTGGCTTCGCTGTACCCTGTACGCGGTCGATGCTCGCGAGACGTCCTGTGCATGTTCATTCCCAGATGGACGACTTGACGTCACCCGTGGGTTGAAGCCGCGCGTGAGGCCACTCATGGCAGTCCTCGAGATCATCACCGCGCCCCATCCTCTCCTCGAGCTTCGTGCTCGTGAGGTGGAGTCGCACGAGTTCGGGCAAGCGCTCGACGCACACGTCTCGGACATGGCCGAGACGATGTACGCGGCTCCGGGCGTGGGGCTGGCGGCTCCACAGGTGGCCGATCCTCGACGCATCCTGGTGATCGATCCGGGTGAGCGCGAGGAGCGAGGCCGGCGGTTCTTCGCGCTGGTGAACCCCAAGATCGTGGAGCGGTCGGTCGACACGATCCCGTGGCGAGAGACCTGCCTGTCGGTCCCGGACTTCGAGGTCGAGATCCAGCGGTCTCGGCGCATCCGGGTCGAGTGGCAGGCTCCGGTCGACGGCAGCGTGCAGTCCGGCTGGTTCGAGGACTTCGAGGCGGTGATCGTGCAGCACGAGCTCGACCACCTCGACGGCACGATCCTGCTGGACCGAGCCAGTCGGTTCAAGCGCAGTCGCTACCTGAAGAAGGTGGTGAAGAGCAAGCAACGACAGCGAGTGGCGGTGCGATGATGATGAAGATGTTCGGCTTGGTCTTCTTGGTCGCGAGCGGTGTGGCCCATGCGGGAGGTACCTGCGATACGCGGGATTCCGACGACAGGACCGCCGTCACGTCGCGCCTCCTCGCGATGTACACGCAGGAGCAGGAAGAGTCCGCGAGCGGCAACCCCGACAAGGCGAAGGCCGATGCCGATCGGGAGAAGGAGGCGCGCAAGCTCGACGAGAAGGGCTGGCTCTGCTCGCCGCACGACCAGTTCCACGCAGCCTGGGTGATGCGCTTCAGCGAAGACGCCGAGGTGCTCGGGCGGGCCTACGAGCTGGCCAAGGGCGCGATGAACGGGCGCGTGCCGCGGTCCAAGTGGCTCACGGCCTACCTCTTCGACAAGTGGCACGTCTACCTCGGTCGGCCGCAGCGCTACGGCGCCATGACGGCCAACCACAAGGACAAGCTCTGCCTCTTCGAAGTCGACAAGCTCGTCGCCGACGACGAGCGCGCCCAGTACGACATGCCCGCCATCGCCACGCAGTACGAGCGGGTGATGAAGGACCACGGCCTCAAGGGGCCCTTCAGCTGGGACGAGATGCAGCGCAAGGGGCTCTGGTGTCCGACCCTCGGCGATTCCAAGAAGAAGAAGCGCTGATCAGCCGCCGAACCACCGAGCGCACGCTGCGTCGGTGAGCAGTCGGGACCGCGGAGCGGCGATGCGCAGGGCATCGTCCCGCGTGAAGCCGCGGCGGCGTGTGAGCCATGCGGCGAGGGCGAGGCGTGCGACCCCTGACCCATCGTCGAACCAGTACGACGTCATGGTGGACGCGAGAGGGTCGACGGCGTCGAAGAGCGCATCGATAGCGGCCTCGTCGGGAACACCCGACGAGGTGGGGCGCCAGATGACGAACATCCCCACGGGGTAGCCCGACGGAGCCTTCGGCGAGAGGTTGACGTAGAGTCGTGCTCGCACCTCGCCGTAGCGGCTCGGCGCCGGACCCACGAAGGTCGTGGGGCTTAGGCCGTCCACCTGCTTGACCTTGCGCCGCCAGAAGAACATGCCGAGAGTATGCCACGCGTCAGAGGGCAGGGCGCATGGCCGGTTCGGGTTACCCACGAGGCATGGCTCAGCATCCTCCCGCCACCGGTCGCTCGCCGGCGCAGGTCCCGACTCCCCGTCAGCCCCTCCACGGCTGGGGACGCTACCCCGTGATCGAGGCCCGGTATCGCTGCGGGGAAGACCTCGAGCGACTCACCCGCAATGCCCAGCTCTCGCGAGGTCTCGGCCGGGCCTATGGCGATGCGGCGCTCCCGCCTCCAGGGTCGGGTCGCCTGGTCGCGGGCACGACGCGCGCGGACCGAATCCTGGGGTTCGACCCGGACAGCGGCATTCTCAGCGCCGAGGCGGGCTTCTCCCTGGCCGAGCTCGGGCGGCTCTTCCTGCCGCGTGGCTGGTTCACGCCGGTGAGCCCGGGCACGCGCTACGTCACGCTCGGCGGGATGGTCGCGAGCGACATCCACGGCAAGAACCACCACGTGAAGGGCACGTTCGGGAACTACGTCCGTCGGCTGCGCATGCGGCTGGGCTCGGGCAAGGTGCTCGACGTGACCCCGGAGAGCCATCCGGATCTGTTCTGGGCGACCTGCGGCGGCCAGGGCCTGACCGGTCATGTCCTCGAGGTCGACGTGCAGCTCGAGAAGCTGCCCAGTCCCTGGCTCTACGAGGAGACGCAGCGCTACGGAAGCCTCCAGGCGGTGTTCGATGCGCTCACCGAGGAGTCCGCCCGCTGGCCGATGACGGTGGCCTGGATCGACACCTCTGCCCCTGGCGATGCCCTCGGGCGAGGGATCGTGATGGCCGGTCGCTGGGCGACCCCGGACGAGGCCCCCAAGGAGCCCCCGACGGACAACCCCGCGCTCACCGTCCCGCCCATCTTCCCCTCGGGCGTGATGAACCCGATGACGGTCCGGGCGATGAACGCGCTGTGGTACGCGAAGCACCCGCGCAGTCGGGTGAAGCACGTCGTCAAGCCGGCCAGCTTCTACTGGATTCTCGACCTCGCTCGGGAGTGGAACCGCGGCTACGGCAAGCGCGGCTTCACGCAGTTCCAGTGCGTCATGCCGAGCTCGGTCGAGCTGTACCGTGAGTTCCTGGCGCGGTTTCGGGCGCTTGGCGGCTGCTCCTTCATCACGGTCTTCAAGGACTGCGGCCCGATGGGCAAGGGGCACCTGTCGTTCCCGCAGCGCGGCACGTCGCTGGCGCTCGACATTCCGATCTTTCCGGGCGTCGAGCGCCTCGCCCGTGAGCTGAATGCGTTCGTGATCGCCAACGGCGGTCGGATCTACCTCTCGAAGGACGCCTTCACGACGGAGGCCGAGTTCCGGGCGATGTATCCCCGGTTCGAGGAATTCCAGGAGGTCCGGCGCCGGTACGACCCCGAGCTGCGTATCCAGAGCGCGCTGTCGCGCCGACTGATGGGGGACGGATGAGCGACGCAGTCGCGCTGCTGCGCCTAGGCGACATCGGGGATCCGGAGACCCTGCACCCGAACCTCACGACGGTCGGGGAGGGGGTCTACGCGCTGTCGCTGTTCGTGCCCGTGGCGTCGATCGTCGACGACCCGCTCCAGGTGCTCGACTTCCTGGAGCAGCAGCTCGGTCCGGTCCTGCGGTCGCACGATGACTCGCGGGGCGTCTACGTGCTGTCCGCAGACGCGCTCGAGCCCGAGTACGATGCCTGCGTCGAGGCCGAGGGAGGCTTCTGGGTGTTCGAGCCCGAGCCCGAGCCCGAGCCCCCCAAGCCACCCGCGCGTGAGGAGGTCGAGGCGGCGGCGCGGGAGGCCCTCGCGACGCTGGCGCGCAGCATGCGGGGCAAGTCGGCACCGGCCAAGCCGGCCGATCCACGGGCGGATGCCGCCCGACGCTACGCGCGGCTCGCCCAGGAGTGCATCCGGGCCGCCGAGCACCTTGAGCAGACGGCGCAGCACTTCCTCGATGGCGACGTGCCGCGGGCGAGCGCCCATCGCGTGGCGGCCGTGGGGCACCTGGTGCGGGTCGAGCGGGAGCTCGACACCCTCGCCGTGGTGCACGCCGACCACGCAGGCTGAGCCGACCGGGGCGCGAGGGACTATGCTCCGGACCTGGAGGTTCGATGCGCTCACTTCCCCTCGTGCTGATGCTGACCGCCTGCACACTCCTCGGCGACAAGCCGGGCGACTCGGGCCAGGCCGACAGCGGCAGCGTCCCGCCGGCGACCGGTGAGCCCGGCTGGACGACCTCCGCCTATGGCTGCGCCGAGAACCGCACGGATGCCTTCACCTGGGAGGACGACCGCACGGCCTACGCCGGCTGCGGTCAGGGCGCGGTGGGTCGGGGGCTCTACGTCAGCACCGACGGCGGCATCACCTGGGGCACGCCGACGACCGATCCGCCCGGCCTGCTCGACTCGTGGCGGGTGCTCGACGTGCGCCGCCATGGCGATGGGCTGCTCTACGTCTCGGGCGCCGACACGGCCTCGAGCGACGCCGTGATCGCGCTCGACACGTCCGGACCCGCCTGGACCCTCGCGAAGACGGTGTTCACGCGCACCGACCAGCTCGGCTTCAGCTTTCAGGTGGCCCACTTCCTCCGCGACGACTCCGGGCGGGCCTTCGGCGAGTCCCTGACCGGTGCCGACGTGATCTTCCGCACGTCGGACGACGCCGAGTGGACGTCCATCGGCTCGGGGTGGTCCGAGGACGGCGGCGGCTACCAGATCTTGTCGATGGACCAACGCGGTGAGCGCTTCTACGGCAGCGGCTCGACCATTGCCGACAACCCTAAGGTCTTCCTGCCCGGCGCGGCGGACGACAGCCTGGCGGTCGTCACGCTGACCACGGACTGGATCGGTGAGATGTGGGGGGTCGACGCGGTCTCCGACAGCCGCGTGATCGCCGGCGGGGTCGATCAGGTCGCCAACGTCGGGGTGGTCTTCACCAGCCAGTCCGACCCCTACGACGTCGACGACTACGTGCAGTACCGGGTCGACAGCATCATCCCGGGGAGCTCCTGGATTCGCGGCGTGTGCGGCAAGGGCTCCACGGTCGCGGCGGTGGGGGAGCGGCAGCCCCTCTCAGCCGGCACGGGAGTTGTGTTGTACAGCACCGACGGCGGGAACACCTTCACCGAGGTCACCGACCCGTCGATCACCGCAAACTCGGTCTCGCGGTGCACCTTCCTCGACGATGGTCGGCTCGCGGTGGCGGGAGCCGGCGGCTACGTCGGCATCTACCTGCACGGCGGCTGAGGACGCTCAGTCCGGACGCGGCACGGGATCGTGTCCGCCAGGGAAGAGGGGCTGGCAGCGGAGGATCCTCTTCGTACCCAGCCACACGCCGTACACACCCCAGACCTCAATCGCCTCGACCATGTAGGCCGAGCAGCTCGGGTGGTAGCGGCACGCCGGCGGGGTCAGGGGCGAGATCCACCGGCGGTAGAAGGTCACCGGGGCGATGAGCAGCCGCTGGAGCAGGCTGAGCTGGACGGGCTCGTGTTCCGCGCACATGAGGGGGGTTTAGCACGCTGACCGGGCGTCAGATGCCCCGGATCCAGTTGATGCCCCTCACGGGCTCAATGGATCCGGCCGCGAGCACACCCCCCATCATGGCGCCGACGACGCCGACGCCGCTCACCTCGCTGCCGGCGAAGGTCAGGCCCGGGATGGGGGAGCGTGGACGGAGGCCGTCGCAGGCGAAGCGCTCTGGGGTGGGCTCGATGCCGTAGATGGAGCCCCGCATCGGGCGCACGAAGTGGTCCGTGGACAGGGGCGTGCCTAGCTCGGCATGGCGAAGCAGGGGGATCAGCCCGGGCATGTGGCGGGCGAACTGCTCGAGCAGCGCCTCGTGGAGCTTCTTCTTGAAGGCATCGTACTCGGCGCCGCGTCGCTTCCAGCGGGTGCCCAGGAAGGGCTCGAAGACCTCCCAGGGCACGAAGGTGACCACCTCGCCCGTGTGGAGCTGGTCGGGGCCTGGGTCATGGTGCGGATCTTTGAGGGAGGGGAAGCTGCAGTACAGGATGGGGGCGTCCGGCTGCGCCTCGGCGGCGGGGTCGACGTGCCAGACGTCGTGCTCGGTGGACCAGGTCTGCCAGAACCACTTGTTTGCAGACCCGGCGCCGTGCTCTCGAATGTCACCCTCGAAGCCCATGTAGAGGCAGACGTGGGCGGAGGCTGGGCGGAGCTTGCGGACCGGTGCGACCCAGGGCCCGAGGGCCTCGGGCGGCAGCAGGTTCTCCACCGTCGACATCACGCCTGCGGCGCTCACGATGTTGGGGGCCCGCAGCTCCTCACCAGAGCCGAGGCGCACCCCGACGGCACGCCCGTCCTCGATGAGGATCTGCTCGACATCGGCGTAGATGCGGGTCCAGCCACCGGCCTCGGCCACGCGCCGGAGCAGCTGACGTGCGATCTCGCCGGACCCACCCACCGGGTAGAAGGCACCGTGGAAGAAGTGGCGCGCGACGAGCGCCTGCATGGCGAACGACGACCGGCTGGGCACCGAGCCGTAGTACCCCCACTGGGCGGCGAGGACCGTGCGCAGCTTGGGGTTGTCGGTCAGCTCGGCGAGGACCTCCGCCGTGGTGCGCGACATCCACTTGCGGGCCTGGCGGGCGAGCAGGGCCTCGGCAGGCCGGGCCAGGGGCCCGGGTGCGATCCGGGCCAGGTAGTAGCCGCGCATCGCGTTGCCGATCTCACGGCAGATGTCGAGGTAGCGGTCGACCGTGTCGGCCTCGTCGGGGAAGGCCGCGACGACCGCGTCGCGCCAGCGGCGCTGATTCGCGACGTAGGAGAGCTCGAAGCCGCCGGGGAAGTGGAACTCGTCGTAGGCGTCCCCCAGCGAGGCCCACTCGAGGCGGCCCTCCGTGAGCCGCTGCAGGATGCGGCCCGGCAGGCTGCGATCCGAGACCTCACCGACGGCGTGTACCCCGACGTCCCAGGACCACTTCTTGCGCTTGAAGCTGTGGGTGAAGCCGCCGGGCACGTAGTGCTGCTCGAGGACGAGCACCTTGTGGCCGAGCTCGGCGAGCAGCGCGGCGGCCGTCATGCCGCCGATCCCGGAGCCGATCACGATCGTGTCGAACGGACCCTCGTGACCCTTGCTGCCCTTGCTCCAGTACTTCTCCGCCATGACGCCCCCGTGCAGGGGCGGCGTATCACCTCGCTGCCTCGCTCGCGGCGGGAACGGGAGGCGCCGCTCTGCCGACGGCCGTGGGGCTGATCGGCGCGGTCCTCATCCGTGCCAGCGGGCGACCTCTCGGACCAGAGAGGCGGTCGTGGCGCAGGTGGCGAGCCACGCATCGACCACCCACAGCTCGACAGGACGAGGTTCCTCGCCCTCCGTCTGGACGGTCAGGGCGCGGGCTCGGATGCAGCGGAGCAGCCGGTAGCAGGAGCGGTCGAGGTCGTAGGCCACCACCAGCGGCCGCTGGAGCCAGCGCTCGGGGTCGATGTCGAGCACCAGCGGCTGGTCGAGGCAGCCACGGAGGTGGGCATGCCAGGCGGGGGCCTCGAACATGGGGTACAGCCGGATCGACGCGTCGATGTTGCGCTCTGCCAGTCCCTCCACGGCGGCCTCGAGGGCCTGCCTCAGGCCGTCGACAGGGAGGGTGTGGGTCGGCAACTCGGGCCAGGGCCGCCACTGCCCTGTTCCGCCCTCCAGGAACTCCACCTCGCCGACGCGGAGCTTGTAGTCCATCGCCGGCTCGCCAGGGAGGACATAGCCCGGGTAGAAGTAGGTCATTCCGCTGCGGATGCCGTACTCGACCTCCTTGAGCATGGTGTAGTAGCCGAGGCTGTGAGACTTGAGCGCGGGGTCATACACGCCGACGAGGCTCTGCAGGGTGGTGTGCCCTCGGTCGAACCAAGAGAAGGCGACGATCTGCTGTGCATCGTCGCGGACGCAGATCTCCCAGGTGTCGAAGATGTCGCGCTCGCTGTCGCCGTACAGGAAGTCTTCGAGCGTCGGTGAGCGGTCCCCACGGACCGTCGCCCGGTAGCGCTGGTAGAGGCGCTCGCGAGCCGCGTCGATCCGGGCCGGTCCGACCTCGGTCGTGTAGCGTCGGTCGTTCCGAGCGAGGAGCTTGCGGTTGCTCTTGCGGAAGCGATGGTCCGCGAGGGGAAGGCGCGTCCAGATCGCAGAGCGGAGCACACCTTCGAACAGCACGGCGTGGCACGACATCAGCGCCTGGCCAATGCGGAACCACCCCTCGACCAAGTACCGGTCCAGCTCGGCGGGGGACAGCCGTGCGGGTCGGAGGACGCGGATCGCCATGCCCGGGTATCTAGCCGACCGAGGCGCGACGCGCCCCGAGCGATGAGTCGGCTTAGTCGACGAAGCGGAAGAGGCGATCTGGATCATCCGTGGAGCCGCTGTGCGATGCGGCGAGGTGGGTGATGCTGTCGCGACGAGGCAGCAGACGCGTCGCGAGGTCGTAGAGGCTGGCGATGTTCTGGCGATGGTTGTCGCTGAAGCTGCGCGGAATCACGGCGAGACCAGGCTCGTCGACCACGACGGCGTCGCCGAGCACCAGCACGCCACCGACGAGGTAGGCGGAGTGGCCTGCGGTGTGACCCGGCAGGTGGAGCAGCTCGATGGTGTAGGGGCCGAGCGCGACCGCGTCACCGTCGAGGTGGGCGAGGGTCACCTCGGTCCCAGCCTCTGCGAGCAGCGGGAGCTCGTCGACGTGGGCGTGGACGCGGGCACCGGGGAAGGCCCGCAGGCCGAGGGTGTGGTCGGTGTGGCCGTGCGTCAGGAACACGTCGGTCACGTCGGCGGGGGTCATGCCCAGGTAGCCGAGCGCCTCCCGGACGGCCGAGCCGCTCGGGTCGAGGCCGGCGTCGAACAGCGCGGCCGTGCCGTCGCCGACATCCAGGACGAAGGTGGACGTGAAGCCGTTCGCGACCTGTCGGAGCGGCCCGATGGCGCGGCCATCCACGATTGGGTCGAGGGCGAGGGCGGCAGTGGCGAGGAAGAGCACAGACATCGGTCCCCCGAAGAGTCCTGGGTAGCGCTCTCGGAGTCGCCCGCCGAGGCGCGCGTCGCGTGCGCGTCAGGGCAGGGAGGGACCGTGCAGTGCGGGCACCGAAAAACGCCCTCAGTCCTCGGGCTCCTCGTCGACGTGGCCGACGATCGTCCAGCGCTCTCGACCCATCTTGAGCATCTGCCGGTCGATCCGGAGGTCGTCGAGCCCCTCGGACTCGGCGATCCCGCGCAGCTCGGCCTCGTCCGCATCGCTGCCGTCGCAGTAGCCGATCGGCCGTGGCTTGTTCCACGCTCGCAGCTCGACCTTGAAGCCGAAGTCATTCCAGCGTCGCTCTGCTGCGTGCGAGTACCAGGTGATCATCGTCTCTCCGCGCCTGTCCGGAGGTACTCGTGTGCTCCGGGATGCGCCACCATCAGCGCACGACGCGGACGTGGTGGCGTGCAGGAACATCGGTGAAGGCCTCGGTGGTGCCGTCGGGCCAGTGGACCGTCAGCCGGGCCACGGTCTCCAGCTCGCCGAGTCCAAAGTGGACCTCGGGGGGGCTGCCCGTGAACAGGCTGGTGCTGCCGGCCATCACCCAGCGGACCTGTGAGCCCGCGGTGGTCTCGAGCTCGACGCGCGCACCGATTGCGAAGCGATTCAGGCCCATGGTCCGCTCGAGGCGCACCGTCAGCCAGGAGGCCGCGCCGCAGTGGGCATGGTCGAGGACGGTGTCGGTGTCGAGGGGCCGCCGCACGAGATCGAGCCAGCCGTCGCGGTCGAGATCGACCACGGCGAGTCCACGGGTGACCCAGGGATCGTTGACCCCCCAGGCCTCGGCGACCTCCTCGAAGGTGCCGTCGGTGCGCTGCAGCCACAGGCCGTCGGCCTCATCGGGCCGAATGGGCAGGTCGAAGGTGGTCCAGTCTCCGAAGGTGAGGACCGCGTCGAGATCCCGGTCATTGTCGAGGTCGGCCAGCTCTGCACCCCAGCCCACGTCGTGGCCCTTGCGGCTGGGATCGGTGCCGTAGCTGATCTCGAACGTCCGGGCGGCGGCGGCCTCGACGTACAGCGAGCCTGTCTCGGTGTCGGCGGGGGTCGAGACGAGGAGGCTGATGTCGCGGAGGGAGGTCTGCACGAGATCGGGGACCCCGTCGTCGCCGAGATCACCCAGCCCGAGTCCCATGCCGTTGTAGGGCGTGTCGAAGCCGAGGCTCGGGTCGGGGGTGAGCACGCCGTCGACGTTCCGCAGGAAGCGACTCGGGTAGGCCTGACCGTAGTCGTGGACCGAGAGCAGATCGACCCACCCGTCGCCGTCCACGTCCACGAGTCCGACCTGAAAGACGTAGCCGTCGTGGACGGACTGCGGGAGGCGCTCCGAGGCGTCGGTGAAGGTGCCGTCGCCGTCGTTGAGGTACAGCTCCGAGGGATCGCCTGGAGGCAGGTCGGGATCATCGCCGTTGGCGGGGGTCTCGCCGTAGTTGCCGACGATCAGGTCGAGGTCACCGTCGCGGTCGAGGTCGGCGAAGGCCGCAGAGACCGAGCGGTAGGTCGGACCATCGAGCCCCGCGGCAGCAGTGCCATCTGTGAAGCGACCCGTCCCGTCGTTGAGCAGCAGCAGGTTGGACTGTCCGTAGCGGGTGACGAAGAGGTCGAGATCAGCGTCTCCGTCGATGTCGGCCGCGGTGGCTCCGACGACCTCGGAGCCGTCGAGCGGAGGAAGGGCGTCGGGCGCGGGACGGAAGGTGCGCCCCCCAGGGTCAGCGAGTCGCACCTCGGGAGGGTCATGAGCCAGGAACAGGTCGAGCCAGCCGTCGCCGTCGAGGTCGGCCACGGCGAGGCCCCCGTGCTGGAAGTGAAAGGGCGTGGGCGGTGGCCCGGCCGGGTACCGGGAGCGCTCGAAGGGCGCGATGAGTCGCGCGTCCGGTGCGGCACAGGGTGGACCGGGCTCGAGGAACAGGCCCGTCGACACCGGAGCGGTGCCGGTGTCGCCCGTCGGCGCCGCCGTGTGGGTGGCCGTGTCGCCCGTCGGGCCTGACATCGACGTGGGCTCGGTCGGGCTGGGCGTGCTGTCGCGCGGCGAGGCGCCCGTCGTCTCGCTGGCGTCTGGCAGCTCACCGTGGTCGTGCCGAGGGGAGCCGCCGCACGCCAGCACGAGACACCACAGCGTGAACGCGCTCGAAGTCACAAAACCGCTCCCCTCGTTCCTGTAGTATCGCGTGGCGAAGACCCACAGCTGGAGACTCTCATGTTCCGACTCGCCTCGATCATTGCTCTGACCCTCCCGGCCACCGCGCTCGCGGGCGGACCCCTCCTCGACATCACCGGCGCCTGTCCAGGTGTGCTGTCCATCAGTGCCTCGGGCTTCGCGCCCGGTGGCAATGTCGCCGTGCTCACGGGCTCCGGACTGGGCTCCGACATCATCCCCGGCGGCCCCTGCGCGGGTGCCGCGAGCAACCTGTCTGGCCTGCGCTACATCACGACGCTGCGTGCGGACGGGGGCGGCTCGGTGAACCTCCGCCCCAGCATCTCCGCTCCGCTGTGCGGCAGCCACGTGCAGTTCCTCGAGGCCAGCAGCTGTGTGGTGTCGAACACCGACACGCTGGGCGACATGGAGGGTGAGTACGTCGGCTCCTACGACGTGCACGACGGCCCTGCTTGGGCGGATTCACCGGAGACCTACACCTGCAAGGAGGCCTGTGCGCTCCTGTACGGTGGGGCTGCCGATGCCTACCAGTGCTCGATCAACCGCGACTCGATCACGGGCACGGCCTGGCTCAGCGAGTACGGCTCGGCTGCCTACTGCGCCGGCGGCATCGCCCTCCCCGACGACACGAAGGTCTGCGACACGTACTTCGAGTCGGGCTGCCAGTCCGCCTACATCGCCGATAACTGCGGCGGTGGCGCCTCGATCAACTACTGCTTCTCGATGTGAGCACGCCCGCTGGGTGAGCGCTGCCAGCTCGCTGCTGCGGGCTGGCTTCGGCGCCTGCTCAGGGGTTGCAGTGCCGGGAGGCGGCCCGCGTCAGTGCGGTGTGGTCGTCTCCGCTGACGAGCGTGCCGATCACCGTGCCCATGCGGCCCGGAAGCTCGACGAAGGCCACCCGGCCGCCGGTCGTGGTCCGCACGACGGACAGCGTCGGCATGGCGGGCAGGCGGAGCTGCAGGTGGGGCTCGTCGAGGCCCGTGAGGTCGAACTCCACGCCGTCCTCGGAGGTGATGTCCGACCAGCCCGAGAGGCTCGAGATGCCGTCGTGGCCGACGCCGGTGAAGTGCAGCTCGTAGGGCTGGTCGCCGTCGTCGCCGCAGGAGACCGAGGGGGAGGCCAGGCGCGTGGAGGTCCAGTCGACCTCGCCCTTGGTCAGGCTCGGCTCGGCGGCGAGCATCCACCCGCCGTGGGCGGTCTCGTAGGCCTGCCAGAGGTCGCCGTCGATCGTCAGGTACATCTCGTGCACGTTGCGGTCACGCACGACCGAGGGCTGGCCCCCGAAGGGCAGCACGACACTCGGAGCGGTCGCAGCCTCGAGGCCGCGGATGTGCACCTCGACGATGCCGTTGTCGGAGGGGCAGGCCCCGCGGCAGTCCACGCCCGTGACGACGCGCTCTGCCCAGGCCGTGCGGCGTCCGTCGAGGTCGGCGAGCACCGAGGGGCTGCGGGCGCCACAGGGCAGGGTAGCGGACGGGGCGAGTGCGGGTGCATCGCCGTAGGTCCAGCGGGTGCCGTCCGCGCTGCTGGCGAGACCGACGGCCCAGCGACCCTCCGGGCACGCCGCGTCGGCGGCACCCACCTGGGTCTCGAAGGCGACCACCATCTCTCCGGCGATCTCGTCGGCTGCAGCCGACGGGGAGCCGACGCCGCTCTCCGAGAAGTGGCCGGGCTGTCCGCTGATGGCGACCCGGTCGAGTACGTCGAAGCCAGCGGCGCTGGCGGTGCTCGAGGTCAGGAGGGCCAAGGTGAAGGCGGTGCGGAACATGGTTGCTCGTGTGCTTGGAGGAGCCACATACGCGTGGTCTGGTACAGACTGCTCCCGGGCGTGTGGCAGAGCCTCGTGCTTCCCTGACATGGGGTCGGCTGTGGGCGAAGGAGGAGGGTGACCGACCATCGGTGCGGGGGTTAGGCGGCGCCGTGACTTTCGTTCAGCTGGAGTTCGTCGGCCTCTTCCTCGCCACCTTCGTGGCGTACTGGCTGCTGCCGTCTCGGCGGGCTCAGAACGGACTCCTCGTGCTCGTCTCCGCCGTCTTCTACGGGTGGATTCACCCGTGGTTCCTGGTGCTGCTCTACGGCTCGGCGACGCTGGACTACTGGGTCGCCCGGGGCATCGCGGCCGCACCCTGGCACCGGCGAAAGCTGCTGGCGCTGTCGGTGGCGGGCAACCTCGGGGTGCTCGGCTTCTTCAAGTACTTCGACTTCTTCGTCACCAACGTGGCCGATGGGCTGGCCCTCGTCGGGCTGCAGCCCAACCTGTCGACGCTGGGGCTGATCCTGCCGGTGGGCATCAGCTTCTACACGTTTCAGACGCTCTCCTACAGCATCGACGTCTACCGAGGCGTCCTGCGTCCACGCCGCGACTTCGTCGACTACCTGGCCTTCGTCTCGTTCTTCTCCCAGCTGGTCGCAGGCCCCATCGAGCGTGCCGCGCGGCTGCTGCCACAGATGGAGCAGCCCCGGCGCTTCGAGCTCGCGGCGGTCCTGGATGGGCTCGGGCTCGCCCTCTGGGGCGGCTTCAAGAAGATCGTGATTGCCGACACGCTCGCCCCCTGGGTCGACAAGGTCTTCATGCTCTCGGACCCGCCGGGTGCGGTGCTCTGGGTGGGGGCACTGGCCTTCGGGCTGCAGCTGTACGCGGACTTCTCGGCCTACACCGACATCGCTCGGGGCACGGCACGGATGCTGGGCTTCGAGCTGGTGCGGAACTTCAAGGAGCCCTTCCTCGCCACGAGCACGCCGGACTTCTGGCGGCGGTGGCACATGAGCCTGTCCTTCTGGATCCGCGACTACATCCTGGTGCCGCTGCTCGGGCCGGGTCCGGTGCTGCCGCCGGTGCGGGTCGCGGCGGCCGTGGTCACGACCTTCCTGCTGATCGGGCTGTGGCACGGCGCAGGCTGGAACTACCTGCTCTTCGGCGCCTGGCACGCGGTCTGGGTGCTGGTCTACCTGGCCGTCACGCCGCGGGTGCCCGGCTGGGCGCGCTCGCTGCCGGGTGCGACCGCAGTGGCGGTGGCGGTGCACACGCTGCTGGTGCAGGTGCCGGGTTCCCTGATCTTCCGCGAATCACGCGCCTCGGCCATCCCGGGACACCTGACGACCCCGCCCTGGGAGGGCGACGCGGTCGCGCTGACGACGGCGGTGGAGATCGGCAGCGTGGTCTTCGCGCTCTCGCTGCCGCTGGTGGTGGCGTGGGCCTGGGGGCGCTTCGTGGCGCCGCGGCTGCCGCGGGTCGGAGTGTGGGCATGGCCGGCGCGGACGGCGGTGTGGGGGGCGTGGGTGCTCGCGATGGTGGTGTTCTACCGGGAGACGAGCACGGACTTCATCTACTTCCAGTTCTAGACCGCCGGTAGTCGACGGCCCCGTGCATGCTTCGTGCACCGGTCCGACACGCGCGCCACCAGCGCCTTTCGCGAGGTCCTCGGGGACGGAAGTCGGCCAGGCGGACCGCCTTGCGCAGCTGGTCGAGCCGGCTGTGCCGCGCGCCTCGCCTCGCTCAGGGCTTGCTGAACTGCCTCATGAAGTCCCAGAGAACCAGGTGGGTCGAGGTGCCGTTGATCTGCAGCGGCCAGTCATGGTTGCCCTCGCGGATCATGTGGTGCTCGACTCGCACGTCGGGGTTGTCGCAGTCGTCCATGACGACGTAGAGCGAGTCCTCAAGCTCGGTCGAGGACTCACTGCCGCAGCCGTAGCGCCCGCCCCAGTAGTCAATGAGACCGGGGATATCCCTCATGGTACCAACGGGATCCCACTCCTTCCAGTCCCACTCATCCGTGTAGGAGATGAGAGGGTCACGGCGGCCGTGGACGTGCAGGATGGGGACCGGGTCGATGATGTCGCAGGCGTTCGGGTCAACGGGCATGGTGCCCGCCACCGAGGCGATGGCCGCGAACCGGTCGTTCATGTGGCACGCCAGCTCATAGTTGAACATCGAGCCCAGGGAGTACCCGGTCGCGTAGACACGCCCGGCATCCACGCAGTGGCGGTTCGAGATCTCGTCGATGAGCGCGTTCATGAAGTCGATGTCGTGCATCATGTCTTCAGGCGTGTTGAGCTGCCACTCCCCCTCGTTCGGGCGGACCAGCTCCGACTGGGGGTAGGCGAGGATGATGCCCTCGTCCCGCGCGAGCTCTTCCCAGCGGGGCTGCTGGTTGAAGGGGAAGCCACGGCCATCAGCACCGTGGATGGCGATGACCAGAGGGTGCGGCGTCTCGGGGTCAAAATCGGGCACGGTCAGCCGGTACTCGCGCTCCATGCCGCCAGCCTTGATCATGAACCGCTGATCAAGGACGGGACCCTGCGGAGCGAGGCAGCCCTCGAACGCCGGCGGTGGAGTGCTCGTGGAGGTCGCCGTGTCGGTGGGCGAGGTCGTGGAGGACCCGGTCGATGTGCCCGTGGTGGTGCCCGCTGTGGTGCCGGTGGCGGACCCGGTCGTCGTGCTGCTGCCCGTCTCGGTTGTTGTCGCCGCAGCCGTGTCGGCTGG
>PKDJ01000368.1 GCA_002862545.1 Pseudomonadota bacterium
CGCGGCCTTGAGCGATCACCCAGCGCAGGTCGGACTCCGCGTCCTGCAGGCGGCCCGCGTTCAGTCGGTGGATCCCACGCAGCAGGATGGCCCGGAACTGAAAGGTTGTCGCGCCGAGCTTCTTGGCGAGTGCCATGGCGCGGTCGAGATGATTGCTGCGCTTGCCGCTGAACTCCTGGGTAAAGGCAGAGTGGAGCTCTAGGTGCATCTGTAGCCGGGTGTGGCCAGCGCGCCGCGCGCAGCGCTGGGCCTCGTCCAGCATGGCGACGGCCTCGGCGCGGTCGCGAATCCGGAGGATCACTGCCAGGTGGTAGCGCTGGACGGCCTCGAGTCCCGGATGGTCCAGGGTCTCGACGAAGGGGAGGTTGGCCTCGCCTATGGCCAGCGCCTCTTTGATCCGCCCTTGAGTCGTGTACAGCTGTTGCTGGACCGTCTGCAGCAGAATCCGCCCCAGCGGGTCCACTCCGTCCATTGCCAGTGCCTGCTCCAGCTGCGCCATCACCAGTGGGTCCGCTTCCCTGTTCTCGACGCAGCGGGTGTAGGTGAGTGTGAGCGGGACGACGAGGTCGGTCAGGTGCAGCCGATGGCAGGACGCGAGGGCGCACAGGACGTTGTCCCGCTCGGCGGCGTGTGCAGCGACGTGCTCGATGTTCGCCACATAAGCACCGACGACATCGTCGCCGTCTAGGCCGGCGTAGTGAGCTGCGTGTCGGCGATGTAGGGCCTCGGCGGCCTCAGGCCCGGTGAGCCTCTCGCCGCCGGGACCCATGAGCGTCGAGGGGTCCTCGATCTGCTCCTTTGCAAACTCTCGAATGGACTCGAAGATCTGCAGTCGCGGGCTCTCGCGAGAGCCGACGCGGCGGAGCAGGCTCTGATCGGTCAGGCGCTGGATCACGTCACTGACCCACTCGTCCCAAGGCGACAGCGAGACGACGGCCTCGGCGGCCTCGAGCGTGAAGCCACCGCGAAAGTGGCTGCACTGGGCGAGGGCGTACTGCTCCTCGGGGCGGAGTAGGTTCCACGACCAAGCGATCGCCTCCCGCAGGGTCTGCTGGCGCGCAGGGCGGTCTCGCACGGTGCTCTGCAGCAGCCGAAACCGATGGCGAAGGCGCTCCCGGATCTGCCGGATGCTCATCAGGCGCGCCCGTGCCGCTGCGAGCTCGATTGCGAGACAGAGGCCATCGAGCTGCTGCACGACCGCGTAGAGGTCTGCACGGTTCTCGGCGGTGAGGGCGAAGTCGGGGCGGATCTGCCGCACGCGCTCCACGAAGAGCTGGACGGCCTCCTCGCGGTTGAGTGGCTCGAGGGCGTAGACCCGCTCGGCGGAGAGGTCGAGGCGGATGCGGCTGGTGGCCAAAAATACGGCCTGTGGCGCACGCCTGACCCAGGCGTCCAGGATCGGTGCCGCGGCCTCGACCAACTGCTCGAGGTTGTCGAGGATCAGCAGCAGGGTGCCCCGGCTCGCGAGGCCGTGGATCAGCTTCTCGCCTGTACTCTGCTCGTCGAGCGTGATGTCGAGAGCGCGGGCGACGCCGTGGATCAGATCGTCGCCAGTGCGGGCTTCGGTGAGGTCACAGAACCACACGCCGCCGGGAAAGCGATCGGCGAAGCGAGCTCCAAAGGCGCGGCTCATGCGGGTCTTGCCCATGCCTCCGGGGCCCATGAGCGTGATCACACGAGCGCCGCGGATCCACAGCCCCCGAAGGGCCGCTAGGGCCTCGTGGCGGCCGATAAAGCGGTCGACCTCTGGAGGAAGGTTGCCCACGCTCTGTGCGGGGGGGAGGTGGGGTGCTGGGACCACGTGGCCGGGAGGCGGTGGGGCGGTCTGACGATCGGTGGGTACCGCAGGAGCCGAATCCTCCGCTGCCGAATCCCAGAGCGTCCCGATGGTGACGTCGGTGAAGGTCTGCTCGCCGCGGTCGAAAGACACCTCGGGAATCGTCTCGCGAGCCATTGGCGGTGCATCAAAGGCCGGTGGAGCCGTGCTGTCGACCCAGACGTCGAGGAGATGTTGCGCGGTTGGAATGCGTGCGGAGGCGTCGGTGACGAGTGCGCCCTCGATCGCCCGCACCATGCGCTGCGGAAGCGTGGGTCGCAGCGCGGTCACCCGCTGGCGGTCGCCGCTCTCGATGCGCTTGAACGTGTCGATCACGTTGTGGCCGTCGAAGGGCAGCTGACCCGTCACCATCTCGAACAGCATGCAGCCGAGCGAGAAGACGTCGGTGGCCGCGCCCACCGAGCTGGCGTCCGCGATCTGCTCGGGCGACATGTAGGGGGGCGTGCCCATGCCGATGCCCTGCTGGGTGACCCCGCGAGCGGTGTGCAGGCCCTTCGCGAGTCCGAAGTCGCTGATCTTGGGGACGAGCCCCCCGGCTCTGCGCGCGAGGAGGATGTTGGGGGGCTTGAGATCGCGGTGAACGAATCCCGAGGCATGCGCATGGGCCATCCCCTCGAGGATTCCACGGGCGATGACATCGATCTGGTCGAGGGTCAAAGGCTGGAGCTTGAGGAGCGTCCCGAGGTCGGGACCGTTCACGAGCTCGAGGACGAGAGCAAGGCGCCCATCGATCTCGACGGTGTCGGTCACCGCGACGATGTTTGGATGGCGGAGTACCGCCATCGCCCGGCCCTCGATCTCGAATCGACGGAGGCTGGCGATGGAGTTGGAGTGCAGCACCTTGATGGCATGCAGGCTGTCTTGGTGCAGGTGCCGGGCGAGCCAAACGGCCCCGACACCACCGCTGCCCAAGATGCGGAGGGCTTCGTATCGGCTGGAGATGTGCGAGCCGGGAAGAAGGATCGTGATTCCTCTTGTACAGGTGACGTAACGCGTAGCAGTCGTCCGCCTCGCGGATAGTCAATGCCGCTTGCTGACAACACCAGATCCACTGGGGGGTCGAGGGGCGTACGCGACCGGGCGTCGACCACGCCACGCGTTCGATGCTGGAGCGACTCGGCACGCTCGCGCAGGAACAGGCTGGCCAGGCCCAGCGCGAGCAGGTCTACCGCTGCGCCGAGGGCGCCGAATCCTGTGGTCGACCATGCCACCCCCGTTGCACAGACAAAAATGCGCAGCTCCTCGTTGGGCTCGAGAGCGCTGGCGGCGATGGCATTGGCTGCCGTCTGCAGGCCGAAGCCCGTGCCGGCCATGCCGATCAGGAGCGCGAGGGCCGCGGACAGGGTGATGGGACCCTCCATGCGGCGGCGGCGGGCTACCGAGGCGAGGGCGACGCACACGCCGGCGGCGGCGGAGGCGAGGGCGAGGATTCTGAAGGGACCGGACTGGGCGAGAGCGAGCATGGGGACCTTCCGGGTGGCTCGATGGTGGGATCGTCGCCGGTCCGTTCGTCACGACGAGGACGAAAAACGCGGAGGCGTCGTCTGTCTCGCGTTCGTTCGGTGCTGCGGAACACCTCTGTTGGGGCGATTCACCTGCCGGCGCTCCGGTCGGTGGGGGTCGTCTTCGTGTGGGCATCGGCCCTGCCGTCCATCGCGCTGCCTTCGCTCGTCGACGCGGTCAGTATCGAGATCTACGACTCAGTGGGTCTCGAGTCCGTGGAGCTCTCCAGCCTCGAGACGGCGGACGACGTCACGATCTACGGCAGCCCGGACCTGACGGATCTGCAGCTGGCCTTGGTCGTCACGACCGGCTCCCTCACCGTGCAGGCCAACCCTCTGCTGTCGGAGCTCGCGCTGCCGGAGCTGTCGTCGGTCACGTACCTGTATGTCGGAGAGAACGCCCCCGACCTCTGCTTCACGCCCGCCCTCGACACGCCGATCGCCGACTCCTACACCGTCGAGGGCGACGCCGCCTGCTGGTTCTGATCCGCAGGTGCGGCGTC
This sequence comes from Pseudomonadota bacterium, assembly GCA_002862545.1. Lineage (GTDB taxonomy): Bacteria > Myxococcota_A > UBA796 > UBA796. The sequence goes on from PKDJ01000368.1 coordinate 3,843, forward strand.
GTCCGCGTCGTGGCTCTCCAGCGCACGCTCGATCGTGGCGCACTCGGTCCGCAGGCGCTCGGCCCTCTCGGAGGAGCCGGCGCGTGCGTGCATCGCGAGCCAGCAGAGTCGCGCCGCGAGCTGCCGCTCCACGAAGGCTCGGGCGGCCCGCTGGTGCAGGTTGTCCAGCGCATGCTCCACGATGTGAAGCGGCATCAGGAGTGGAACATCGGGGGATGCGGAGCGCAGGGCGGGCAGGGGCGGACAGCGACGCAGACTCATGGGACCTCCATTGAGGGCAGGTGGACGAGCAGAGGACGTGGGCGGGCGGCCGCCCTCAGGAGCGGGTGCCGGTGAGCGCGTGGTGCACGTCGGCGCCCAGCTGATCGAAGTCGGCCTCGTGGCAGGTGAAGACGATCACCTGCAGCTGGGACTCGGCCGCCTCGTCGAAGGCCGCGAGCATCGCCTCGAGGCGCCTGCGGTCGGTGTTGACCAGCGCATCGTCGAGGACGATGGGGATGCGGCGGTCGCCCGCGACGATGGACGCGAGGCCCATGCGCACGAGGATGCCGAGCTGCTCCTGGGCGCCGCCGGAGAGCTTCTCGAAGGGCTCGGTGACCGCGCCGGTCTCGAGCCCGATCACCCGACCGGCCTCGTCGAAGGCGAGACGCGAGTTCGGGAAGATCCGGCGGATCTGGGGCTCGATTCGCTGACGGACCGGACCGACGAGGCGCTCCTGCAGGGCATCACGCGCCCCCTGGAGTGTGTGCAGCAGCAGCCGCAGGCTCTCGGCGCGGGCCTCGATGCGGCAGAGCGCAGCCTCCGTCCGGGTGACCTCGGCCTCTGCCGCCTGGACCTCGCCGTGAAGATCCTCACCCACGCGCGCCTCGAGCTGGGCGACGGTGGTGGCGAGGGTCGTTCGCACCTGCTGAAGGCGACTTCCGAGTGCAGCGAGGGCGCGCTCTCGGCGGCGCAGGGTGGCCTTGGTCTCAGCACCCCCCGCCTCGGCGAAGGCGTCTCGTAGAGCGCTGGAGAGCGTCACTGCCGCGGCGAGGCGCTGCGCAGCCTCGCCCTTGAGAGTGGTGAGGGTCTCGGCGTCGTCCAGGCGGTCGAGGCGTGGCCGGAGGGCGGCGGCCTCCTCCCGCAGGGTGGCGGCCTCCGTGTCGCAGGCGGCTCGCTCCACGCGGAGGTCTCGCAGGGCGTCGGCGAGCAGCGTGCTCCTGGCGTCGAGCGTGTCGACGGACTGGTTGGCCGTCGCCAGCGACTGCTCGGCGTCGGCGAGGGGCAGGGCGGCCGTGGGCGTCGCACCCAGATCGTCTCGCTGTGCCTCGAGGGATGCCTGGGCTGCCGCGAGGCCGTTCGGGACGAGCGCGGCGAGGCGCTGGGTGCACTCCTCGAGCCGGATCGAGGCGTCGCGGCGCTGCTCGCCTCGGAGGCGGGCCTCCGCGACGCTCGGGCAGTCACCGAGGATCGCCGCAAGAGCGGTCCGGGCCTCCTGGTCGGCGGCCTCCCGCTCGGCAGGCGTCGCAGCGCCAGGCGTCACGGTGACGGTGCCGACCGGCAGCACGAGCTCCAGAGGCCGGACCGTCGAGAACACCCTCTCCTGGCCGGCGGACAGCGTCTCGCCGCTCAGCGTGGTGGCCTCGGCGGCGGTGAACCGGACGGCGACGGCGGCCTGTGCAAGGGCGGCTGCTGCGGCGGTGGCGGCCTGCGCGGCCTGATCGAGGGCCTGCAGACGCTCGGCGTCCCAGGGGCTGGCGTCCACCGCGGCCCGAAGGGCGGTGCTGCGCTCCGAGAGGGTGGCCGCGGTGGTCACCTGAGCCTCGCGGGCCTCGAGCAGGGCGACGGCCTGGGTGTGCTGCCGCAAGGCACGGGCGTCAGCCACGAGGTCGCGGGCCTGCTGCACGAGGAGCTTGGCTGCGGCGCGCTCCTCGTCGAGGGCGATGCGGTCGTCCTCGAGGCCAGCTGCCCGTGCGTCGAGGGCGGAGGCCTCCGTGGTGAGGCTGGACAGGCGGGATTCTATGGCCTCGAGTCGCTCCGTCAGCGCGACCTGCTCCTCGAGGGCTCGCTCAGCGGCGAGGACGGCGTCCTCGGCCCGCTGCCGAATCAGCTCCTGCTTCTCCAGCTCCACACGGGCGCTCGCGGCGTCATCGTCCGCGGCGCGAGCCTGGGCGACGCGGGTGCGCGCGTCGCGCTCGCGCTCGACGAGGCTCTCCTGCTTGGCCTGGAGCCGGGTGACCTCGTCGGCGAGGGTGCGTACCAGGGAGACGGCCTCGGTGGCCTTGTGCAGGCGCTCTCGGGCTTCGTCGCGGGCCGTGGTCGCCGCGAGGAGCGTGCCCGTTGGCCGTCCTGTGGGCGTGTAGAAGTCGGAGGCGAGCTTCTCCACGCGGTCGACGACCTGCAGGCCGACCGGGCCGGTGGCGACGGCGCCGATCTGGTCGGCGAGCGTGCTCTCCAGGGTCGACTGCACGTCGGCGTTGAGGTCGGCGGAGGGGTTGGTGCGGGACCGGCCCTGCCGAACCCAGACGAGCGGCCACAGGCCCAGGTCTGCGGCGACGGACTTGCGGTCGTTGAGGGCTCGCGCGTCGACGAGGCGCTTCAGCTCCTCGAGCGCCTGACGGTCCGTCCAGGTCCGGCCTGCTGTGCTCAGGGTGCAGGAGGGCCGGTCGAGGAACTGCTTCTCGACCGTGAACTCCTGGCCGTCGACGGCGAAGCGGAGGACGACCCGTGGAGCGGCGGATGAGCCCCAGGACCGGAGCTCACGCTTGTGGCTCGCCGCGCCGCGGTGGCTCTCGAAGAGCGCGAAGTGCAGCGCCTCGACGAGCCGGCTCTTGCCGGCCTCGTTGGGCCCGGAGACCACCGTGAGGCGGTCGGAGAAGGTGGAGAGGGTGGCGTGGTCGAGACCACACCAGTCGAAGACCTCGAGGCTGAGGATCTGCATCAGGCTGCTCCGTGGATCAGGTGGACGAGGGTGGCGAGGGCGCGCTCGGCATCAGGGGTGTCGAGGGCGCGCAGGGTGTCGACCGCGCTCCCGAGGAAGCCCGGTGTGTCGAGCTGCTCCACCTCTTCGGTGGTCAGCTGCTGGCGGACCTCCGACAGGTCGGCGTCGAGGTGCATCAGCTCGCCGGCGTGCCGCTCGAGGGCGACGCTGAGGCGGGTGCGGTCGGTGAGGGAGAGGACCCCCGAGAGCCGCAGCTGGACGAGGGTCCACGAGCGATCCTCGAGCGCATCGAGCTCGGCGAGCAGCGCGTCCACGTCGGCCCCGCCGTCGAGGTGCCGGGGTGGCGGAGCGACCCAGCGGGTCCGGGCCACGGGCAGTGGCGTGAGCACGGGCGTGGCGCCGGCCTCGGAGATCTCGACGAGGAGCACCTGCCCCGGATCCTTCTCCGAGAACTTGGTCGCCTCGTGGGTGCCCGAGTAGGCGGCTCGCGGGTCGACGATCTGCAGACCGTGCCAGTCGCCGAGGGCCACGAAGTCGAAGCCCTTGGCGAGCAGCGCACGCAGGTCGATGCAGTTGTTGGGGTCGCTCCCGCGCGAGAAGTCGTGCACCGAGCCGTGTGCGACAGCAACGCGGATGCCGGCGTCGTCGCCCCGCTCGGGCAGGCCGGCGCAGGGGTCGTCCGGTGACTGACGCCGGAAGAGGGGTGCGGGGAAGAAGGTCGCCTCGCCGATGACCACCGGCTCGTCTGTCAGGAGGACGTGGACGTGGTCGAGGCCGTGCTCGGCGGGCGCCAGGCGTCGCAGGGCGCTGTCGGCCGTGGCGGGGTCGTGGTTCCCGGGCAGGAGGAGCACTGGGCACGGGAAGTCGCGCAGGGCGTCGCGGAGGGCCTGGACGTGGTGGGGTCCGACGCTGTTGTCGTCGAACACGTCGCCGGGCACGACCACGGCATCCACCGCGTGCTCGACGGCGAGCGCGGCGATGCGCTGCACCGTGTCGAAGCGCTGGTTGCGAGCGCGTGCGCCGCGGTCACCCTCGACGCGTCCGAGGGTGAGGCCGAGCTGCCAGTCGGCGGTGTGGAGAAAGGTGGTCACGAGTGGCTCCAGGGGAACAAGGGGGTTCAGGCGTCGATGCGCTGGCGCACGAGGGCGGCGCCGGCGGCGATGTCGAGGGCGTCGGCGAGGCTGGAGCAGATCAGGTGGATCTCCTCCTCGATCTCGGCCGCCTCGTCGTGCAGACCGAGGGCACGCAGGGTGGCCGCGAAGCAGAAGCGGGTCTGCAGCTGCGGGGCCACCAGCACCGCGTCGTCGAAGGAGGCGTCCTCGAGGTGGGCGAGGATGGAGCCGATGCAGGCCATCGGCTGCAGGGCTTGTAGGGTGTCGATGGTCTCGTCCACGGTGACCTCCTGGGGTGTGCTTGGGTGGGTGGGGGCGCGGGCCTCAGTGACGCCACGCGTCTTCGCGGCGCGGCACGAAGACGAGGTCGTGGAGTCCGGGCTCCTCGGCCTCGGTGGTGGGATCGAGGTGCAGCTCGTCGTTCTCGAGCAGCTGGACCCAGTCGACGAGGTCGAGGGTCCGGAAGGCCTCCGCCTCGTGCTGGCGGAAGCGGTGGGTTCGGTGTGCGCTCACGGGGTCTCCGAGGTGGTCTGTGCAGGGGTGGTTCGGGGTCGCTCACCGGGGGGAGTCGGGAGCCGAGATGGGGTGACAGCCGCGGTGGTGGTTTTTTCGTTCGGGGCTCTGTGAGGTTCAGACGGGCGGCGGGGTCGACTGCGGACACACGCGAGGTCAGGGCTGGGCATCGGTCGTCCTCCGGTGAAGCAGACGGCCTGCAGTCGCATCTGCGGACACGACAGGAAGCTCGAGGGAGCGGCGGTGCTCACCGGGGGGAGTCCGTCGTCGAGATCGGCTGACACCGGAGGCCTCGAAGGCGCCTGAGACGTCGTGCACCCGGCCATCTGGGTCGGGCGTCGGAGCGGCCGACCTCCGAGGAGGCATCCGGTTACACGAAGCGCACCGACCGAGGCGGAAGATGGGCGAGCGGGTTCTTGTGACGGGTGCAACCGGGTATGTCGCGGGGCACTGCATCGAGGAGCTGCTTCGCCACGGCTACGCCGTCCGGGGCACGGTCCGCCGGCCAGGCGACACCGCAGCGGTGGCCCACCTTCGGGCCATCGCAGACGAGGTGGGCGGAGAGCTGGAGCTGGTGGAGGCGCACCTCGACCGCGACGAGGGCTGGGACGCCGCCGTGGAGGGCTGTCCCCTGGTGATGCACGTCGCCTCGCCGCTTCCCATCGAGAACCCCACGGATGAGGAGGCCCTGCTGGGCCCAGCCCGCGAGGGCACGCTCCGGGTGCTGCGCGCGGCTGCACGGGGTGGGGTGCGTCGGGTGGTGCAGACCTCCTCGGTCGCTGCGGTCCACTACAGCGGCACCCCCGAGGACCATGTCTGCACCGAGGCGGACTGGTCCGATCCGGCGCTCACGCCGCTCTACCCGAAGAGCAAGACCCTCGCGGAGCGCGCGGCATGGGATTTTCATGCCTCCCTCCCGGAGGCCGAGCGCTTCGAGCTGGTGGTGATGAACCCGGCGCTCGTGATCGGGCCGGTCCAGCGCGACCGGACCAATGCCTCGGTGGAGCCGATCCGACGGCTGCTCTCCCGGGCGATGCCGGCCGTGCCGGCGCTCAGCTGGAACCTCGTCGACGTGCGCGACGTTGCGGTCGCCCACCGCCTCGGGCTCGAGTCCGACGTGGCCCCGGGCAGCCGCTACATCTTGTCCAACGGGTCGTGGTGGTTCCGGGATGTCTCGCGCGTGCTGGCAGAGGCCTTTCGGGGAGAGGGGCTGCGACCGCCGACGCGCCACCTGCCCTACCCGGTGCTCTGGCTGGCCTCGCGCTTCGATCCCGTGCTCCGACGGATCTTGCCGGACATCGGGCGGCAGCGGATCTACTCCAGCGACAAGGCCCGCACCGAGCTGGGCTGGGAGCCCCGGGACCCCCGTCAGTCGATCGTCGACACGGGCCGGAGCCTGCTCGACCACGGCATCGTGACGCCGTGAGGCCTGTCGGCCGACCCGCGCCTCACAGCGCGGGTGGGGCGTAGAGGCCGTCGCCGTAGTGTCCCTCGAGGGCGGCGATGGTGTTCGTGGCACGTGCGGCGTCCTGCTTTGCAGCGGCGACGAGGGCGGGCAGCGACTGGAGGGCACCGACGACCTGCGGCAGCTGCTGCTGGAAGAGGGCCTCGGCCTCGGCGCAGACCTCCTGGAGCTCGGCACGTGCCTCGCGGTAGATCTGCGCGGAGGCCACGAAGGCCGCGAGGGCGGCGCCGCCCTCCTCGATGACCTGAAGGGCCGTCAGGGCGGTGTCGAGCTGGGAGAGCTGCGCGCCGATGCGGGCGGCGTGCGGCTCGAGGCTGCTCACCGTCTCAGCGGCCGTCACGACGGTGCCGAGGTGACCGTTGACATCGCCGACGAGGCCATCGAGGCCGGCCGTGAGGTCGGCAGGCTCGACGCCGAGGCTCTCGTCGAGCTTGCCATCGACCCATCCGAATGCCTTGCCGAGCAGCACGACGACCGGGAGTCCGAAGGGGCCGGTCTGGGCGAAGATGGCGGTGGTGAGTGCGTCTTCGCAGAGCTGGAGGGCGGACTGGGCGGCGGTCTGGACGCCGACCTCCACGAGGTCTCCAGCGGCGGCGAGCATGGCGGCATGGGCAGCCTCGGCCCGCTCGTGAGCGCTCAGGGCCTTGTCTCGACGCTGCTGGTGGGCGCTGGCGATGTGTGCACAGCCCACGAGGCCGAGGGCGGTGGCCGCGACCTCGGCGATGGAGCCCAGGTAGAGCGTCTCGTAGGCCTCCACGATCTCGGTGGCGATGGCCACCCGATCGACGAGGTCTTCGGCGGCGAAGATCGCCGCCGTGAGTGCCGCCTCGTCGCGCTCATCGGCCTGGAACAGGCCCCGGAGGGTGCTCTCCAGACCCAGGAGATAGCCGTCGACGTCGGCCAGCCCGTGGACGACCCGGTCGGCGTCGGGCTGGAGACTGGTGGGGACGCGGGAAGACCACTCACCGCTGCGCGCGAGGGCGGCGGAGCCCTGGGTGAGCGCGAAGCGGATGGAGGCCGCGAGCTCGGGCTCTTCGCGGTCGAGAGACCCGTCGCCCTCGCTGGACTCCACCTCGAGGCCCTGCGCGGTGCTGCCGAGGGCCATGCCCGCCACGGCGTCGTTGCCGTAGGCGGCCTGGTAGGAGAGGGCGCTGTCGGCGACGAAGCTGGCCAGATCGGGTGCCGGCCCAGGCTGGAGCTCGGGGCTCTGACGGGGCTGCTGCGTCGGTGCGCTGGACTGCTGGGCTTGGGCGTACATGTCGACCTCCGGGACGGGGAGGTCGGGTGCAAGGGGGGTACCAGCGCGTTGTCGAGGTTGGTTCGTCGGGTGACGGACGTCTGACGGATGTCCGACGGCTGTCGGTGTGCTCCGCCGGGCTACCCTGCGCCGAGTCTGCCGCCTCGCCTTCGCGAGACGACCACTCCAGCCAGAGAGAGTCCATGAGTAGACGTCCGCAGATCGCCGTCGTCGGTGCCGGCTCTCGGGCTGACCACCTGGCACCCGTGGCCGAGGAGCTGGGCCGTGCCATGGTGGACGAGGGCTACCGGGTCGTCTGTGGTGGTCTCGGCGGCGTGATGGAGGCCGTCGCCCGCGGCGCGAGGGCCTCCGAGGCGGCCAGCGGCTCGGACGTGATCGGCCTCCTGCCCAGCCTCGAGGCCGCAGACGCGAATCCCTTCGTCGACATCGTGATTCCCACGGGCCTGAGCCACGGGCGGAACCTGCTCGTGGTGGCGAGCGCCGATGTGGTGGTCGTGGTCGGAGGACGCGCAGGCACGCTCTCGGAGGTGGCGCTGGCCTGGCAGCTCGGCAAGCCCGTGGTTGCGCTGAGTCTCACGGGTGGCTGGGCCGAGCGCGTGGCGGGTCAGGCGATCGACGATCGGAGGCCCGACACGGTGGTCGCCGCGGGCTCGGTTCATGAGGCCCTCGCGGCGGTTCGGAGCGCCCTGATGTGAGACCTCCGCGGCCCACTTGTGAAGAAGGCCTGTATGAGCCGATCATGCGCCGCAGGAGTCCCTGCTGCGGTAAGATGTACGCCTTCATGGGGTGATGCATGTTGTGGTTGGTCTTGGTGGGTGTCGCGTCGGCCGGAGGCCCGATGCTGACGATTCGCGGTGCCTGTCCGGGCCAGATCACGGTCGCAGCGACGGGACTCAGTCTCGGCGGTCCCATCGGCTTCATGACCGGTCTCCCCGGCAGTGACCCGATGCTCGCCGGGCCCTGCTCGGGCGACGCGACTGGACTCGCCGAGCCTCGACCGGTCCTTCTGACCACGGCGGCTGGCGACGGCACCTTTGTCGTCGAGCCTACGCTGGGTGCTGAGTTTTGTCGGGGGAGCCTGCAGGTGGTCGACTTGGTCAGCTGCAGGCTGTCGAACCGCGCCTCCCTCGGTGGCGACAAGCTCTTCGTGGCCGGTGGTCGGGGGGGAAGCTCTGGCCTGTGGACGATCGATGTCGAGACGGGTGAGGTCGACTTCGTAGGGGATCCGGAGGGGGGCTACACGGGCCTCACCTTCCACACCGACGGCGCCCTGTACGGGATTCGCTCGGCTGCGGGTGGTGAGGGCGGCGACCTCGATCGCCTCGACCCGGCCACTGCGGTGTCCGAGCTGGTGGCCGAGGTCCCGGCGACCTCGGAGGCCGGCATCGGTTCCTTCCGTGGTGAGATCTACGCCTACAACCAGTTCGATGTCTTCGGGACGGTCGACCTGGCTGACGGAACGTTCTCGGACTTCGGCTGGCTCGGCGGCGACGACATCTCCGGCTACGGCCTCGCCCTCGCGTCGACCGACGAGGAGCTGTTCATGGTCAACGGAGACACGCTCTTCAGCGTCGATGTCGACGCGCTGTCCCTCACCTCGGTGGGCTCTGTCGGGCTCAGCGGCAGCGGCAGGGGCGGCGCGGCGACCTTCCACCGTGGAGAGCTTTGGTTTGCCCAAGAGAGTGGCGGTGCGACGCTGCTCTATCGCGTCGATCTCGAGACCGGAGAGGGACGCTACTCGGGCCTGGCGCTGCCGACCGACAGCATCGACGGTATGGCGAGCCCGAACCCGCTCTGATGAACCCGGTGTGGCGGTCGTCCCTGCTCGAGCAGGCGGACCGGAGGGGTCACCAGATCAAGGCATCCGCGGACCACTCGTCGAGGCCCTCTCTGAAGAGGGTCCGATACATCGTGCCCTCAGCGAGCTCGTAGGACTCTGCGAGGGCGCGCAGCTGCTTCTGCCACGTCCCACTGTGGTAGTCGGCCCAGGCGAGCAGGCGGAGGATGCCGACCCGAGGCCAGACCGGCTCCCCGAGCTCGTCGCAGCAGCCGAGCGCCATCCGGGCGTGCTCCAGGGCCTTGCGGCGCAGCGCCTTGCCCTGCCGCTCGCTCGCGCTCTGCTCGGCCTGCTCGATCAGCAAGCGGACCATCTCGTACTCCCAGTACAGGATGCACGAGCGGTAGTAGGGCTCGCAGTAGCGCCGGGTGTCGGTCTCGTGGGCCTTGAGTGCACGCTCCATGGCCTCGTGGGCCGCCTCGAAGTCGCCAGCGACCCGGTGCGCCATCGCGAGGTAGACCTCGGATCGGCCGACCTCCATCGGAATCTGTTGGTCGCGGGCCTGCTGCAGTAGTGGCAGGCCCTGCTCGGGGCGGCCGGTGTGGACGTAGGCGCGCCCGAGGGTGCCGAGGCGGTTGGCGTGGAAGCGATCTGCCGGCGGAGAGACCGAGCACTTGGCGATCAGGCGGTCGACTGCCGACGGGTCGGGCGCGGTCTCGGTCAGGGCTCTCCGAAGCGTCAGCTCGTGCTGCAGGAGACTCACGTGCTCCGGTCGGCTGCCGGCGTCGAGCCGCTCGACGAGGTCGAAGGCCGAGTCGAGGTCGCCGGCGTACATGTACGCCTCGCAGGCCCTGAGGAAGGCTTGCTGGACCAGCTCGTCAGTGCGGTCTGGGTGCATGGAGGCCCAGCCCTCGAGCTCGCGAGCGAGCGCGATCCATGGGGACAGACCGCGGTTCCGGTAGTCGGTCAGCCTCTGGCGCGTCACGTGCCGTGAGAGCTTCTGGAGCTGCTCCTCCAGCTCGTCGAGATCGGTGTACTCTGGGGTGGCGTCCAGGGGCGGCAGCCCGAGCTGCTCACCGGCAGCCCGCAGATCGGACACAGAGACCACCCGCAGGCTGTCGTCGGTGAGCCTGTGCTCGCGCTGTCCCTCCGGGATCAGGATCGTGGCGCCCTCGCGGTTGACCGCCTCGATCTTGTCATCGACGCCCTGGATCAAGCCGACACGGGCCCCGGCGCTCAGGGTGCCTGTAGCACCGACGCCATCGAGTCTGCTCTGCGGCAGGTCTGCCCAGAGTGCCCAGAGCGCCACCCCGGCCGCGAGACCGAGCGAGCGTCCGTCAGCGGGGATCTGCTGTCCGCGAAACGAGAGGGAGAACTCGTGTTTTTCAAACATCCAGCGCGGCTTTCCGCCGTTGAGTTTGCAGGCGGCGCGCCAGGCATCTCGCAGCGCGGCCTCGTCCAGCGCGGTGTTCGGGGAGTAGCGACCCTTGCAGACGGAGAGCGTCGCGCACACGGCGCGTCCGCTGCTGAGGTCGATCAGAGGGAGGAGAACGCGCATCACTCGGCCTCCAGGGAGGCCAGGGCGTCGGCGATCAGGTGACGTGGGGCGGCCGCCTCCAGGGCCTCGTGCAGTCCCCACCAGTCGGCGCTGGTCGGTTGGTCATCGGGTCCTGAGAGCCGCAGGACCTCCTCGCGCGTGACCCAGAGCAGGGCGGCCCGGTGCTCCTCGCAGGCGGCATCTGCGATGGCGAGCGCGTCGATCAGGGCGTGGCTCGGGTGCTCGGCGCAGTAGCGGTCGAGGCCGCTGCGTAGGTCGACGGCGGCGTAGACCCAGGCACGCGCCGTGTCGGGGTCGAATCGCTCGGGGGCGCTCGCGAGCAGCTCCTCCACCGCGGCCTCGACGAGCACGTCGCTGGGGCGAACCGAGACGAGGGCTGTGGGCCCCAGCAGGTCTTGGGCGGCAAAGCTGCCGTCTGCGGCCAGGGCCTCGGTGTCCTGACCGGCCAGGAAGAGGTCCTTGGCCTCCTCGAGCCCGCCCACGACCGTCTCGTCCAGGAGCTTGGTCAGGGACAGGGCGCGTGCGGCGTGGTCGGGCAGCTTGGCGAGGTGCCGGGCTGTGACCGCGGCCTCGCCAAGGGTGTCGAGGGGGTCGACGGCGAAGCGCGTGATCGTGGTCTCGAGGGCGCCGAGGACCGGGTCCTCCCAGCGGTGGACGCCGCTGCCTCCCGGCACGACCTCGCGGGTGTCCCCGTGCAGCCACAGGGTGCCGCCGTCGATGTGGGCATAGACCCGCAGGCGGGTGGCCCGGTGTGGCAGGGGAGTGTCGAGCAGCGGTCGGGCGAGGGCGTGGGGGGCGTCCACGACGTGCATGCAGCGGTCGTCGTACAGCCCGCCCCGGACCTCGGCGACGGCCACGCGGACGGCCTGGGTATAGGCGTCGCGCCACAGTCCGGGTCTTCGGACGGCGTCGCGGAGTGCTGCGGCGTCGCTCGCACCCAAGGCTCCGTCGAGCCAGGCGTCGACCACCGCGGTGGCGTCGCCCTCGAGCGGGGCCAGCTCGCCGTCGGCGAGGGCGTCGAGCCGAGCCCCGGGGAAGCGGGAGGGGTCGGCCCGACCCGCGAGCAGGCGAAGCGCGGTGCCGGCTGCGTCGATCGCGGCCTCGAGAGGGGGGCGGGCTGCGGCGAAGATCGGGGAGAGGACGGTGTCGCGCTCGCCGGCGCGGCTGACCGCATCGAGCTGGTCCAGCCACTCGGTCCAGGTCTCGCGGGGTTGGGCAAGCGTCTCCAGCCACGCGGCGACGGCATCGGACCAGCCCTCGAGGGTCTCGTCGGACAGCGGCGCACCGTCGGCGAGCAGCGCGACGAGGTGCTGTGGATCGGTCGGGAGGGGTGTGGGCATCAGTTCACCTCACCCTGTGGAGTCGGGGTTGCAGTTCGGCTGACACTGTCGACGACGAGGAGAGGCAGGCGGGACCAGCGCACCCAGCTGCCGAAGTCGCGTGAGTTCTGTGGCTGTCGGGTCTGGATCGGCACCGCGCGGACCCGCTCGCCCCGCTGCAGCGAGCCGTTCGTCGCGACGAGGGGGACCGTGTGCGTGCCGTCGTGGGCCGGTCCGACGAAGCCGGAGCGAATCGCGCGCTGGACGACCACCTCGCCGCCAGCGGCCCACGGCACCAGCTCCGATGCACGTCGTCGGAAGGTGACCGGGAGGGTGATCGGCGGGAAGGCAGCCTGCTGGGGCTCCGCGATGCTCGCTCCCTTGGCCGCGAACGTCCGGTGGGCGATGTAGCGGACCCACCACTGGGACAGCTCGTCCCGTTCGTCGGCGAAGGAGGCCTTGAGCTTGCCCCAGGCGTAGGACACCGTCACGTGGACGGGTGGACCGGGCGGAAGGGCGTCGAGCAGGGCGACATCGTCGAGCACGCAGCTCTTCGGACCGACGTAGGCATGCATCGGCTGGCCAAGGTCGGCGGCGGTCTGGATCACCCAGCTGGGCAGGGCCGTGCGGGCCAGCACCTGTCCGCCGGCGAAGTACACGGCCCCCGGAGGGGAGCTGCGGAGGCGAGGCTCGGACACCGGGACGCGGAGGCCGCGAGTCGCGGTGCCGACGAAGGTGCCGTCCTCCGGGCCGACCTCTCGAAGCGTCGCCCAGCCGGCGGTGAGTCGCCCGACGGCGCGCGGGCTGTGCGCACCGCCAGACTGGGTGAGGACCGTCGGGAGCCAGGTGCCGAGGCGTGCGATCTCACCGGGACAGGTGCTGCGGACGGAGTGGCCGAGGGCGCGGCTGGCGAGCTCTGTCGTGTCGAGGGGCACGGCGGGTGCCGCGGGCTCCAGTGCGGGCGGAGTCGCCTGGCGGATCCCGCCTCGGGGACTCCACGAGCGGGTGTGCTCGAGGTGCCACTCATGGAGCTTGAGTGGATCGCGGGGGCCGCCAGGCTCACGGTGCCACGCATCGGGGCGGTCGCCCAGCCGTCGGCTGATGGCCTCGGCCAGGCCCTGGTCGGCACTGAGGAGGATCACTCTCTTGAACTGGCCTGCGTGCTCGGGGAGTGCGGCCTCGTCGAGGGCTCGCAGCAGCGCGCGGTCCGCGGCTTGGGGGCGCTCCGGCGTGAGCCAGGTCTCCCAGGCCACCGGGCGCCCGAGGTCGAGCTGTCGGGCGAATCGGGCGAGCCAGGCTCGGGAGAGCCCCGGGAGCGCGCCACCTCCCCGGAGGCGGAACCCGCCGGCCGCGATCGTGTTCAGCCCGAAGATGGCCACGCCCTGTGCGGGATCGGGGGGCCGGTCGGAGGTTGCGTCGGGCGCGAGCGGGACCAGCCAGCCGCGTGGGTCATCGATGGTGAAGCCAGGCAGCGTCGGTGGGCGGCCGACGCGCTTGCTCCAGCTGCCGAAGAGGTTGTCCACATCGACGAGGAACAGCGTGCGGCTCACGAGGCACCCCGCACAGGCACGCCCAGGGCGACCGGGTCGGCGAGCACCAAGCGGAACCAGTTCTCGGCATGCTGCCGGCTCACGGGGCTCTTCCTGCCGGTGAGCGCGTCGATGACCCCGGTGGGGGCATGGTCGAACACGTCGCGGTTGTTCCGGACGACGACCTTCCACAGGGCCATGCGAGCGCGCTTCTTGGTCTGGGTGAACGTGTTGTTGAGGGTCGAGCGCCGCTTCATGCGCGTGGAGGTGTCCGAGCGCTCCGGCTCGCCGCCGTCGATCTCGCGCGTGAGGCGGTCGTGGACCCAGGCCCGCTGCGCCCCCTCGGCGTCGTGCAGCCAGTGCTGCAGCAGGGCCTTGTAGCTGGCGTTTGCGACGCCTGTGAGTGCCGATCTGAAGCGGGTCGAGAGGAGGCTGCGCTCCTCGGGAGACACCTCCTCGGATGGGGTGCCGTAGCCCTGGGTCGCGCGCTCGAGATCGGGGTCCTCGGGCGTGGCGGCGGGCGCGAGCTCGGTCACGTCTCCGATCCATCCCTCCTCAGTGCTGTCGATTCGCTCCTGCCAGTCGTCGAACGAGACGTGGCGGGCCGACTCACGCTCCTTCTGGAGCTTCTTGAGCTCGCTGCGGACCTTGTTTCGGAAGCTGATGCGGAGGTAGCCCCGAAGGCTGTCGATGGTCTTGTCGGAGGCCATCGTCTTGCAGACGGACTGGCAGATCGACTCGACGAGGTCTTCGATCTGCGCTCTGGGCAGATCTGGGTATGCTCGAGCCATGGCGGGCACGAGGTCTAGCAGGGTCTGGTAGCAGACCCAGTACTTGGGGTGAACGTCGGTCATGCAGCTCTCGGTGGCTCCAGCCCCACACTCTAGCAAGCGGTCGCGTCGGTGTGGGGGGCGCCCGTCGCGGCGCCCAGACGTCGGGCGCTCGCGCGGGGCGGCATCACCAAGGGATGGCCCGTGTTGGCCCGCCCGTCACCAGGCGGAGACTGCGGTGATCATGCTGTCGGGCTGGGGGCTGCCGCAGCAGCTCGACGTGCCGTCGCCATCCTCAACAGCCTCGAGCAGGATCTCGGAGCACTCGAGCGGTTCGAACGCCACGCTGCAGCCATTGGACATTGCACTGCCGTCGCAGGTTCTGCCCAGGGTGTTGATGTTGCCCACCCAGACGCCGTCGCAGAGCACGTCGAAGGAGCCCTGGCAGACAGTCGTAGAGCCGTTGTACGTCGTGATGCCGACGTTGCTGACGCAGGTGGTCGCGCCGGTGCAGGAGATCTGCTCGCCAAAGCCGGTGAAGTTCTGGCCGATGCTGTCCCAGCCGTAGAGGTCACGGCCACAGACGTTGCCGTCCCAGCAGCCGGCGGCCGTGTTGACGCTGAGCGTGTCGAAGGGTGCTCGCGCACCGGACGGGCTGCAGCCGGCGCAGGCGTCGAAGGGGTCGTCGGGGCAGGGGTCGTCCGAGTCACAGGTGCCGTCCCCGTCGCGGTCGTCCGAGGCGTCGAGCGGGCACGGGTCGAGCACGTCGCAGATGCCGTCGCTGTCGCTGTCGGTGTCGAGCGGATCGTCGGGGCAGGGGTCGATCGAGTCGCAGACCCCGTCGGCGTCGGCGTCGTCGGTTCCCGGGCCGTCGCAGGGATCGATCGTGTCGCAGAAGCCGTCATCGTCGGCGTCGTCGCGGCCTGGACCCTCGCAGGGGTCGACGCTGTCGCACCATCCGTCGGCGTCGGCGTCGTCGGTGCCGGGACCCTCGCACGGGTCGAAGGCATCGCAGATGCCGTCCTCGTCCACGTCCTCGTCGGGGCAGTAGTCGATGCAGTGGATGTTCGACAGGCCGGAGTGGATGCCGGATGGCCCCCGCATGATCACGGCCTGGAAGCACGTCTCGACGAAGGGCCAGGGGTCTGAGACGAGGTCGAGCGACACCGAGCCCTCGGACTCTACGCTGGCGCCGACGAGATCCACCGGCGTCTCCAGATCGAGGCAGTGGCCGCCGATCCGGCGGTGGCAGGGGCCCTCGCCCTCGGTGGCGCCGGCGAGGAAGAACGCCAGCTCGCCCTCGTAGACGCCCTCGACGTGCAGGGCGTAGGCGCTGCTCACGGGCACGAAGTCGGGGCCCGAGAGGGTCAGGGGCGTCGGCGGCGGCAGCGTGGCGTCGGGGGGGACAGCCTCACCGAGTGCGTCGGCGGTCGAGGCGGTGGGCTGTGGCGCCGTACAGGCGGTGAACAGGACGAGGGCGAGTGTGTGCATGGAACCTCCGCCCCTACTGTACCAGCCGAGGCGGAAGGCTTGCGCTCGAGGGGGCTGGATGCCTCGCTAGGAGCCGGCCCGCGTCGCGCCACGTCCCAGGAGAGCGTCGGCGAGCTCGGTCTCGTCGGGGTCGTGCGGAGGCTCCTGCTTGCCCAGGGTGACGAGTCCAGCGAGCAGGGCCGATGCCACGGTCAGGACACCAAGCGCGGCCATGGGGCCGGCCTCTCTCCCGATCACGTAGCCTGCCATCAGCAGCACGAAGCCGGCGAAGACCCTGCGGAGCAGCGGCGCGGGTACGTGCTTGGACAGGGAGGCGCCGGCGATGCTCCCCATGACGGCCGCCCCTGTGACGATGACGGTCAGCTCGAGGTCGATCGCCACTCCGGAGGTGCGGGCCGAGTGCATCGACGCGGGCATGAGCGACTTCGTGACGAAGCCCATCACCCAGGGAGCACTGCGAGAGCTGGTAGAGCGTCTTCGGGGCGAGGTCTAGGCCGCACCCGGCAGGGCCTCAGCGCGTGAAGCAGTAGTTGACGCTGTCGCCGCCGCAGTGGCCGTCGTTGTTGTAGGCCGAGAAGCACCCCGGCTCGTAGCTCGGGTAGGTCGCGCAGTAGTCGATGACCTCGGGCAGCGGAT
>PKDJ01000093.1 GCA_002862545.1 Pseudomonadota bacterium
TCGGGGTTTCCGACCTCGACACGCACCCGCGCCGTCCGCCGCTGGGCGTCGAGTGTGGGGTCGATGAACGCCAGGCGGCCCTCGAAGGCCTCCCCGGGGAGCGCATCGACAGCGAGGGTGACGGACTGGCCGACCGCCAGGGATGGCAGATCGCTCTCATAGGCGTCCAGCTGCACCCACAGTCGTCCGAGATCCGCGATGCGGTAGAGCGGTGCACCTGTGTCGACGTAGGCCCCCTCGGTGGCGACCCGCTCGATCACCGTGCCGCCGAAGGGCGTCCTGATCGCGAGAGCACGGGTCGGCGCCTCCGCAGCCTCCATCGCGTCGAGCTCGGACGACGGGACACCGAGCAGGCGCAGCCGCTCCCGCGCGGCCGAGAGCGCCGCACCCGCAGCCTCCATCGCCGCAGGCGAGCCCTCGCCGAGGCGCTCGACCTGTGCCCGCGCCGCGAGGAGGTCTTGGTGCGCCCCGTAGACCTCGGGACTGTAGAGCGTGGCGATCACCTGGTTGGCGCGGACGGTCTCACCCGTCACGTTGACGTGCAGGCGGTCGATGCGTCCGCCCACCCAGGTGGTCACGTTGCGCCGCGTGGTCTCGTCGGGCTCCACCCGTCCGAGGAGCCGTAGATCCGCCGAGGCGTCACCCTGACGCGCGACCACCACCGTGCGCACCCTCGCGAGCGCCCGAGCGCGCTCCGAGAGCGAGACGCGATCCGGTGCCCCCGCCGTCGCTGGACCCGCGACGATCAGGTCCATGCCGCAGAGAGGACAGGCTCCGGGGCCAGGCTGCCGGACGCCCGGATGCATGGAGCACGTCCACACGGCCGCGGCCTCGGACGCCGCCGGCTCCTCTGCCGGACTCGCCATCCAGAGCCCCAGTCCGAAGGCCACCGCTAGCGCGACCACCCGGAACAGAAGACCTACCAGCCGATTGCTGCTCACGTGCCCTCCGGACGGGAGGCTACCTCACCCCCGACGAGTCGACGCAGGCTCGCCCAGGCACGGGCATGGTCCGCACGAGCCTGGGCCAGCTCGACCCGAAGCTCGAG
This sequence comes from Pseudomonadota bacterium, assembly GCA_002862545.1. GTDB lineage: Bacteria > Myxococcota_A > UBA796 > UBA796. Next base: position 1,049 of record PKDJ01000093.1, read on the forward strand.
GAGGTCTTGCTGGGACAGCAGCGCCTGCGCCACGGAGCCACGCCCCGAGGAGACGGCCCCAAGGACCGAGCCGTGCGCACTCTCGGCCTGCGGCAAGAGGGTCTCACGCACGAGGCGCACCCGACGGCTGCTGTCCTCCACGGCCACGAGCGTCGCCGTCAGCTCGGCGCGCGCGTCCTGAGCAACCGACTCACGGACGAGCCGGTGCGCCTCTCCCTCGGCCCGAGCCGCAGCGACATCGCGGCCGTAGAGACCCTGCCACAGGGGCAGGCGCAGGCCGACGGATGCCGCCACAGCATCCCGACCACTCAGCGCCGGGTCGACTCCCGGGCCGTCACCGGTGGGGATCCACACTCCTCCGACGGTGAAGCCAGGCAAGCGCCTCGATGCAGCAGCGCGGGCGGTGGCCTCGGCCGAGCGGACCATCGCCCCGATCGCCTCCAGCTCGGGATGGTCCTCGACGCGGCGCACCAAGTCCGCCTCGCTCTCCACGGGCAGCGCGACCTCAGGCGGCTCGGTGAGGCTCGCCGTGGCTCCACTGTCTTCGCCGATCGCCGCATCCAGCCGGGCACGTGCAGTCCGCTCGGCCGCCTCCATGCTCAGCAGGCGGTCTGCGAGTCGGGCACGGGACAGGTCGACCTGCTGCAGATCGGCGAGCGAGGCGTCGCCCGTCTCGATGCGGGCCCGGATGGATGCCGACAGTCCCTCGAGCACGCCCAGGTGGTCCGCGTGCAGGGCACGCGTCGACCGGACCGTCCACAGGGTCCAGTAGGCCTGCTCCACCTGCTCGGCGACGGCGAGCGCGAGCGCGTCGAGTCGAAGGCGGGCGGCCTGGGCACGCTCGGACGCGGCCTCGGCCCCGGCAGTGAGCTGGGTGGGCCATGGAACGGCCTGCTGCAGCCCCACCCGTGCCTGCTGGGGACCGGCGCGCGTCTCCACTGGACTCAGGTACAGCGACAGCGACAGCGTGGGCTCCGGCAGAGCCCCGGCACGCGCGATCCGATTCTGCGCCGCCTCCCACTCGGCGAAGGCCGCCCTCACTTCAGGATGGGTGGCCTGAGCCCGCACGACACAGTCGGCGAGTGAGCCGTCGAGTGACGGGAGCGGCGCGACCGCTGCGGCGTCTACACGCTCTCCCTCGGCGGCTCCGGCCTCTCCGACGAGCGCCAGAGAGTGCAGGACGAGGATGGCCAACATCGGCGTCATGGCGGGGAGCTTAGCCCAACCTGCAGTACACGGACGCCCGGCTGACCAACAGCGACACGCCTCCCACCAAGCGACCAGCCCGCGCTCAGGCCCGAAGCGCCTCGGTGAGCGCATCGGCGGTCGGCGCGAGGCGTCCAGAGAGAACCGGACCATCCGCCACCGCCGCCAGCGCCGGAGGCAAGGGCAGATCGATCTCCAAGACCTCGTCGACTGTGCTCTTGAACTTCGCAGGGTGGGCCGTGCCCAGCACGATCACGGGCCGGTCGCCGATCACCTCGTCCGCCACGTGCAGCCCGACAGCGGTGTGGGGATCGATGGCCACCCCGGCCTCGGCCCACCAGCGACGCATCGCCGTGAAGGTCTGCTGGTCCGACGCCCGGCCTCCACTGAGGGCCGCACGCGCCGCGGCGTCGTCCGGATACAGCGCGCGGATGCGCTCCCAGTTGCTCGGCGCACCGACATCCATGGCGTTGGAGGGCGTCGCGACACTGCTCCGCGGGGCGTAGGGCCCCCCGTCGAGGAAGGCGGGAACCACGTCGTTCCGGTTCGTCGCCGCCACGAAGCCCGCCACGGGGAGCCCCGCAGCACGGGCATACAGCCCCGCCGTGAGGTTTCCGAAGTTGCCGGACGGCACGACGACCACGGCCTCGGGCTGCTGCGCGACCGCCTCGGCGTAGTAGGTCATCTGGGCGACCAGTCGCGCAGCATTGATGCTGTTTGCAGAGGTCAGTCCAAGCTCTGCCGTGAGATCGGCGTCGCGGAAGCAGGCCTTCACCATGGCCTGGCAGTCGTCGAAGGCGCCCTGCACGGCCCACGTCCGAACGTTGCCACCGAGTCCGCAGAACAGGCGCTCCTGGAGGTCGCTGATCCGACCCTCCGGGTAGAGCACGTGCACGTCGATGCCGGGCACACCGTAGAAGGCATGGGCGACCGCAGCCCCTGTGTCCCCCGAGGTCGCCGTGAGCACCGTGATGCGCCGGTCCTGACGCTCGTGGGCGAGAACCCGGGCGAGGAAGCGGGCGCCAAAGTCCTTGAAGGCTAGCGTGGGGCCGTGGAACAGCTCCAGCACGGCGCGCGTCGGCGACAGTCGCACGAGCGGTACCGGAAAGTCGAAGGCCTCGGCGCACAGCGCATCGAGATCACCGACATCACCGACCCAGGGCCGGAGCATGGCTGCAGCCCTCGCCGCGAAGGACTGCGCCGGATCCACCTGCTGCGTGGGAATGGCCACCGGCACATACAGGCCACCACCCGAGGCCGCTCCCTGGAGCACCGCCGAGCCAAACCGCCGCACATCGGACGTGTCGCGACTGCTCACCCACTGCATCTCAAGCCTCCTCGACGACGGCACCGTGCGGATCTACATGACAGACGGCCTGACGCACCCCAGGCCCGAAGGGCGCCGCGAGGGCCGACAAGACGGCCTCAGCTCGAGAGGGCTCGGTGCACACGGCGAACACCGAGGGACCACTACCCGAGAGACTGCAGGCCGCCGCACCCGCGTCGAGCGCAGCAGCCTTGGCCTCCGCAAAGCCTGGCACCAGCGGTGCACGGGCCGGCTCGATCAGGCGGTCGCGGATTGCCTCTGCCGCTCTGGACGACTCCCCCCGATGCAGCGCGTCGACCAGTGTGGCGAGCGTCTGCCAGTACTGAATCGCCTCGTCGAGCGGCACCTGCGACGGCAACACCGCACGGGCATCGGCGGTCGGCACCCGCAGTGGCGGATGCACCACACACAAGCGCCAGCCCTCGGGCACCGGCAACGAGCGACAGGTGCCGTCCGAGGTGCACAGCTGCAGCCCTCCGAGCAGAGACGGCCCGACGTTGTCGAGGTGGGCGGCTCCCGAGACCATCGCCTCACCCTCGCCGGCGAGCCGAAGCAGCGCATCGGCGAGCACACCGCCATTCCAGGCGTCGAGTGCTGCGAGAGCAGCCACGACCGAGGCTGCTGACGAGCCCAAGCCGCTGCAGATGGGCAGTCCCTTGTGCAGGGTGAGGGCCGCCGGACGCGCCTTGTGGCCCCGCGCCGCCAGCTCCGAGGCATAGAGGCCAGCGCATCGCAGCACGAGGTTGTCGGTCGGATCGTCGGGCAAGTGGTGCGCGTAGGGCCCCTCGACCGTCAGGGGCGGCCCCTCGGCGCGTACCGTGACCACATCGCCCCACGGCTCACCCTCGACGGGGCGAATCGCCAGACCGAGACAGTCGAAGCCCGAGGCGACGTTGCCGATGCTCGCCGGCGCGAAGGCACGAGCCACTCTCATGGGGCATTCCAGTGCACGGTGCGGAGCACGTCCGCGAAGACGCCTGCGGCCGTGACCTCGGGACCCGCCCCATAGCCCCGGACGACGAGGGGGATGGGCTGGTAGCGCTCCGTGAGGAAGGAGACCGCATTCTCTCCACCGCGGATCCCTGCGAGGGGGTCATCCGCAGGGACCTCGACCAGGCCCACACGACAGCGTCCGTCTCCGAGCGAGCCGACGAAGCGCAGCACCCGTCCCGCTTCCGCGACAGCAGCGATCCGCGCCGCGAAGGCCGCGTCAAGCTCGGGCAGCCGCGCCATGAACGTCGACACGTCACCGGTGGCGTCGAAGTCCGCAGGCAGGACTCCCTCGACCTCGACATCCGAGAGCTCAAGCTCCAGACCGGAATCCCGAGCCAGGATCAGCACCTTGCGGGCCACGTCCGTGCCGGAGAGGTCATCCCGGGGATCAGGCTCTGTGAAGCCCTGCTCCCGCGCACGTGCGACCGCAACGGAGAGGGGAACACCGTCCTGAAGCTGGCCCAGGAGGTAGGACAGCGATCCGGAGAGCACCCCGGAGAAAGCCCGCACCCGATCGCCGGAACGAACAAGGTTCTTGAGCGTGTCGATCACCGGCAGTCCCGCGCCGACGTTGGCCTCGTAGAGGAAGCGGCGGCGATGACGATCGGCAGTCCGTCGGAGCCCCCACCACGTGGTGGAGTCCTGCGTGTTGGCGAGCTTGCTGGCCGTCACCACGTGCATCCCGGCACGGAACGCCTCGGTATAGAGCGCCGCGACCTGCGCGCTCGCAGTGCAGTCCACCAGAATCGGCTCGTGTGGCCGCTCGGCAGCGACGCGCGCGATGAGCGCCGGCAGGTCAAGAGGCGCTTCCAGCGAGACCGCATCCGCCAAGCCCACGAAGTCGAGCGCCTGCTGTCGGCTGCTGGTGACCGCGATCACCTTCACGTCCACTCCACGCTCGAGCAGCGTGGCGCGCTGCGCGGCGACCTGACCGAGGAAGGCTCGCCCGACCTGGCCGGTGCCCCCCACCACCACGAGACTCACGCGCTGCGCCGAGCCGAAGAACCAGCCATGCACGGCCCGCATGGCGATCTGCCCCTGTTCGGCCCCGACCACGACGCTGATGTTGCGCTCGGAGGAGCCCTGGGCAATCGCCACGACGTTGACATCCACCGCCGCCAGCGCATGAAACAGCGTGCCTGCGGTGCCCGTGCGCGCTCGCATGCCGTCACCGACGACCGAGAGAATCCCGACGTCTGTCCGCACGTCGAGTGGATCGACCCTTCCGAGCTCCCGCTCCAGGGCGAAGGACGCCTCTACCCCCGCACAGGCTGCCGCAGCGTCGGCCTCCCGCACGCAGAACGAGATGCTGAACTCGGAGCTGCCCTGGGTGATCAGGATGACACTCACTCCAGCGCGAGCGACGCCGTCGAACACTCGGGCCGCCGTGCCCTTGGTGCCCTGCATGACCGGCCCGGAGACCGTGATCATCGCGACATCCGTCAGGAGCGTCAGACCCCGGACGCCGTCGGGAGTGGCCTCACGGTGGATGCAGGTGCCGAGAGCCTCGGGCTCGAGCGTGTTCTTGATCCAGGTCGGGATGCCGCGGCGGTAGACGGGCTGCATCGTGCGGGGGTGGAGCACCTTGGCACCGAAGAAGGAGAGCTCCATGGCCTCCTCGTAGGACACCTCAGGCAGCGGGCGCGCGTCGGGCACCACGCGCGGGTCGGCGGTGAAGATGCCGGCCACGTCCGTCCAGATCTCGAGCGCGTCGGCCTCGAGGCCCGCCGCGAGGATCGCCGCTGACCAGTCCGACCCACCGCGACCGAGCGTGGCGATGCGTCCATCCGGTCCGCCGCCGAAGAAGCCGGGCATGAGCACGACATCGGCTCCAGAGGCCCGTGCCTCGGCCAGCCGAGCATGGGTGGCCTCGACATCGGGGCGGGCGCCGCCCGGCGTGCCGTCCGTCACGAGCGAGAGCCGGGGATCGACCTCGTGCACGGTGAGCCCGCGAGCGCGCAGCGCAGCCGCCACGAGTCCCACGCTCGAGCGCTCCCCGAGCGTCGCGACGGCATCCAGAGCGGGTGCTGGGCAGGTGCGAAGCAGGGCGATGCCGCGGAGGAGATCGCGCAGCTCTCGGGCGTTGGCGCGCAGACGCTCCCGGGCCTCCCCGAGCTGGATCCCTGGAAGCCGCGCAAGCCCGTCTGCGACCTGGTCGTGGATCGCCTGGAACTCGGCCTGAACCGTGTCCAGATCTGCAGATGGGTCGGCCAGCACCGCGTCGACGGCTGCGAGCAGGCGATTGGTCACCCCACCCACCGCCGAGACGACGACCCCTGTGGGTCCGTCCTCGGCCCGGTTGGCGACGATCGCAGCGACGGCCTGAATGCGGTCGGCGCTTCCGACCGACGTCCCACCGAACTTCAAGACACGCAACGTACAACTCCCCGCGAGGGGTTGCGCCTAACGCTGGTGCCTACACGCCGCCGTTCCATGCACGCCAACGTCAGCGAGCCGCCAGCGACCCCCGGCGGACCCGCTTCGCCGGTGCTCACGTGGCCTGGTGCATCACGACCTGATCGAACGGAATGTCGATGCCCTCTGCGTCGAGGCCATGGTAGACCGCGAGCCGCACCTCATGGAGCATCGTCAAGTAGTCGGCCGAGCTGCACCAGCAGTGCACCTGGAAGTTGAGCGACGACGCACCCATCTCGACGAAGGCGCACGCCGGACCCGGATCAGCGAGGACCACGTCGACGCTGGCCGCAGCCTTCATCGCGATGTCCATCGCCTTGGCGAGGTCGGTGCCGTAGGCGACACCAAAGTCGATGCTGCCTCGAAGCGTGCCACGCGTGGTGATGTTCACGATGGTGCCGCTCGTGATGGCGCCGTTGGGAACGATCACCTTCTTGTTGTCCGGCGTGAGCAGGGTCGTCGCAAAGAGGCCGATGTCGGACACGTCGCCCGTCTCGCCGGCAACCTGCACCTTGTCACCCAGGTCGAAGGGACGGAAGAAGAGGATCATGACGCCACTGGCGAAGTTGCCCAGGCTGCCCTGGAGCGCCATGCCGACGGCGAAGCCCGCTGAAGCGAAGATCGCCACCACACTCGTCGTCTCGATGCCGACCTTGGCCAGGGCCGCAATCACGGCTGCGGCGAGCACCGCGTACTGGGCGATGGCGGCGAAGAAGCGAGACAGCGCCTCATCCGCCTTCGCCCGTGCACCCCAGCGGTGAACGAAGCCTGCTGCCCACTTGCTCCCCATCCAGCCGACCACCAAGATGAGCACGGCCCACAGGAGCTGGGTACCGTAGAAAATGCCCAGCTGAACAAGAGCCTGGGGGTCGGACAGGTCAATCATGGTTCGCCTCAATCAACAGGAGCCGCGCTTCTAGCACACGGCCCGGAGCGACCCCTCTCGCCGACCTGTCCGGACCATCCTGAAATGCGGTGGAACCCGTTCATCACAACGCATATGCTCCACGACGCAGGTGCTGGCTGACCGCGTCGGGAGGGCAATGCTGGAAGACGAGGCTACTCGTCGCTATCGCGTCTTGGCGCTGCTCGGAGAGGGCGGCTTCGGGAAGGTCTACCGCGCTGTAATGGAGGGTGCGGGTGGCTTCTCGAAAGAAGTAGCCATCAAGCTACTGCACGATGACGACTTCCCCGAGAGTGTGCGACGGCGGTTCAGGGACGAGGCCCGCATCCTCGGGCTGATCCGCGACCGCGCCATTGTCGGTGTCGACCCCCCCGTACAGCTCAGCGGCCTGTGGGCCATCGTGATGGAGTACGTCGACGGCGTGAGCGGGGCGTGGCTCGTCAAGCGAGGAGCCCTTCCAGCCACTGTGTCGCTGGAGATCCTCCAGGAGGTCGCGCGTGCCCTCGACACCGTGTACCGACAAGCCGGCCCAGACGGCACACCCCTGCGCTTGATCCACCGGGATCTGAAGCCTGCGAACCTACAGATCACTCCGACCGGTGCGGTCAAGATCCTCGACTTCGGCATTGCACGAGCCGAGTTCGGCGGCCGAGAGGCGAAGACGCGGCGCCACGTCGGAGGCACCTTCGGGTACATCGCGCCGGAGCGACTCGAGGGCATCGATGGGCCCGAGGGCGACGTCTACGCACTCGGAGTCGTACTCCACGAGCTGGTCTGCGGGCTGCGTCCAGGCGTCAGCCAGCGACCGCCCACCTACTCGGTCGACGAGCCCACCCGCGACGAGCCACCACGCGTCGGCGCAGCAGCGCTCGACGTCGACCAGCGAGTGCTCGATCTCTCGCGGCGCATGCGCGACCTCGAGCCCGAGAACCGCCCCACCGCGCGTGACGTCGAGCGGGAGTGCTCCGCCCTGCTGAAGCAGCTCGACGGCCCCAGCCTGCGCGCCTGGGCCGAAGAGACGGTGCCAGCAGGCGCCCCGATGGAGCCCGACGCGAGGGTCGGCTCACACCTGACCGAGGCATCGGCATCGACTCCCAACGCACCGACAGAGGCCGGCTCAGGGCGGGCCGCCGCCCTGATGTTCTCGACGGCCGCCCTGCTGCTCGTCGTGGCGCTGGTCGTCGCAGCCCTCGGAGCTGGGGCGCTGGGCGTGGCCCTCTACATGAATCAGGAGACGCCCGCCGAGACGCCAGCCATCGAGCCAGAGCCTGCGCAGGCAACGCCTGCGAACCCAGAGCCCGAGCCACCAGAGCCCACCATCGAGGCCCCTGTGCCTCAGCCCGCGCCACCGGAGCCGACGCCCGACAGGCCCGTGCCTCACACGCCCGCACAGCCGTCCCCTCCGACCGTGCCCCAGCCGAGGCCCCTCGCACCGGCACCGACAGGACCGACCTATGAGGTCACCGTCTCGTCGATACCCCTCGGTGCCAGCGTGACGATCGACGGTCGCGCCGCGGGCACTACGCCGGTTACCGAGGACCTGACAGCCGGTTCGCATGTCGTGCACATCGAGTTCGATGGGCGCAGCAACGACCATTCCATCCAGGTCGGCCGGCGTACCCCCAAGCGGTACCTGTGGCGCTCGGAGGAGAACGAATGGGACTCCATCTACTGATCGCTGCGGCCTTCGCCACCGACTGCGCCGACCCCGTGGCCTTGGTGGACGACACGGAGCAAGCCATCCTCGAGGCCCGCTGGGACGACGCCTGGGACCTCCTCGACAGCACGGAGGTCGCGTTCGGCTGCAGCGACGCCCCCAGCCCGCGCACCCTGGCCCGCCTGTGGATTGCAGAGGGCGTCCTCCACGCCTCCACAGGCGACGATGCCTCCGCCGATGATGCCTTCTCCGCCGCTGTCCGGATGGACGCCGACGCGTGGAATCCAGACTTCGGCCCCGCCATGAAGGCGCGCTTCGACGCGACCCGCGGCCGCCAGCCCGTGCCGGGTCGCATCGAGCTTCGCCCGGAGCTCGAGCGCTTCGTCGGACTGATCGACGGCCAGGTCGAGTCCTTCCCCGTCTCGGTGCCCGCAGGGCTGCATCTGGTCCAGGTCGGGCCAGAGGGCGAGGCCATGAAGTTCGCCAAGCTCTTGTTCCTGCCGCCTGGCGAGAACGCGGTCATCGATCATGGCGTCGACGAGACCCCACCCGAGAGCCCTGTCATCGCCACACCGACGGTCCCTGGTCCTCCACCGGCTCCGCCGACGGAGACCCGACCCAACAAGGCACGTCGGACTCCGCTCCTGATCGCCGGCAGCGCTGCCCTCGCCGTCGGCGTCCTCGGCTCCGTCGCGGCGACCACCCAGAACAGCAGCATGCGCTCGGCCACCGATCTCGACAGCCTCGACGCCGCCTACGGGCGCCAGAAGGCGCTCGCCTACACCAGCTACGGCATGTTCGGCACCGGTGGAGCCCTCCTCGGGCTCTACTTCGCTCTGTGAGAAGGACCATGCGCGCCCTGCCACTCCTCCTGCTCTGCGGCTGCCTCGTCAACACAGCTCTGTACGACGAGCGCCTCGACGCCCTGTCCGCGCAGGACCTCGACGGCGACGGCGCGAGCGGAGCCGCCGACTGCGACGACACCGATCCGACCGTCTTCGTGGGCGCCGAGGAGCTCTGCGACGACAAGGACAACAACTGCGACGGTGACATCGACGAGGGCGTCACGCTCGAGTTCTGGCCGGACGCCGACGGCGACAGCTTCGGCGGAGAGGGCTCCGTCTTCGCCTGCAGCGCCCCTGCCGACCACGTCGATGTCCAGGGGGACTGCGACGACACCGATCCGACCGTCTTCGTGGGCGCCGAGGAGCTGTGCGACGGCCTCGACAACGACTGCAACGGGACCCCGGACGACGGCCCGACCCGCACCTTCTACGCCGATGCCGACGGCGATGGCCACGGAACGCCCGCGGAGACGGCCGAGGGGAGCTGCCCCCCCGATGGCTTCGCCGTCCTCGACGACGACTGCGACGATGGAGACCCGACCCGAGCCCCCTCGATTCAGGAGATCTGCAACGACGGCCACGACGACGACTGTGACGGGGCCGCCGACGATCTCGACGATGACACCAGCACCACCGGCATGACCGCCTGGTGGCCAGACCTCGACCGCGACGGCTTCGGGGACGGCGACCTGCCCCAGCTGTCGTGCATCGTTCCGCTCGATGGCATCGACAACGGCGAGGACTGCAACGACACCGATCCGCTCGAGGGTCGTCCTGGCTTCTGGCGAGAAGACATCGACGACGATGGCTTCGGTGGCCCAGAGACCGGTCCCATCTGTAAGCCCGCGCGCAACTGGGTTCCAGGTGGCACACCCGAGGACTGTGACGAGGGAGACAGGTCCATCAACCCGGGCGCGTTCGAGATCTGCGACGATGGCATCGACCAGAACTGCACCGACGAAGACGCGCGCTGCCACCCCTCCCTGACGCTGTGGTCCGGCGGTACCCTCGCCGACGCCGAGGCCGCCTGGACCGGTCGACTGCGCGCCGAGAATGCAGGAGTGGTCGTCGCCTCCGCTGGCGACCAGACGGGCAACGGCCGCGACGATCTGCTGATCGGCGCCACGGGCTTCACCGATGGCAACCTCAACCAGGGCGCGGTGTACGTGGTCGGGGCACCGGCGTACGGCACCTTCGACCTCGCCGAGACCGATCACGCCCGCCTGGTCGGTGAGGCGGCGGGTGACAAGCTCGGTCGTGGACTCGCCGGAGGGGCCGACCTCGACGGAGACGGGCAAGCCGACGTGGTCGCGGGTGCGTGGCAGGCTAGCGGTGGCGCCTTCTCGGCAGGCAAGGCCTACGTCGCCTACGGTCCACTCGAGGGCGACATCCGCATGCCCGACCTACCGACGCTGTACGGCGAGAGCTTCAACGATCGCTGCTGCCAGGAGATCACACTCGACGACCTGAGCGGCGACGGTCAGGCCGACATCGTGCTCGGCTCCGAGTACGCGACCATCGACGACAACTCCTCGGCTGGTGCGGTGCACGTGTTCGTCACCCAGCCGGGCCGACGGATCGCCGGCGATCTCCCCCTCTCCGACGCGGACCTGATCGTGTTTGGCGCGTCGGCTGAAGACCAGGTCGGAAAGGCCGTCGGCGTCTCAGACTTCGATGCAGACGGCAACAACGACCTCGCCGTCGGAGCCTTCAAGGTAGACCCGAGCATCATCCTCGTCGACGCAGGGGCCGTGTCGATCTTCTACGGAGGCGGCCCCCTCGGCATGTTCTCCGCCGACGATGCCGACGCCCGCTTCCTCGGCGCCTCAAGCGGCGATCGGGCAGGCGAGGGCGTGACGACCGGCGGAGACCTCAACGGAGACGGCTACGACGACCTCGTGATCTCGTCCCGCCTCAACGACCACCTGCTCCGGGAAGACAGCGGCAAGGTGTACATCATCGACGGTGCGGGGGGCTGGCCTGTGAGCCTCAACCTGCGCGACGCGACCGACAACTTCATCTACGGCGAGGTCGCTGACGCAAGGATCGGGCGCTCCAACACCATCGTGCGCTCCTACGACGGCACTGACTCCGACTGGCTGGTCATCGGCGCTGACACCAGCCCGATCGGCGGCGAGGAGACCGGCGCGGTGTACTTCATCCCCGGCGACACGCTCACAGGCGCCATCGACCTGGCAGACGCCGATCGCGTCCTTCGCGGCGAGGGGCCCACCCATCAGGCCGGCTACAGCATCGCCAACGTCGGCGACGTCGACCGGGACGGCTGGGAGGATGTCCTCATCGGCGCCTACAAGTACGACGGCATCGAGGAAAACGAGGGCAAGGTCTACCTCATCTACGGCACTGACCTCTAGACCGCTCCGCGCCGACGCCGGACGCCACCTCGGCTCAGCAGGCGCCCGCCTCGTCGTACTCGACCACGATCTCAGCCTCGGGCTGCGGCTCGGAGCCCGCGTCGAAGACCACGGCGTTCTGCTCCTCGTCGTAGACCCAGTCGTAGACCTCCATCCCGTTCACACGGACGACGATCGAGTCCTCGAGTGGCTCGCCCAGGAGCACGAACGTGTCCTCCGCCTCGTTGACGCTCGTGTCGAGGATGTCCTCGAAGTAGTCGACCCAGTCGGCCGAGCAGAGATCGAGCTGCGCACCTCCCGTGGCTGCTGCGGCGTCGTGGTACCCCAGCCCCGGGACACAGGTGCCGTGTGTCGGACACACCCCGCGGCCAGCAGGGTCGACGCAACGAAGCAGAGAGAGCGGCTCACGAGCACTCCAGGGCCAGCCACCGTGGGGCCGACCCACGGGGCCGCGCCCATAGCTCGGTCGGCCACCCTGCTGCGACAAGAGTTCCGGCTAGAAGTCCTCGAGGCTCTCGCGGAGGTAATTAAGGATCATCCTGTTGTTTCGATGGTATCGGTCTGGCACGTCGTCCCAGTTCCAGCCGTAGGCACCATCCACCCAGCTGCGGATGCCCATCACCTTGCTCGTGAAGGGAGGGAACCGCGCATTGCGCGTCCCCGGTACGTCGACCCAGTACCCGCTGAACGCCAGGCAGGCGCTCCAGCCATCGTAGTCCGTCTCGTCGGGCTTCAGAGTGCTGCTGAGACGGTGGAGGCCAAGCCTTCGCAGGTCGTAGCTCGGAAGGGGCCCCGCGAGCTGGGGCGGCGTGAGGATCTGATCGGGTCGAAGCGGTCCAGGTCGGGCCCCATCCTGCTCCATCACGTCGTGGTGGAGGTAGCCCGCCAGCTCTCGCAGGAGGCTGAGCTGGTACACCCCACTGGTCGGGTAGAGAGCGTGGGAGCCCTCCGCGACCGCGATCACCGGATGACTGTCCAGCTTGAGCGTGCGCGGATCGTCGAACGGCACGCGCACCCGTCCCTGGCTCCAGACCTTGAGCTTCTCGGGGAAGAAGATTTGCTGATCTTCCAGGTGTCCACTGATGATCATGGCCGAGGGATGGTCCCATCGGTCGAACACGAGGACCATGCTCTCTCGGTCGAAGACGTGTGGACCGATGCCCGTCAGGCGCGCGAGACCCGTCTTGGTGTCGTAGGCGTAGATCTGATGGTACGAGAGGAAAAAGCGGTCGCTGTTCGGATCTTCGAGGTACGACCAATAGATCGTCGACTTCCACGGATCTCCACCGAGCTGGGCGAAGATGGAGCGCCGCATGGAGAAGAAGCCGTAGTCCAGCAGGTAGTCGGCGTTGCCGTTGTAGCGCAGCCAGGTGTGCAGCTCCCTGAGAGGAATCTGCTCGCGACCGAAGAAGGTCCGCAGCGTCAGCGCGTCGTCGCACTCTCGGATGACGTCGCTCGCCAGCAGGGTCTGCAGAGACACCGGGAAGTACCGCTCTTGGTCCGAGTAGAGGTAGATCGGAGCGAACTTCTCGGCCAGGTGCGCGAGGTGTTCAGGAGGGACGCGGAGGTTCGGCTGGATCCAGATCAGCTGCTTCCAGAGGGGCCGACGCCGGGTCGCGTCGATGCCGAAGACATTGAGCTCCCACGCACCATCCGGATCCGTCCCTCGCTCGAAGCGCAGCACGAGCGGGAGCTCACTCACCTCGAGCTCCCCGTGCTTCTCATGGTCGCCATTCGTGATGGACCACTCGAGGTGCAGCACATCGCGCGTGCCCAGAGCTTGAGCAACAGCCTCGGGGTGCGTGCGTAGAGCGGGCATGTCGAGCGTGAGGACCGTGTTGCCACTCTCGTCCTGCTCGTTCGAGCGGATGTCGAGCATCCGCGGGCGCTGGTCTGGCGACGTCATGGACGCATCATCACAGGAGCAGAGGCAGAGGAGCAATGCCGCGAGGCAGCGGTCGGCTCCGCACGCCGAGGTTCAGTCCTCATCGACGAGCACCCCCGGGGGGTAGAGGGACGGCAGGCGCTCCCCCCGATAGCCCTTCCACCCCTCCGGCTCGGCAGCTGCGTCAGAGCGCAGGCGCAGATCCCAGACGGGCTCGTCCGGCCGTTCGGGATGCACCTCGATGAGGCGCATGGCCTTCCGACCCCAGCCCAGCTCCTCGTGCAACGTGCCGGTCTCGTCCGCATCCAGGAAGCCGAGGTGCAGCAACACCGTTCCTGTCTCCGGCTGAACATCCGCATCCCCGAGCGCCGCGCTGTAGAGACCCGCCGGTGCGACCTCCCACAGCTGCTCCACCGTGCCTTCATCGACCCGGTAGGCCACCGCTCGACTGTAGGTGACGTGCGACTCGGGCTCCGGACCCTCGTAGGGAGAGGCTCTCCAGCGACCGTTGTCGAGCATCACAATCGTGCCGTCCTCGAGGACCTCGGGTGCATGCTGGTGCCACGGCCACTCCAGCGCTCCCAAGGGCTCGAGGAGGAAGGGCCGCCATGCCTCGCGCCATCCCATGTGGTTTCCGAGGATCCAGCGAATCTCTCCAGCCGGACTCACCTTCACGACGGCGTCCTGGTGACGCACGGAGACCACCCAGTCGCCGTCGGGCGCGAGCGTCACGCCGTTGGCATGAGCCCAGTCGAGGCGCCCTCCACCCAGTCGGTCCAGGCTGTCAAAGCCGATGCGGCGCGTGTCCATGAACTCCGACAGCGCCAGCGCACGACGGGTGGTGCCGTCGGCAGCCAGCTCGACGATCACCGGATCGTCGAGGGTGGCAGCCTCCAGAAAAAGCTCCGGGGAGGTGTAGGTCGTCGGATAGTGCTCGACCGCCGTGACCTGCTCGCTGAGCGTGAGCAGCCCTCCATCCGAGAGAGGCAGCACCTCGTGGTGCATCGCCTTCCAGTCGACCGCGCGATCGACCTCACTCTCGGGTGACTCCGTCCAGCGCTCCTGGATCTCCCCGAACAGGTTGGCGATCGTGGCGTCTGTCCTGCTCAGTCCGAGCAGCCGGTAGTCACCGATGGCACGCGTATCCCCCCAGTCGTCCGGCACGTCCCAGAGCCACACCACACGCCCAACAGAATCGAAGGCTGCCAGGTAGGCGACGGACGAGCTCGGCACCTTGAGATCCGTCAGGGTCACGCCCGGTGCCATGCCGGACGGGCTTCCATGGACCAGCTCGATGACCGGGAACCGGTCGGGCAGCGGAGGCGTGCTGAGCACGCCGAGGTCCCAGGCCTCTCCAGCACCCTCGAGCGTGGCAACGTAGCGTCGCCCTGGGGCCACCCCGAGGATCGGAAGCGCATGAACGCGGTCTGCTGCACGAAACGGCAGCACCACTGTGTGGTCGTGCGCCTCGAGGCGAACCGTCGGCGAGACCTCATCCTCGAAGACGAGAGCGAGCTCCCACGACAGCGGCGCGGAGCTGTTGGGCAGCGTCCACTCCGCTGCGACGAGTCCATCCGTGCCCACCGCAGACCGACCATCGCGCGCAGGCTCGGCGTCGGAGCAGCTGACGCTCGCTGCGAGCAACGCAACCACAGCCAGCGCGCGGGAGCTCAGTCCTTCTTCTTCGCCTTGACCGGCGCGAGCTTCACCAGCGGCTTGTTGCGCCGTGAGATCACGACCTCCTCGCCGGCCACCGCCGCATCGATCAGCTTGGAGAGGTTTGCACGGGCTTCCGCGATGTTGATGTTCTTCATGGGGGTCCTCCGTGGGGATGGCGACTGCACCGCGAGCCCATGCTCGCCGCTGTCGGCACCGCCACTCAGTTCAGACCTCGAATCAAGCACCTGTACGTTTCCCTGGCAACGCAATGCTCAACACAGAAACCCATATAAGGCATTTAACGCCACCTTACCTATATGACTATGCCCTTTCACACTCACGCTTCACTCACCGGCACGCTGCAGGATCCGGAACTCGACCCGACGATTCTGGGCATGGACCTCGTCACTGTCGCCCTCGGCAAGGGGCTGCGCCTCCCCGTAGCCGACCGCCGAGAGTCGCTCTGCATCCACACCTTGAGCCAACAGCGCGGTCATCACCGACTCGACCCGACGCTGCGAGAGCTTGGCGTTGTACTTGTCGGGGCCCTGCACGTCCGTGTGACCGCTGATCTCGACGCGCACCAGCTCCTCGTGCACGAGCAGAGTGTTCGCGACCTCTCGCAACAGAGGCATGGACTCGGGCAGCACGGCCGCCTCGTCGAGGGCGAAGTGGACCTTCTCGTGAATCGCGACCACCGCCTCTTGCACCTCGACGCGCGCTGGAGGCAGCACGACGCGGACACTGTGCGTCTGTGCGCTGCCCGGCTCGATCACCACATCGGACCGCTCCGTCGCATAGCCCTCGGCCGAGACCAGCACGCGCCAGTCGCCGGGCCGCACACCCCAGGTCTGGGACCCATCGGCACCGACCGCAGCAGGCTCGCGGTCCTCCGGCCCCTGCAGGCGCACCTCGGCCGTGGGCACCGGCTCACCCTGGGTATCGACGGCGACAACCCTCAGGCTCCCGGGGAGGTACTGCAGCTCCGCCCGGAGGTCGTTCGCGCCCTCGGCGAGAGGCAGAGAAGCCAGCTCCCAGGTCTCGTACCAGGGATGCAGCACCTGCACGTTGGGCGGCTGGTCCGGTCGCAGACCCGCGACGCTCGCGGTGCCCTCGACCTGCTCCACGATCGCCCCATCGACGCGAACCTCGGCATCTGGAACTGCCTCACCATCCTCGTTCGCCACGATGATGGACACGTCGGCGAGCGCATCGGGGCAGCCGTCCTCGTCGGCGAAGTCGTTCACCACCTCGGGCTGTCGCGGACAGCGATCGTCTGCCCCGAGGATGCCGTCGAGATCCGGGTCGTCCGGCCCCTTGCCCCAGGTGTAGCCCATGCCGACGAAGGCGCGGAAGGGGGACGCACCCGCACCCGGCGTGAGCGCTGTACCCAGGCCCGCCGTCCAAGACAGGCCGTCTTCATACCGGCCCCGGAAGCTCGTCACCCACTCTCCGGGTGTCTCCGTGCCGACCCGATCGTTCCCGACACGCAGGTTGGGCCTCAGGTGTGCCTCCGAGCGGATGGCGTAGGCATCACTGAGACGCATGGCCCCGCCCACGGCTGCGACGAGGTTGGCGCCTCCACCCAGGTTCTCGAGGTCGAGCGCCGGGGCGAGCGCCACCCCCAGGTTGCCGTCCACCGTGAACCGATCCCATCCAAGGCCGACCGCGCCGAGCGCGCCACCACCTACTCCCTGGTTTCCGAGAAAGCGTGCCTCGCTGCCTGTGGGCAGGTCGAAGAACGGAACTACAGAAACAGCGAGCCCGTCGCGGTCGGCTAGGATGAGTCCCACCGGAACGCTCAGTCGCAGATCCCCGAATGCGGCACCCTGAGGGCCGTCGAGGGTCTGGCTCGTGAACCACACCGGGAGGTTCATGGCCACAGCGACCCGCTCGTGCGGGGCTCCCGTGGCCAGGAGATTCACACCGAAGAGATCTCCGAGGAGCGGTGCACGTGACACGTCCCCGGCGCTCTCGGTGTTGAGCATCAGTGGGCGACTGGCGTACTCGAAGACGCCACTGACGCCAATGGAGCGAGGGGTCTGGCGCTCCGGACCCCACACCGTGAGGAGATCTTCCAGATCACCGTCCTGCGCCGCGAGGGGCTGCCCCGAGGCATCGAGACCGTCCTGCGCGACTGCGGGCAGGAGCATCAACCACAGCGCGATCATCGGTCACTCCGGCGGCGGAGGGGAAGGAGGAGCAGCAGCGCCAGCGGCCAGGGTTGTCCGCCCGACGACCCGCTGCTGCAGGCGCAGCCGCCGCTGATCCAGGTGTCGCTGGTCGAGGGCTCGGTCGTCTGCAGCGACCCATCGCCGCTGGGATCGCTCACGCCGTCGCTGCCCGCGTCGGTCTCAGTGTCCGTGGTCGTGCCACCCGGTTCGGTGTCGGTCGAGCCTTCGAGGGCTTCGTCCTCGCCGTCGCAGTCCTGATCGATGCCATCACCCGGCACCTCGTCATGACCCGGGAACCGGTCGGCGTCGTCGTCGTCACAGTCGGTGTCCTCGAGCACCCCGTCGCCATCGCCGTCTTCCAGGCCCGACTCCGGACCACCGAAAGCGCCGATGTCACTGGTGGAGCCATCGACATCCAGGATCGAAGGATCCCCTGCAT
The DNA here is from genome assembly GCA_002862545.1 of Pseudomonadota bacterium. Lineage (GTDB taxonomy): Bacteria > Myxococcota_A > UBA796 > UBA796. The sequence goes on from PKDJ01000093.1 coordinate 18,928, forward strand.
CGCGCGCGGGCGAGTCTTCCGAGAGCCACAGGCTCGAGCTGCAGTCCCCCGCTCGCCACCCCTGGAAGTCCGGATCGGCAAAAACAGCATCCGCACCCGGGAAGCCCGTGTCTCCGGACGAGTCGACGCCGTTGTCCCACCACAGGTTGAAGCCGCCACTGGTGCTCATCGGCGCCTGGGCGAACTGCACACCGACGGGTGCGCTCATGAAGATGTTGTTGGTGAGGTAGAGGGTCAGGCGAGGCGCCACCGACGTGGCCTCGACCCGCAGCGCCCCGCGATCGGTGTAGTTGCCGACGAAGCTGTTGTTCACAACGTCGACCTGGTCTGCGGAGGCTGCCAGGGCCATCGCCGACACCGCGCCGTCTCCGGATGCGATGAACACGTTGTTGGTCAGCATCGCGGTGCTCCCGCCCGCGAGGACCGGGACCTCCCAGTCGTCCACAACGACTGCTGCCGAGCCGAAGCCACTCACGACCGAGCACACACGCGAGCGGACCATCGCGAGATCCGAGCGGTCGTCGACGAACACGGCACCCGCACCACGCGCTGACTCAGTGCTGCGGAAGGTGCTGTCTTCGATAGTGACCGTGCTACCCACCCCGAAGATGGCCCCACCCGGGCCCTCGACCACGGCGCCAGACACCTCGAGCCCGGTCACGGAGACCACCGCATCGGTGGCCGAGACGGCTCCGCCGAAGTCAGCGACGGCATCCGACACCGTGACGGCGTCGAGGGTGGCTCGACCCTCGATGACGTCGAGCAGAGCACCAGCGGCTCCGGCCGAGATGTCGAGGAACGTGCTGTCGGCAATCGTGACGACACCGCCAACCTGAGAGACGACACCGCCAGTGGAGGCCGCGGCCACCCCGCTCACCACCACGTCGTCGAGTGTGAGCGTGCCGCCGTCGACAGAGGCGAGCCCCCCGTGACCCGCGGCCACCTCGACCACGTCGACGCCACGGAGTGTGGCCTCGGCACCGGATGCGATCCGCACCACGCCACCCGCCTCACC
>PKDJ01000092.1 GCA_002862545.1 Pseudomonadota bacterium
CGGCTCCTCGGTCTGCCCATCGAAGTTGGGCACGAAGGACACCGTCTCCTTGTCGATGTCGACGAGAAGCTCCTCGGCGAGCTTCGTCATCCGACACTCGGTGTAGCGGTAGGCCGCCGCAGGATCGCCATCGACGCTGCCGAAGTTGCCCTGACCGTCGACCAGTGGGTACCGAAGGTTCCAGGGCTGCGCCATGCGGACGAGCGCGTCGTAGACCGCCGAGTCACCGTGAGGGTGGTACTTCTTGAGCACCTCTCCGACGACACCCGCGCACTTCGAGTACTTCTTGTTGTGCTGCAGACCCTCGCGGTGCATGGCATACAGGATTCGCCGATGCACAGGCTTTAGGCCATCTCTCACGTCGGGCAGGGCACGACCGATGATGACCGACATGGAGTAGTCCATGTACGAGCTGCGCATCTCGTCTTCGATGCGGATCGGCACGACGTTCTTCGCGATGGGATCCATGAGCCTCGCCGAGTGACAGTGCCCGGTCGGTGGTGACCCGGCGATCGAGCCGTCTTAACCTGTCTCGATCACCGAGGAAAGCGCCACGTTGTTCCTCGGGCATCCGCCGGAGACTTGCGATGAGCCTACTTCTGCTCATGTTGACGACTGCGATGGCAGGGACCAACGAAGATCTCGCTGCCGGCATGGCGGCCCAGCGGGCTGGAGACGCCGAGACCGCGCTGCGACACTACATGAGCTGCCTCGACTCATCTCCCGATCATGTGCAATGCAACTGGGAGATAGGTTGGTCCTACTGGACGCTTGGGGACTGGCAGAAGGTGGTCCAACACTGGACCCACGTGCAGCATGTCGAGCCCTCTCATCCCGAGGTCGGCAAACACCTCCCGACCGCTCAGGGCCATCTCGCCTCTCTCGAGCTCGCGAGGAGAGGTGCACAGCATGCCCCCGAGACGGTCCGAGCCACGCTTCCAGAGGGGCGTACCCTCCGTCTGCGGGCAGTCGGCGACATCATGATGGGAACCGACTTCCCCCATCCGACGGACTACCTCCCACCCGAAGACGGCAGGACCTTGCTGGCGGCCGTGACACCCTGGCTCGAAGATGCCGACGTCACGTTCGGAAACCTCGAGGGGCCCCTCTGCGATGGGGGACAGACCGCAAAGTGCGGTGCCGATGCCACGGCTTGCTACGCCTTCCGCACCCCGACGCGGTACGCCGCATACCTGAAGGCCGCTGGCCTCGACATGCTGTCGACGGCGAACAACCATGCCGAGGACTTCGGAAACACGTGCCGGCTCGCGACTGAGACAGCCCTCACCGAGCAAGGACTGGCCTCGTCCGGACGACCGGGTACCGTCGCCACCGTCGAGGTCGACGGAGCTCGCGTCGGCATGATCGGCTTCCACACCAGCCGAAACTCTCACTACGTCAACGACCACGAGACCGCCGCTGCCTTGGTGCGCGCGGTCGCTGCGGATCATGACTGGGTGATCGTGTCCTTCCACGGCGGCGCGGAGGGAAGCAAGGCTCTGCACGTGCCCGACAAGATGGAGACCTTCTACGGCGAGCAACGCGGACACCTCCGCAAGTTCGCCAGGGCGGTCATCGAAGCCGGCGCAGACATCGTGCTCGGCCACGGTCCCCACGTCCCCCGAGGACTCGAGCTCGTCGACGGCCACCTCGTCGCCTACAGCCTCGGAAACTTCGCGACCTACGGCCGCTTCAGCCTCGGTGGCCATCTCTCGACGAGCCTCGTGCTCGAGGCGGTCTTGAGCCACGAGGGCCAGCTGGTCAGCGGTCGAATCCTGCCGGTGAAGCTTCGCGGAGAGGGAGTGCCGGAGCCTGATGACACCGGAATCGCCGTCGACCTGATCCGCCAGCTCTCGACGGAAGACTTCGGCGAGCGCTCGCCGGTGATCGCAAAGGACGGCACGCTCGCGCCGCGGTGAGGCTCAGAGCACGCGAGCAGGCTTGAACAGATGCTCGCCGACGGCGTGGAGCGCCTCGAGGTCATGGACGTTGCCGTCTAGTCGTGGAACCTCCTGGTAGAAGCCCCCGTCCTTGGCGGCTTCCCGCACCCGCTCGGTCATCGTGGACTCGGCCTCTGCGAGGGCTCGGAGGCGCCGATGCGCCATGCCGAGCCGAGCGAGCACGCGAGCCAGCGCTCGAGGCTCGACATCTCCGTCGAGGCGCGCCACGGCATCCGCCAAGACGCGTCGGGCGTCGTGATCGGTCCCCTCACAGGCATGGACCTGATTGACGACCACACCACCGCGCGGGAGACCCCGCTCGGCGAGCTCCTGCTGGAAGAACACGGCTACGTCGAGGCTGGACTCCGAGGGGGCGCACACGGTCACGAACTGCGTGCTGGGCGACCGGAAGAGCTTCACGACAGCATCGTGGCGCTCGACGAAGCCGGCATACAGGCCCTGGAAGTCTTGGAAGAACTCCGCCAGGTCGTCGAGGAAGTCGCGCCCGAAGACGTAGCCGAGCAGCCGGAACACCACAGCCGACGTGCCCAACATCAGGCGCTGTCCAAAGACGCGCGAGGCATCGTAGGGCTGAAGGAACCACCCCAGCACACGCTCGTCGAGGAAGTTGATCAGGCGCCCCGGGCTCTCCAGGAAGTCCAGAGCGTTCTTCACAGGCGGCGTGTCGAGTACCACCATGTCGTAGGCACCCGAGCGGACGATGTCGTACAGCGTCTCGGTGGCCATGTAGTCCTGGCTACCGGCGAAGGTGTTCGCCATGTGACGGTAGATGTGGTTGTCGAGGATGCGCTGGCGGGCCTCTTCGGACGGCGCGATCCGGTCGATCAGGCCGTCGAAGGTACTGCGTGAGTCGAGCATCATGGCCCAAAGCTCACCCTTGACTTCGGGCATGGCCGACAGGTCGATGCGGCGCGCCTCGTTGCCGAACTCGGACAACCCGAGGCTGTTCGCGAGCCGCCGCGCAGGATCGATCGTGAGGACCATCACCCGGCGCCCCATGACGGCGGCACGGAGAGCTACCGACGCTGCGGTCGTGGTCTTTCCCACACCTCCTGCTCCGACACACACCACCAGCTCGGTGTCGCTCAGCCACTGCGTCAGGTCGCGCTCGTTCACGTCCACGAGAGATCCCTTCGCGTGAGCCCGACCTCGCGGCCGAGAGAGACAGCAACGTCCTGCACGACTTCACGCGCCGAGCGACCCGGCGCGACGGGACCGACGAGGACTGGCTCGAGGTCCAGGCCCTGCTGCAGGCGCTCGCGGCTGTGGGCCGTGCTCTGCTCGAGGACATCCTCCCAGCGACCTGCTCGGACGAACTCCGCCTCGGCCGGGTCGAGCTCGAGCTCACCGAGCCGCGCAACCAGCTCACGCTCTCCGTCCGTCAGCGTCGGAAGTGTGGCGCGATTCAGGTAGACCACCGGCTCACCGCCGATGAGCTCGAAGCTGCGCATGCGCTGAATGGTCTCGAGGGTCTCGTTGACGACCATCTCCTCGGGTAGCGCCACAAAGGCCACTCGGGTGGTCTCTGCCGTGAGCAGCTCTCGAAGCTCGGACGCTCGCCGCCTGACGGGACCGGAGCGAAACAGCCCCATCGCTGACCGGGTGATGTCGAGCAGCGAGAAGGCGTGCCCCGAGGCGGGCATGTCGACGATCACCATGTCGTACTGATCGACATACTGGCCGAGCGCAGAGAGCTCGACCAGCTCTTGGGAACCCGGAGTGACATCGAGAAACTTCGAGACGATGGGGTTGCCGAGGATCAGCTTCACGATGCGGCGCGACGGCACGAGGCCCTCGAGGAAGCTCTCGAGCGCTGGCTCCCACTCGATGTTGCACATGTCGAGTCCCGGCCGCACCTGCTGCGGGCCAAACCGTGGCTCGCTGCCGAAGATGGGCGTCAGGGAGGGGCGCTGGTTGTCGATCTCGCAGAGGAGCGTCCGGCGGCCGCGCGCCGCCGACAGCAGTGCGAGTGCTGCGGCGAACGTCGTCTTTCCGGTTCCGCCCTTGCCGGTGACCATCACCAACCGGCCCGCAAGGACTCCCTCCGTCGACTGCACGCTCAACCGACCCCCTCGATCAGATGTCCAAGTTGCGAACGCTCAGTGCATTCTGCTGGATGAAGTCACGGCGTGGCTCGACCGCGTCGCCCATCAGGATCGTGAACACCGTATCGGCCGCCAGCAAGTCTTCCACCTCGACGCGCTGAAGTGTGCGCGTCTCGGGATCCATCGTGGTCTCCCACAGCTGATCCGGGTTCATCTCACCGAGACCCTTGTAGCGCTGCACGTCCCAGCCTCGCTGCGCGAGATCGAGGAACGCTTGCCACAGGTCGGTCCAGGAGGCGACCACGCGCTCCGTGTTGCCACTCTTCAGCCGCGCCGGCAGCGTGAGGTGCGACGCCAGCGAGCGGTAGAGCTCGGTGAGAGCCTGGCGATCACCCAGGTGGTCAACCAGCCTGAGCACGCGCTCTTCGCCGCGCAGCTCGATGCTGACCTCGAGAGCCTTGTCGGCCTCATCCGCACGAACACCGATGATCCGAAGGGTGGGGTCAGCCTCCCGTAGCCGCTCCTCGAGCTGCCCCGCCAGCGACGCGAGCTCTCCGTCGAGGACGCCGTCCGTCACGGCGAAGAAGCTCTCGACGACGACCGAGGGGAAGCTGCGGGAGAGACGCTCGAGACGCCGAGTGTATGGCTGCAGATCCTTGACCAGAGCCCCGAGAACGTCGGGCTCCAGCGCCTCGCCCGTGGCATCACCGTTCTCATCGACGGACCACACGCGAAGGTTGCCGATACCGTGCTCGATGAAGAACGCGACCTGCGCGGCCTCGTCCTTGAGGTACCGCTGCGAGCGCCCCTTCTTCACCCGGTACAGAGGCGGCTGGGCGATGTACAGGTGGCCGCCCTCGACCAGCTCGCGCATCTGGCGGTAGAAGAACGTGAGCAGGAGCGTGCGGATGTGGCTGCCGTCGACATCGGCATCCGTCATGATGATGATGCGACCGTAGCGCAGCTTCTCCGGATCGAAGTCCGGTCCGATGCCACACCCGAGCGCGCTGATGATGGTGCGCACCTCGTTGTTCGCCAGCATCTTGTCGAAGCGCGCCTTCTCGACGTTCAGGATCTTTCCACGCAGAGGCAGAATCGCCTGGTAGCGTCGGTCTCGACCCTGCTTGGCCGAGCCGCCCGCAGAGTCGCCCTCCACCAGGTAGATCTCGCACTTGCTGGCGTCCTTCTCCTGGCAGTCCGCGAGCTTGCCAGGGAGATCACCACCCTCGAGGGCAGACTTCCTGCGAGCCAGCTCCCGCGCGCGCCGCGCCGCATCCCGCGCCCGTGCACTCTCGATCGCCTTGCCGATCACTGTCTTCGCGACCTGAGGATTCTCCTCGAGGAAGCTGGTCAGTTCCTCGGCGACCACACCCTCCGTGAGGCCCTTGACCTCGGAGTTTCCAAGCTTGGTCTTGGTCTGGCCCTCGAACTGCGGCTCCGGAATCCGAACCGACAGCACGGCTGTCAGGCCCTCCCGCAGATCCTCTCCGGACAGGTTCGTGCCCTTGTTGGTACGCAGGAGGTTGTTCGACTGGGCGTAGTTGTTGATCGTTCGTGTGAGCGCCGCTCGGAGACCCGCAACGTGGGTGCCACCCTCGAGCGTGTTGATGTTGTTCACGAACGAGAACACCGTCTCGCTGTAGGCGCTCGTCCACTGCAGCGCGACCTCGACCTCAATGCCATCGCGTGAGCCAGACACGTGGATGGGAGGCTGATGGAGCTTCGTGCGGCCCGAGGCGAGGAACTCCACGAACGAGACGATGCCCCCCTCGTAGGAGAACTCTTCGCCCCGATCGTCGCGATCGTCGCGCAGCTCGATGGTGATGCCAGGATTGAGGAAGGCGAGCTCTCGCAAGCGACCCGCGAGCACGTCGTACTCGAACTCCACAGTCTCTGTGAAGATCTCTGCATCAGGCCAGAAGCGCACCTGGGTGCCGCGGCGCATGCTGCCGTCCGGCTGGGCTGCCGACTCGAAGTGGGTCAGCTTGGTGGCCGGCACGCCTCGCTCGTAGCGCTGGTGCCAGTGCTTGCCATCGCGCCAGATGTCGAGATGAAGATCGTTCGACAGCGCGTTGACGCAGGACACACCGACACCGTGGAGGCCACCGCTCACCTTGTAGGTGTTCGAGTCGAACTTGCCGCCGGCGTGCAGCACCGTCATCACGACCTCGGCCGCTGGACGACCCTCCGTCGGGTGCATGTCGGTCGGGATGCCGCGACCGTTGTCGATGACGGAGCAGGAGCCGTCCTCGTGGAGGCGAACGACGACACGGTCGCAGAAGCCAGCGAGGGCCTCGTCAATCGAGTTGTCGATGACCTCCCAGACCAGGTGATGCAGCCCGCGTGGACCGGTGCTCCCGATGTACATGGCCGGGCGCTTCCGGACCGCCTCCAGTCCCTCGAGAACTTGGATGCTTGCCGATGTGTACCCTGGCTCGGGATGGCTCGCGTCGGTGGGCTCCATCCGGCGGTACTCCTGGTCTTCGGGGGGGTGAACGATGAAGCGGGAAGCCGGCTTCCATCACCTCTCGTCGACCCGACCGGGTATCACGTCAGATCCTCTCGGTCCACCGGGCAGGTTACTCTTCAAAATTATCGGCGAAACGCTGGCTTTTCCCAGGTGACAGCTGCCCGTCGCGAACGCTGACGAACAGGGTGTCGTCCTCGGGGAGATCGCCGAGGTGCTCGGGTGACGTTGTGCTTGCGAAGACTTGGGTACCGAGCTCGGCCAGCAACGTCACGAGGCGACTCGTCCGCGAGCGATCGAGCTCGGAGCTGACGTCGTCGATGAGAAACAAGGGAGTGTCTCCTCGCTCTCGAGCTGCTCTCAGCTCTGCGAGCTTCAGCGCCAGGACCACCGATCGGACCTGTCCTCGTGACCCGAACGTGCGTGTCGGATGGCCATCGATCGTGATCACGACATCGTCTCGCTGCACCCCAGTGAGGGTCGTGCGCCTTCGTCTCTCACCCGCGCGAGACTCCCGCAGTCGCTTCGTCAGGACGCTGGCGCGCTGCTCCAAATCTCCACCTGACGCGACCGTCCGGTAGATCAGGCCCAGCTCCCCCCGGTGGTCGCTGATCCGCTCGTACAGCTCTCGAGCATGCGGCTCGAGCTCGGCGAGCATCTCGTCCCGTCGCTCTGCTACCCGTGCACCGGCGAGTGCCAGCTGGTGGTCGAGCACATCGAGCACATCATCCTTGGCACCCTCTCGAAGCGCCGCCTGCTTCTGCTGGAGCACCCGACGGTGCACCCGCACGAGCTCGAGGTGCGCGGGTCGCGCCGTGAAGGCCGCCCTGTCGAGCCAACGTCGCCGATGGGCTGGACTGTCCGAAACGATCTCTTCGTCAGACGGCTGGAACGCGATCGCCCGGATCGCACGAAAGTAGTCCACCAGCTCGACACGGTCCCCGTCGAGGCGGGTGGAGCGACCCCGAGGACCCAGCTCGACCTCGTGGAGGTGCGAGATTCCCCTGCGGTCGATCTCTCCACGTATCGCTGCTTCGTCCGCATCCCAGCCCACGAGGTCGGACAGCCTGTGACCGCGAAGCGGCCGGAGGGTGGCGAGCAGCCACAGCGCCTCCAGCGCATTCGTCTTGCCCTGAGCATTCTCGCCGTGGAAGACGATGAAGCGTGCGTCCGTGTTCAGCTCGAACGGGGCGAGGTTGCGAAACCCCTCCGCCGCCAGTCGCGTCAGGCGCACAGTCGATCAGTCGAGGCGCATGGGCATGACGACGAAGAAGGCCTGGTCGGCCTCGGGATCTCGGACGAGGCACGGTGCGAGCGGATGCGCCATCTCCAGGACCACGAGCTCTCCGCGAATCACGCCGAGGATGTCCTGGAGGTACCGCGCGTTGAACCCGACTGCGATGTCGCCACCCTCGAGCTCGATCGGAACGGTCTCACGAACCTCGCCCCGATCGACGTTGTGCACCTCGATCTCAAGATCTTCGGCCCCGAAGGCAAAGCGGACTGCGCGGGTGCGATCTTGGACCAGGATCATGATGCGCTTGAGGGTGGACGCTAGCTCGGAGCGCCGCACGCTCGCGCGGTGCTTGTTCTCTCGTGGCACCACTGCATCGTAGTCTGGGAACTCGCCATCGAGCAGCCTGAACCAGAACATCTGGCCCGGCCGAATCAACCTCACCGCGCCCTCTCCGAACGACAGCTCGACCTCTTCGTCGTTGCCGTCGAGGAGCTTCCGCATGACACCGAGAGCCTTTCTCGGGACCAGCATGCGCGGCGTGAGCATCAGCTCACCCTGGAAGCTGGTCTCGGCGGCAGAGAGCCGGTGTCCGTCGGTGGCTACCATGCGCAGGCGAACGCCTGCATCGTCCTCGACCCGCTCGAGATGCGCGCCGTTTAGGCCGTACCGCACGTCGTCGGTGGCCACTGCGAAGCTGGTCTGCTCGACGAGGCGCCGAAGCTCAGCCTCGGTCAGGCGCACCGCACCGCGAGAGTCAAAGGCGGGCAGCGGCGGATAGTCCTCGGCGGGGTAGCCAGGGAGACGGAAGACCGATCGGCCCGATCGGATCTCGAGGCGGTTGCCCGAGCCCAGCGTGAGGCGCACCGTCGGCTCTGGAAGGGCACGTACGATCTGGAAGAGGTTGGCAGCATCTACTGCGATCTCGCCCGCGACTTCGACGTTCGCCGCCAGATCTCCGATGAAGGCGATCTCGGTATCGGTGGCAGTCATGCGGAGACCACCAATGGTGACGTCCTCGCCTGTGCCTCGTCGGGCGTGGAGCAGCACGTGCGACAGGAGCGGGTGGGTGCTCCGGCGCTCGATGATCCCCTGGACCCTCGCGAGGCCTCGTCCGAGCTCGTCGCGGTCGATGTAAAGATCCATTTCTGGGCTCCTCGTGGCGCCCCCTACTATCCGGAAAACGATCAGGTGTGGATCGGATCAGTAGTAGGATCAGGGGTCGCGATTTTCTGTGGAGATTCGGTTTTGTTGTGTTCGTAAGGTGTCTTGTCTTGTTGATAGGCCTGTGGGCCGAGCAAGAATGAACGTGTGGGCGATGGGGGATGATTTGCAGTTGGGCTCAGGCCACTTCCGTCTTCCGCAGAACTCTCCCTCGCTCGTCCCCCGATCCACTCACTGGATCCCCGCTGCTTATCCACAAGCTAGTCCACAGGTGTGGAAGCCGAAGTTCCTGCTGGATTGTCACAGTTGGAGCAAACCTTTTTAGGAACGTATGTTCAGAGTCTGCTCGATCAGTCGGATCTTCGTCGACATGTCGGGATCATGATGATCTTCATAGGCGCGCTTCACCTTTCTGAAGCCGTGCTGCACCGTCGAGTGATCACGACCACCAAACTCGCGGCCCAGCTCGGGGAAGGACAGCGAGGTGTGCTTCCGTGCCAGGTACATGGCGATGTGCCTTGGCCCTGTCAGTGAGCGTGTGCGACGCGAGCCCGTGATGTCGGCACTGCGAATGCTGTGGGTGTGGGCCACGGCCTCGATGATCCGCGCAACCGTCAGCCGACGTGGGGCCGGATCGAACACATCGGACATGTGCTTGCGCGCGAAGTCGAGCGTCAGTGGCTGGTGATAGAATGCGTGCTTCGCACTGAGACGATTCAGGATGCCCTCGAGCTCTCGGATGTTGCCACGGACCTTCGTGGCGATCGCATCGGCGAGGTCTGCGGGGACACTCAGGCCTCGGAGCTCGGTCTTCTGGAGGAGGATGGCGAGGAGAGTCTCGCGATCAGGCGCCTGCATGTCGGCGATCAGACCGCCCTCGAAGCGCGTGCGGAGCCTGGGCTCGAGACCGGTGATGTCTTTCGGCACGAGGTCAGAGCTCAGGACGATCTGGCGGCCGAGTGTCTGCAGCGCGTTGAAGGTGTGGAAGAACTCTTCTTGGGTGCGCTCGCGACCCGCGAGGAACTGCACGTCGTCCACCAGGAGGACCTTGGCGCGTCGTCGATACTTAGAGCGGAAGTCCTCCATGCGCTTGTGACGCAGGCAGTTGATCATCTCGTTCATGAAGTCTTCGGCCGTCACGTAGACGACTCGGGTGTCGTTCGGCATGTCGAGAGTTCGGTTGCCGATCGCGTGCATCAGGTGCGTCTTGCCGAGCCCCGAGTTTCCGTAGATGAACAGTGGGTTGTAGTTCCTGGCTGGATTCTCGGCGACAGCTTCGGCGGCAGCGTGGGCGAACTTGTTGCACTCGCCCACGACGAAGTTGTCGAAGCGCTGCGCACGGTTGACGCCGATCGACCTCGGCAGAGCGTCTTGGCCTCGACGACGTGTGTCACTCGACCCGGGAAGATCGACCGTGGGCTCGTCGCCGAACTGAAGGTCGAGAGAGACCGGGGACGCCAGGATCTGACTCGCCTCCGTCTCCAGCACGTCGCGGTAGTTCTCGGCGATCCAGTCGGCGTAGTAGCGGTTCGGCACCTCGAGGACGATGCGCTCGGGACCGAACGCGAGAGGGCGCGTGTCGCGGAACCAGATCTCGACATCCTGGTGCCCGATGCGGCGCTTGAGTGCAGAGAGGAGCTGAGTCCAGTGGGAGTCCATGCGGGGGCAGTGCTCAAGACGACGAGGGTGACGGTGTGTACAGGCGCTGACGTGGCATTTTCGCCGGCCTGTCTGGTGGCGATGGCCGCAGCGGAAGAGAGGTTAGCAGCAGAGTTCCGATCGAGACAACTGTGCAGAAGTTGATCGTCGAGCCATGGACTTGGTAGCCGGGTGCGGACCCTCCATTCTCAGTGATCGTCATGAGATTGTCTGACCGCTGAAGATCGCGTCTGTCGAATTGAGCGGAGTGTCGGGCGGGTACGTCGCCGGCGACATGCCTGTGGTTGCCTTGAGATTCGGGCTGCGATAGGTCGGCCCCTCGCGCGGGGCCTATGCGTCCCGAGCCCATTGCACAACTGGCGTCGCCCGACGGAGCGAGTGGCGGCTGCCAAGGGGAGAATGAGATGAAGCGTACCTACCAGCCCTCGCGTGTGAAGCGTCGTCGGTCTCACGGCTTCAGGGCACGGATGAGCACGCCGGGTGGCCGCAAGGTCCTCGCCAACCGCCGTCGTAAGGGTCGCAAGCGGCTGACGGTCACCACGCCGAGCAAGCGGCACTGATCGCAGGGCACGCTGCGCCCGCGCGCCCAGACGAGTCCTATCCGAAGAAGCATCGGCTCCGTACGCGACCGGACTACCTCCGGGTTCAGCGACGGGGCCGACGCGTCAAGGGCAAGTACCTCGTCGTGATTCGGCTTCCGAATCAGGCTGGGCACAGCCGCTTTGGACTGGTCGTCAGTCGCAAGGTCGGGAATGCCGTCACGCGAAACCGTGTGAAGCGTTGGCTGAGGGAGATCGTGCGCCGTCTAGATCGCCATGACCCTGTCGACTTGGTCGTGATTGCTCGCTCGGAGGCTGCTTCGGCGGGCCTGGCTGCGCTGCGACTTGACGTGGAGACTGCGGTGGGCAGGTTCGCCCGGGGGACGAGCGTCTAGATGCCACAGGACTACCGCCAGCGGCGTCAGAAGGGCGTCGACTCTCGGACCATCCTCGCGGTGGTCCTCTCGATGTCGATCTACTGGGTCTACCTCGCGATCTTTCCGCCTCAGATTCCCGTGGAGGAGGTTGTCGTCGAGGAGGAGGCTCCGGCAGAGGAGCCCCCTGCACCCAGGGTTGTCGCCGAGCCCGTGGTGGCCGGACCGATCGTCGATGTTCCGTGGTCGGCCTGCCAAGCGGAGTTCGTAGGAACGACAGACGGCGGTGGCCTGTCGCGAGGCCACCTGCTCGAGCACACCGAGCCCTACGCCATGCAGCCGCTCTGGTACTGGGTGTTTGGTCTGGTGACGGGCGAATCCAGCACGCCCTGGAAGCCCTACGGTGATCCCCCCGGTCAGCAGAGCGTCCTCGGAGCCCACGCGCGAGCCCTTGCTCCCGGGGTAGGCGATGGCGGCTTGATCCGCATGACAGCCGAGACCTCGGGCGAAGTCGTGACCTACCGAGGCATCTCGGCAGACGGCGTGAGAGTCGAGCAGACCCTCACACCGACGACCGCCTCACCCTGCACCTTCGATGTGAGTGTGACCTTCGAGAACGGCGGCGGCACGACCTCCGAGCCCCTGTGGGTAGGCCTCCACGAGGAGCTGCCGGACCCTGCGGGCGGCATGATGGGCCGCTACCAGAGCATCCTCCGTGGTGTCGCGTTGATCGAGGGTGATGCTCTCGAGGTCGACAGGACCCTTGTCGACGAGGAGGGTCCGCAGCTGCAGGAAGGGGCTCTGGGCTGGTTCGGGATCGCTGACCGCTACTTCGGCCTCATCGCCATCCCCACCGACGCAGAGGGTGACGAGCTCCTGTTCACCGCTCGTGAGGCGGATGGCGTCGCCCTTCACGGCCATCAGCACGTCGTCTCCAGCGGCCTCGAGAGCGGCGCTAGCCACACCGAGACATACCAGGTCTACGTCGGGGCTCTCGACCTCGACGTCATCCAGGTGATCCGTACTGATCTGGGTGAGTTGGTCTACTTCGGCTGGTTCGCGTTCTTCGCCTACCCGCTGCTGTGGTTGCTCAAGGGCTGCTACTGGGCACTCGGAAACTGGGGTCTCGCGATCATCGGCCTGACCGTGCTCGTGAAGGCCTTGTTCTTCCCCCTGACGCAGAGCGCCTTCAAGTCGACGCAGGCCATGCAGACGCTGCAGCCCAAGATGCAGGAGATCCGGGAGAAGTACGCCGATGATCAGGAGCGGCTGAACCGAGAGACGATGAAGCTGCTCACCGACAACAAGGTGAATCCCGTCGGCGGGTGTCTCCCCATGTTCATCCAGTTCCCGGTCTGGATCGCGCTGTACAACGTGCTGCTCAACGTCGTCGAGCTCTACCACTCCGAGTTCCTCTACCTGCAGGATCTGTCGGAGGCTGACCCGTACGGGATCATCCCGGCGATCGTCGTCGCCATGATGCTGATCCAGCAGCGCTTTACCCCTACGGGCAACATGGACCCCGCTCAGGCGCGCATCCTCAAGCTGATGCCCCTGATGTTTGGCGTCCTCTTCTTCACCTTCCCATCCGGCCTCGTGCTGTACATCTTCTGCAACGTGGGCCTGTCGATTTTGCAACAGTGGTGGATCAAGCGAAACTATGGAGCGCCGGCCACCACACCGACCTGAGGAGAGAATCATGAGTATTCCAGAGGGCGCAGCAACCGTTACGGCGGAGGCGGGTGATCTGCGAAAGGCGATCGCGGCAGCAGCAGAAGAGCTGGGCCTCGTTCCCAGCCAGGTCGACTACAAGCTCGACCTGTCCCACTTCCGAAGCACGACGGGTGTGTCGGTCTCGCGGAGCACCGTGAAGATCGTCGCCTGGAGCTCGGGTCGTGATCCGGAGGCGGAGCCGGAGAAGCCAGCCCGTAAGTCTGAGAGCAGCGATGCGGGTGACGACGGCGACGCCAAGCCGCGTCGTGAGCGCAAGCCGCGGAAGCCGCGTCGTGGCTCCGACGAGGACGACGCACCCATGAAGGGCGCTGCTGGCGGAACCACCGAGGCCTCGGAGTGGGCCCAGGGGTGGTTCACCAAGGTACTCGAGTTCATGAGCCTCGAGGGAGAGGTGGTCGCGACCGGTGACGAGGAGCGGGTCCACCTCCACGTGAAGGTCGACAAGGCAGGCCGGCTGATCGGCCGTCGTGGGGCTACGCTCGGAGCGATTCGCCACCTGCTCGGTCAGGGTCTCGCCAACAAGTTCGGCGAGTTCACGGTGGATGTGGACGTGGCGGATGATCGCGATGACCGCGAGCCGCGTGGTCGTGACCGTGACCGTGACCGTGGTGGTCGCTCGCGGGACCGCAAGCGTGGCGGTCGACGTGATCGCGATGATCGTCGCCGTGGCGGCCGTCGCCGTTCCTCCGAGAAGGGCAAGTACCCTGAGGAGAAGCTCCAGCAGCTCGCTCGCCGTGCCGCCTCCAAGGCGAAGGAGTCGGGACAGACCATCACCATCAAGCTCGGGCTCAACAGCTACGATCGCCGGGTGGTCCACGTCGAGATCTCGGAGATCGACGGCGTCGACAGCCAGTCCGAGGAGCGCACGATCACGGACGATGACGGGCTCGAGTCGACGGTGAAGTACATCCAGGTCTTCGCGACGGACGACTAGGCCAGTGGGCGCTGACGGCGGGCGTGAGCCGGTCGTCGCGCTGGCTACCCCCTGGGGTCGGTCAGCGCTGGCGGTGGTCCGCCTCTCGGGACATGGGCTCCCGGGGCGGACCGCGTCGGTGATTCGACCCCGAGGCACCTGGCGTCCCGGACGGCCCGTGAGGGTCGATCTGGTCGACGACGAGGGTGCATTCGATGATGGGCTCGCGGTGTGGAGTGCTGCTCCGCGAAGCTACACAGGCGAGCACACGCTCGAGGTGACCTGCCACGGCAATCCGCTGGTGGTGGAGCGGCTGATCGCTGCGCTCCAGGACTGCGGGGTGCAGCTGGCTGAGCCGGGCGCGTTCACGCGTCGGGCGGTGGAGAACGGCAAGCTCGATCTGATCGCCGCCGAGGCGGTGGACCAGGTCTGCAGGGCGTCGACGATGGCGGGCCTGCAGGTGGCGCGGGATGCACTCGATGGGCGCCTCGGCGCACACCTCGTCGAGCTCAGGGAGCGGCTGCTCACCGCGGCAGCCGAGCTCGAGGCACGGCTCGATCTGCCTGGTGACGACCTCGCGCTGGTCGATGACGAGTCACTCGTGCGTGCGCTACGCGACCTCTCGAACGAGGCACGAGGGCTCGCCCAGACGTGTCGCGCGGGCCGAATCCTGGTGGATGGAGCTCGAGTCGCTCTCGTCGGGCCGGTCAACGCGGGCAAGTCGAGCCTGTTCAACTGCCTCGTGGGTCGCACGCGTGCCCTCGTCTCGAGCCAGGCGGGAACCACGCGAGACGTGGTCGAGGCACGTGTTCAGCTCGGCGGCATCGAGGTGACGCTGCTCGACACGGCCGGTGAGCGGCTGACCGACGACCCGATCGAGGCGGCAGGACTCGCTCTTGCCCGAGAGCTCATCGCCGAGGCGGATCTTCTGCTGGTCGTGCATCGGGCGGGAACGGTCGACCCGGCGACCGAGCTGATCCTGCAGCGCACGGCTGACCGCCCGCGCCTCGAGATCTGCAACGGCATCGACGAGGCCGCCGCACCGCCTGGTGTGATGCCTGTCTCGGCGCTCACGGGAGAGGGGCTGGAGGAGCTGCGGGAGGCCATCGTACGCGCCTTGGTGGGGACGGAGGTACGCGCGGATCGCCTGCGCATCGCCTCGGCTCGACAGCGCGACGCGCTCGAGAGCCTGGCGTCCGCTGCGGCCGAGGCGGCGGACACGCTGTCTTGGGCGGGTCCGGCCGTCGCCGCAGACGCCATCACTCGCGGACTGGCCTCCCTGGACGATCTGACGGGCGCAGACACGAAGGAAGATGTGCTGTCGGCGATCTTCGCGAGGTTCTGCATCGGAAAGTGAGTGGCCGGTGCGATAGAGCGCAGAGCACCGACGGAGGCTGCGTGCGCTCGTTGTTCGTGATGGATCCGCTCCATGCCATCGATGTTCGTGGCGACTCCACCTACGTGACGATGCGGGAGTGCTGCGACCGCGGCTACCCCGTCTGGTACTGCACGCCCGATCAACTGTTCATCGTCGATGGGAGGGCACGTGTCCTCGCCACGCCGGTGCACGTCACTGCGGCGCCGCCGCACTTCGACCCTGGCTCCCCCGTCGAGCTGGATCTCGGCGATGTCGACGTGGTGTGGATGCGGAAGGATCCGCCGTTCGACATGCAGTACATCTTCACGACGTACATTCTCGACATGGCGCCAGCCTCGACCCTGGTGGTGAACGGCTCGGCGGGCCTCAAGCTCTTCAACGAGAAGCTCTGGGTTCAGGCAGAGTTTTCAAAGTACCAGCCTCCAACGCTAATCACGAACGACATCGACCGGCTCCGGAGGTTCGTGAGGGAGCGGCCGGGTCGTTCGGTCCTCAAGCCCTGGGATGGCAACGGGGGCCGAGGTGTTCTCGTCGTCGAGCGCGAAGACCGCAACCTGAACTCGATGATCGAGCTGCTGAGTCGCGGAGGGCAAGACCACGTGATCGCACAGGAGTTCATCCCAGCCGTCGAGCAGGGTGACCGTCGAATCCTGCTGTTCGATGGTGAGCCTGTGGGAGCGATCGACCGCGTGCCGCAGTCCGCGGACTTTCGCGCCAACATGCACGCCGGCGCGTCCGTGGAGCGTGCCGAGCTGACCGACAGCGATCGGGAGCTGTGCGCTGCGCTGCGCCCTGCGCTGCAGAAGTGGGGCATGCTCTTCGTCGGCATCGACGTGATCGACGGCTACCTGACCGAGATCAACGTCACCTCGCCGACCGGAATTCAAGAGATCAATCGCCTCGATGGGGTTCGACTCGAGCAGCAGCTCGTGGAGCTCGTCGAGGCTCGCATGCGACAGGGAGACTAGATGCGTCGTTCGATCCTTGCCCTTTTGGCCTCAGGAGCCCTGTGCGCGAGCGCCTGGGCCGCGGAGCCGGAGTCGGCGGGCGACCCCTCTGCGGCGACGGCGGGTACCGACGACAACGACGACGAGCGGGTCACGGGCAAGCGCCCGCCCGCACTCCCCACGACGCCTGTTCCGGAGCTCGACCCCGACTGGGAGAAGAAGCGCGAGAACATGACGAAGGAGGACTACGCGAACCAGGACTACGACAACATCTCGTACGTCGGTGCGGCCGCCCTCGATATGCATCCTGAGTTCGTCTACCTGATTCGTCAGGGTCTCGAGAAGCTCTACCTGCGTGACTACAACGGAGCCCGCGACTGGTTCGAGGGACTCGAGGAGCGCTACCCGAACACGGCGGTCGCATCGGTGATCGACACGCTGATCTGGCAGGCGCTCATGCTGGAGAACTTCGACTTCCGGTACGACAAGCAGTACTGGGTGAGCACAAAGGCCGCGCGCGAAGACCTCGACAAGGCCCTCACCGTCGAGGGCAACGAGGCCTGGGAGCACTTCCTCTACACGGGGATCGAGGGCATCGAATCGATCCACACGATGCGCCGCGGTGAGTACCTCAAGGCGCTCAACCTGGCCTTCTCGGCGATGGATCACATCCAGAAGTCGCGCGAGCTGGCGCCGGACTTCACCGACCACAAGCTCGCGGACGGGATGTACCACTACTGGCGCACGGTGGTGACGATGAACTCGAAGATCCTGCCCGACTTCGGGGATCATCGGGTGCAGGGCCTAGAGGAGATGCAGGCGGTCCAGGCTCGTGGGGTGTTCCTCGCGGCCCCGGCGACGCTGTCGCTCGCGTTCTCCTGGATCGAAGAAGGGAACTACAAGCAGGCGAACGTCGCCTGCATCAAGAACCGACGGCGGTACCCGGACAACATCATCAACAACCTCGTGACCGGGTCGGTCTTCATCTACCAGAAGAAGTACGACTCGGCGCTCAAGGTCTACGAAGAGATCTTGGAGGACGATCCCAAGAACCGTCGTGTGCACTACTGGCGGGGCCTCGCCTTGCTGCGCAGTGGGCATCCCAACAAGGCGAAGGAGGCCTTCGAGACCTACCTGGCCTTCGAGCACCTCGAGCCCTACCAGAGGTCCTACTCGCACTATCGACTCGGACAGATCGCAGCGCGGCTGAAGAAGTGGGCCGAGGCGGAGAACGAGTACAAGACAGCGGTGAAGATCGACGGCCACAAGGGGGCGAAGAAGGCCCTAGACCGTCTGAAGAAGCAGAAGAAAGACGGCAAGATCTCGTACTGAGATGTGGAGGATCCCCATGCGTCGCTTCGTCCTGATCTGTGCGCTCGTGGCGAGCGCGCCCGTGGCCGTGACCCTGATGCCGGGACACGCGGTCGCCGCGAAGGGGGACGGCGATCACCCGGCCGTCACCGAGCTGTCGGCCAACACCTTCCAGATCGACAAGGCGACCTTCGACAAGTACGCCAACGACCTGAACAAGGCGGCAAAGCTGGCCAATGCCGAGCCAAATCACGGCAAGAATGGGGTCAACGGCTGGGTCCTGTCCGGCATCAGCAAGGGCAGTCTTCCGCACGCTGCGGGGCTGCACAACGGCGATCGGGTGACGACTGTCAATGGCAAGGCGCTCAAGGGCATGCCGGGTGTCGTGCTCACCCTGGAGTCGCTCAGAGGACAGAAGAACTACACCGTGAAGGTCGTCCGACGAGATGGTCGAAAGGTAACGTTCAAGTATCGTATTCGATAGATTAATCCGCACACTCGTCAAGGCTCGCCAGCTCCAAGATCTGGACCACGACGAGTCCTACGGCGTCGGAGGCCGCGGGC
This sequence comes from Pseudomonadota bacterium, assembly GCA_002862545.1. GTDB lineage: Bacteria > Myxococcota_A > UBA796 > UBA796. The sequence goes on from PKDJ01000092.1 coordinate 18,291, forward strand.
TCGGCAGCTGCTACGAGTGAGCGCATCTCGCGGAAGAACTTGAGCTGTAGTGCCTTGATCCGCTCGAGATCGTCGCGGGGTACGGCGAAGACGTTGAAGGCCGTGAGCCCGTCCCCCACCCGCTCGGCACCTCGGTCAGCCCAGAAGCGGCGCAGGCGGTTCTTGTCGCTGACGGAGGCCCGAGTGTCGATGGTGAGGCCACCGTCGACGACGAGCCGTGCCCCCTTCCAGCGGGCAGCCCCCGACTGCACCAGGGCCTCCCTGGTCTCTGCGACGATCCCCTCCGAGATGCCGAGCCGCTCGGCCACCCAGGCATCGTCGTGCTGGGGCAGCTCTCGGTAGGGTGCGGTCTCCAGGAGGGGAAGCAGCGCGGCTGCCCAGGGGTGGTCGAACACCGTTCGGCGTGCGCGCAGTGCAGCTGCATGGCGAGCCGCGAGTGCTGGAACGTCAGTGATGGGAACCAGCTCGGCCACCAGATCGTGCACGCGTCCCGTCGCGGCCTCGACGAGCTGCAGCAGCTCGGGCAGTCGCGGCTCGGCCTTGCCCGACAGCCAGCGACCGACCTGGTGTCGCGAGACGTCGGCGCGCTCGGCGAGTGCGATCTGCGTGGTCCGGCCCGCGAGCGCTGACAGCCAGGGCCCGATCCCCTCCACGATGGCCGGGGCGGCGGGTGGGTGGAAGCGTCCCATCGCGCCGCTCACGTCCACGCCCAGTCGTGGACCGAACGCCATCAGCAGCGACAGTCTCGGGTAGCGGCGTCCGTTCTCCCAGTCCGCGGCAACGTTGGAGCGAAAGCTCAGGCGGCGGCTGAAGGCGACCTGGCTTCGCTTCCCGCGCAGCGCGCGCACGAGCTGGCTCGCGGCGGCCCTGGCTAGCTCTGCGTCCATGGGGCTCCCACTTTCGCACATTATACCGCGAATGTGGGAGGAGGTTTGTGCGAAAGCGAGCAGCATCGCGGTCGACTTGTGGAGCCACGGTCGCCATGCTGGAGGCCGGAGGTGGACATGAGCCCTCGCGCTCTCGCGCAGGTGCTGACCCTCGCGCTGATGAGTGCGTGCGCTGCAGACGACCCCCGGCAGGGGACGCAGGTCGGGGATGAGGGCGTCGAGTCGGGCTGGGGCTGCCAGGAGGTCTCGCGAGAGCCCCTCGATCACCCATCCGGTGTCGTGGACGGCTTCATGATGAGTCCAGACGAGGCCTGGTCTGCAGCCGAGGGTTCGTTTGCGGGTCCGCTCTCGCTGAACGCCGGTGGTGAGGCCGCGCTGTCCCTCGTCGTGGAGGCCACGGGCTCCTGGGAGCTGGTTCAGACCGAGACGCCCTCGATGAATGGAGCCGAGCCTGCGATCTTCTGTGGTGACTACTACGCGCGGTCCGCCTCAGTCGTGATCCTCGCCGAGGGCCACCTCGACGAGGTGCTCGAGGTGGAGGTGCGGCACGATGCAAGCGGCATCACGAGCTGGACAGCGTCGATCGACCTCGATGATCTCGGAGGTGACGCCAGGCCCGCGCGGCTCGATCCTGCCAGCCTGGACCGGGTGTGGCTCAGCCTGGCTGCCTACCAGGACTACGCGGGGCCCGGCTGGTCTGGAGACGCATCCTTCCTCGGTGAGGCGCGGTCGGGC
>PKDJ01000363.1 GCA_002862545.1 Pseudomonadota bacterium
ATCGGTGGCGCGGAAGAACACGACCTGCTCGTCGGTCAGGCCGGCACTCGACGGCCCCCCCGCCAGGCGCTCGAGGTGGCCAGCCGTCCAGCCGGTCTCCTCTTCGAGCTCGCGCTGCGCCGCAGTGGCGAGGTCCTCCGGGCCGAGATCACCGGCGAGTCCGGCGGGCAGCTCGACGACCCGACGCCCCACCGGGGGCCGGAACTGCTCGACGAGCAGCAGGCCTTCGGGCGTGCTGGCCACGATGACTACGGCAGCACTCGCGTTGGGCCGGGTGCAGTACTCCCAGCCAGCCTCGGTCTCGACGAACGCCAGGTGGCGCCCTTGGTAGCGCGTCTTCGACATGTGACGCCCGTATCCGGATGCGTCTGGCGCGTCAGTTCCGCAGTGACTGCACGGGCACGGCGGCGCTCTCCGCGAGCAGCGCGGGGGCGGGCTCGGCCGCGTCCACGGTGGCCTCGTCAAGCGCCTCGTCGACCCAGGGCAAGACCGCGAGGCAGAGTGAGGTTGTCGCGACCAGAGCAAAGAGGAGTACAAGAGTCATGGCGGTCCCGGCGAGCGGCGCGTTCACCATCAATGAAACCGACGCCTGCACGAGGTGCGCGTCTCGGCATGTCGCAAGTTTCCATCACAGGCCGACGGACGTCGGTCGCGACAGCTGTCAACACACGGTCGAAAGCCATCTTCTGCCTGGCACACGGTCTGCAACGGGAGCTTGGCCCGGGGGTGATCTTGCGACGCTGGATACTGATCGTGCTCGTCTCTTGTCGCCCTGACGACACACTGGTCGTCAGGCCGATCCTCGAGCAGGAGGTCGACTGGATTCCCATCGAGCAAGCGATCTGACGGACGGCCCCAGTCCGCAACACAGAGGTTACCGGAGGCCCCCCGGAGGTCCAACCATGGTCGAGGGCGTCGTCAGTCCTGGCTTCGAAGGCGTGCGCGCTGCGTTCGAGCGCAACTTCACGGAGCATCGTGAGGTCGGAGCTGCGCTGTGCGTGTACCGGGATGGCGAGCGCGTCGTAGACCTCTGGGGCGGCTGGGCCGACCGAGAGAGCCGTCGTCGCTGGACGCCTGACACCATGACCGTGGCCTTCAGCTGCACCAAGGGCATGGTCGCCCTGATGTTCACGATGCTCGCCGACCGTGGACAGCTCCGCCTCGACGCTCCGATTGCCGACTACTGGCCCGAGTTCGGCACGCACGGCAAGGAGCGCATCACCATCCGACAGTGGCTCAACCACCGCGCAGGGCTCTCCGCCGTCGATGACCGGCTCACCCTCGATGACTTCGACCAGCCCGACCGCATCGATCGGGCCCTCGTGGCCCAGCAGCCCCTGTGGCCTCCCGGGACCAAGCAAGGCTACGCCGCGACCGCCTTCGGTGGCTTCGCACAAGCCCTGTTCCGCAGGGTAGCCGGCTGCTCCCTCGGCACCTTCCTGCGGCGCGAGATTGCCGAGCCGCTCGATCTCGACATGTACATCGGCATGCCACCCGAGCTTTCAGAGCGCGCAGCCAAGCTCTACCCCTACGGCCGCCGCACCCTCCTCGGGCGCGTGCTGCCCGAGCTGCTCGGCCGTCGAACTGCAGAGGGCCGCGTGTTTCGACGGGTCGTCCTCAAGGGGCGCACGACGACCGGACGGGCGTTCATCAATCCGGACATGGGCGCCCAGCGATTCAACCTCCTCAACCAACCGAAGTACCGCCGCCTCGAGCTCCCCTGGATGAACGGCGTCTTCAGCGCACGGGCGCTCGGGGGGGTCTACGCTCCTCTCGCCACTGGCGGCGCCGTCCGCGGGCAGCGCCTCCTGTCTCCCGAGGCGATCGAGCCCCTGCTGCGCCGGCAGTCCTGGTCGCAGCGTGACAGCGTACTCAACAAGCCACTGGGCTTCAGCCAGGGCTTCTGCAAGGACGAGCTCCACCTGTTCTCACCCAACGTCGAGGCCTTCGGGCACTCGGGCGTCGGCGGCAGTGTCGGCTTCGCTGACCCGCGCACCGGACTGGCCGTCGGCTACGTGATGAATCGTCTCGACTGGCGACTGCGCTCTCCGCGTGCCGTGGCCCTCTGTCACGCCGTCTATGAGGCCATCGGGCAGCCGTTTCCCCCGTGAGGAGACTCACCCCTCCATGCGGCTGAGCGCCTCCGCGGCCCGCCGCACGTCGGGATGTCCCTCCGGTCCCATGGCGGCCGCGCGGAGCATCGCGACAGCCTCGGCCTTGCGCCCACTCACGCGGAGGAGCACGCCGAGGTTGTAGAGCGCGCTGGGGTCGTCGTCCCGTCGGTCGAGCGCCTGACGGTACTTCGCCTCTGCCGCCTCGATCTCACCATCCAGGTACAGGCTCAGACCCTCCTGCACCAGCTCGTCCGCCTCGTGAATGAAGGCGACATCCAGCACGGCCTTCGCGCCGAGGTTCACCAGCAGTGTCGCGAGGCCGCCCGTCAGCCAGAAGGCAGCCCCCTCCCCCGCGAGGAACACGGCAAGCGGGATGTCTGGACCGATCGGCTTTCCCCGGAAGGAGATTCGGACCTTGGTGTACCGACCGGCAGCCAGGCCGTCCTGGACCTGCTCTCGAATCGCCTGCAAGGCCTCGTCGACCTTCGCGGGATCCACCTCGAGCTTGATGTTGTGCGGAAACCGGAAGCCGCCGTCGTCATCGCTCACATGACCTCCTCGAACATTCCGTTCCAGCGGACACGCACCGCGGGGTGTGCAGCGAAGCGCGCCCGACAAATCTCAACGTGTTCCGCGTACCACGGTCCGTCGAGACACGCCGCAGTGTCGGCGTCGACCCCAAGCTCTCGGCACAGGCTGAGCGCCGAGTCGACACCGGGCCAAGGAGGAACCCTCCGACCCGCATCCTCGTAGAGCGCAGTGAGCGATTCCCGCGTGGCGTACCACGCCTGCACGCAGCCACGCTCCGCCTCGTTCCAGGTGGGCTCATCGGGTGGACCGTGGGCCGGTGGCGCGACGACCGCGCACGCCATGACCATCAGGGCGGTCGTCATGGATCGACACCAAACAAGCGGTGGAAGTTCTCGGCGACCTGCGCCTCGACATCCTCCACCCGACAGCCCCAGAGCTCGGCGGCGTAGTGAGCCGTGCCGAGCACGTTCGCCGGCTCGTTGCGCGTGCCTCGCTCCGGACCGAGGTAGGGACAGTCCGTCTCGAGGAGGATGCGATCGCGCGGCAGGGTCTCCAGCATGCGCGTGAACGCCCCGCTCTTCCGCGCATTCGCAGGGATCGAGAGGTAGTGCCCCGCCTCGGCGATGCGCCGCGCGAGCTTCACCTTCGAACCAAAGCAGTGCCAGTTCACCCGCTGCACCCCCAGCTCCTGCAAGACCTCGAGGGCCCGCCTCTCACGCTTGCGGGTGTGGATGATCACGGGCTTGTCCGCCTCCATCGCCAGGCTGACGAGCTCCCGAAACACCGCTTCTTGCGCCTCCCAGAACTCCTCTGGCACCCAGTAGCCATCCAGTCCGATCTCACCGACCGCGAAGGCCTCTTCGACGTGCTCACGCACCCAGGCGACGCCCTCTTCGGGCGTGTAGAGGTCATCATCGCGCGGGTACTCGACGCCGGCGGCCTCCATCGCCATGAGCACGGTGTCGACCGGGTAGAAGCCGAAGGCGGGTCGAACGATGTCGGGAGCCCGCGCCGCCAGGGCACGCACTCGCTCGTTGTCGCCCGGGTTGAGCCCGTTGCTGATGATCGTCGTCACCCCGGCCGCACGTGCACGTGCGAGCACGTCCGCCTCGTCGGGCGCGAGCCTCTTGTGCGTCAGGTGAGCGTGCACGTCCACCAGTCCCATCCCGCCTCCGTGAGAGCCGACTATCCCGTGTGCAGACCGAACCGTGGCCACCGGAGCTCGCCCGCACCCTCACGTCCCACGAACCTCGACCGCGCCGGGTCCTGTCGCGACCGCCAACCCGTCCGCAGCACGCCGACGCCCCGAGCAAGGGCTTGCGCGAAGGTCCGAGACGGGGCACGGGGCCTGCATGCCACGCGGACACACCGTACCCCTGAGCGTCGCTCCCATGATGGAGCGCACTGACCGTCACTTTCGCGTGATGATGCGACAGCTCACGCGTCACACGCTGCTGTACACCGAGATGGTGACGGCCACGGCCCTGCATCATGGTGACCGGTCCAAGCACCTCGACTTCGATGAGATCGAGCATCCCATCGCTCTCCAAGTCGGTGGCGACGACCCACAGCTGATGGCCGATGCAGCACGCATGGCAGAGGACTGGGGCTACGACGAAGTCGACGTCAACATCGGCTGCCCGTCCGATCGCGTCCAGAAGGGTCGCTTCGGGGCATGCCTGATGCGCTGGCCTGAGGATGTCGCCCGCGTCGTCGAGGCCATGCGCGCAGCCACCTCGCTGCCCGTCACCGTGAAGCACCGAATCGGCGTGGACGAGCTCGACGCCTACGAAGACATGGCGCGCTTCGTGCGAATCGTCTCCGAGTCGGGGGCCGACCGCTTCACTGTCCACGCCCGCAAGGCCTGGCTGAAGGGGCTCTCTCCGAAGGAGAATCGCAACGTCCCGCCGCTTCGCTACCCTGAGGTCTGGCGACTGCAGCAGGAGTTTCCCGGGCTGGACGTCGTGATCAACGGCGGCATCAAGACCCTCGACCAGGTGGAGGAGCACCTCGAGCATGTTCGGGGCGTGATGATCGGTCGGGGCGCCTGGGACACCCCCTGGGTCTTCGCGGACGCCGACCGCCGCCTCTTCGGCGCCGAGAATCCGCTCGACGAGCCCGCCCAGGCCGTCCGTGGCCTCCTCCCCTACCTGGAGAGGTGGATGGCGACCGACCCCGGCTTCAAGCCGCACCGGGTGACGCGACACTGGCTAAACCTCTTCGCCGGCCGACCCGGCACGCGGCGGTTCAAGCAGATCCTGAGCCAGCGCTCTCGCGTAGGCGTCGACCCCGCCAGCCTCGTCGAGGAGGCCCTGGCCGGCGTCGAGCAGGTGCGCGCAGCCTGAGGGCTAGCCGCCCGTGCCCTTGAAGCGGTCGTCGTCATCGCGAAACAGGAAGTTGAAGGTCGTCAGAGAGCCGTACGCTCGGGTGATGTACGCCTGCAGCTCCGCCTTGTCGGCGTAGCCAAGCCCCTTGTGACCGTTGACCTTCTGCTCGAGGACGCGGAGCTTGTCGCGGACTGACGTGACTTTCTTGAAGAAGGCCGCCGCGTCCTGCTCCTTGATGGTGCGCCCATCACTGTCGCGAAACACGACGCTCCCACCGACCATTCGGCGTGAGAGCCGGATGTCGCCACCGCCACTCGCATCACGCAGCGCGTCCTGGGTCGCCGTGAAGACCAGCTCGTACAGCTCGTCGTGCTCCATGATGTCCTCCCCCGACGACCTAGCACCCGCGCGCCAGGGAGGCTGCCCCTCCGCTGACGGCTCGCACAGTCAGGCCGCCCGTGCGTTAGGCGCCGCGCTCGGAGGTCCGCTTGTCCGTGCTGCTCGCCAGGGGCATCGAGAAGTCGTGGGGGGATCGCCTGATCCTCAAGGGTTGTGACCTCGACGTCCCCGAGCGGGGCCGCGTCGCCCTGGTCGGCACGAACGGCAGCGGCAAGTCCACCCTCCTGCAGATCCTCACCGGCACGGTCGAGGCCGACAGCGGCAGGATCCATCGTGGAGGCACGCTCGCCCTCCTCTCCCAGATGCCCGAGCTCGCCGGACCGACCGTGGCGGACGCTCTCGCCCACGCCGTCGGATGGCACGCGAGCTTGGTGTCCGACTACGAAGACGCCCTCGCCGAAGACCGACTGGACGAGGCCGCCGCGCTGCAGGACCGCCTCGACAACGTCGGCTGGTCGCTCGAGCACAAGGTCGAGGCCGTCGCGCATCGCATCGGGTGTCCGCCTGCAGAGGCCTCTGTGAGTGCGCTCTCGGGTGGCGAGAAGCGGCGCGTCGCCCTCGCCGCGACCCTGCTGCAGCAGCCTGATCTCCTTGTCCTCGACGAGCCGACCAACCACCTGGATGCAGAGGCCGTCGAGTGGCTTCAGGACTACCTCCAGGGGTACCGCGGTGCCGTCCTGCTCGTCACGCACGACCGCTACCTGCTGGAGGCCGTGGCCGACACCATCGTGGAGATCGACCACGGCGTGACCGTCTCGTACGACGGCTCCTACGCCGACTACCTCGTCGCGAGAGCCGAGCGCGACGCCCGCCTCAGCCGCGACAATGATCGCAAGCTGGCCATGATTCGGCGCGAGGCTGCCTGGGCGAGCCGCTCCCCGGCGGCCCGCAGCACGAAGCAGAAGGCCAGACTTCAGCGCCTCGACGCCCTGCGAGAGAGCTTCGAGAAGCGCACAGAGCGAAGCTTCTCACTCGACTTTCGCGTCGGCGTGCCGAAGGGGCGCACGCTCCTCGAGGTGCATGGCCTCACCAAGGGCTACGACGGGCGCACCCTGTTCTCCGGCGTCGACCTCGTGCTTCGCCCAGGAGAGCGGCTGGGAATCGTCGGACCGAACGGCGCCGGCAAGACGACGCTGCTGCGCACGCTCCTGGGGACCGTCGACCCCGACGCCGGAGAGATGGTGCGAGCCAGTCGCCTCACGACCGGCCTCCTGGACCAAGGGCGCACCGGCCTCAAGCCCGACGACACGGTGATCGAGGCTGCGGGCGACGGGAACGACCAGGTCAAGCTCGGTGAGGACTGGATCCGCGTCGAGTCCTTCCTGGGGCGCTTTGCGTTCGAGCGCACGATGTTCGATCAGCCCGTCTCCAAGCTCTCGGGTGGCGAGCGTGCACGACTCCTGCTCGCTCGGCTGCTGCTGCGGGGGGCCGAGCTCCTTGTCCTCGACGAGCCCACGAACGACCTCGACCTGCTCACCCTGCGTGTGCTCGAGGAGGCCCTCCTCGGCTTCGATGGTGCCGTGCTGATCGTGACGCACGACCGCGCATTCCTCGACCGCGTGTGCACGGGAGTCCTCGGCTTCGACGGCTCGGGAGGTGTCCGTCAGTACGCCGACCGTCTGCAGTACCAGCGGGAGACGGAGCTCGCCCGACGGCAGACCGAGGCCCCGGTGGAGGCTCCCCCCAAGCCCCCATCGCCACAGAGCAGGCAGCGCAACCGCGACAGACTCTCATGGAAGGAGCGCCAGGAGGTCGAGGCGCTCCCGGTACGCATCGAGGAACTCGAGGAAGAGCAGTCGCGCCTCGAGGAGACCCTCGCCGATCCGGAGACCTATGCAACGCGCGGCGAGGAGGTCGCTGGGCTCAATCGACGCCTCGCGGAGCTGACGGCAGAGGTGGAGGCGCTCTACGCGCGCTGGGAGGCGCTGTCCGAGCGCGACGCGTGAGGGGAGCCCCCGGTCAGTCGCGATCTCGGCCCAGCCACTCGCCCAGGCGTCTCCAGGCGCGACGCCCCTCGGGCAGCACGAGCGCCAGCAGCGGCCATGCGTGGATCATGTCGTCGTAGACCTCCAGGACGACGTCGACTCCGCATGCCCTGGCGCGCTCGGCGACCTGCCGACCAGTGTCCAGCAGACGCTCGGCGCCACCCACCATCACCAGCATCGGCGGCAGCCCCGAGAGATCCGCGTGCACCGGAGACACGAGCGGATGGTCCAGCGGCTGTTTACCGGCGTACATCGACCCGAAGAGCGGCTGCGCACCCTGTGGCACGTAGTCATAAGCCGCGTTCGTGAGCTGACTGGCGCCCCCACCTTCCACATCAGCCCACGGCGAGATCAGGCCGACCCGAGCGGGCAGCGCGACACCCGCCTCCCGCAGTCGGATGAGCAGAGCGAGCGACAGCCCACCGCCCGCAGAGTCGCCCGCGAGGGTGATCGTGTGTGGTGGAACGCCCTCGTCTTCCGTCAGCCAGCGGTAGGCTGACCAGGCGTCCTCGAGCGCCGCCGGGTACGGATGTTCGGGCGCGAGTCGGTAGTCGACGGCCAGCACGCGAGCAGCGCCGGCCCTGGCCAGACGCGAGCACGCATCGCGGTAGGCCACGACGGAGCCGAGCACGTACGCCCCCCCGTGCAGATAGAGCACGACGTTCTTCGCGTCCTCTCGACCGAACCACGTACAGGGCACGCTCGGACAGGCAGCGCGTGTGACGGGCCCTCTGACGAGCAGGAAGCGCGAGCCGAGGTTCCACAGACTGCGAAGGATGGGCAGCGGGTGCACCATCGTGAGCCGCGCGAGGCGCTGCATCACAGCCGCGACCAGCTCGTGTCGTAGCGACCAGCCCGGCCGGGTCGGCCCCTCCCGCAGGCGACGGACGGGAACCACCGTCACGACCACCAGCACCGACCACGCCACATCCAGCAGCGCCCGGATCATTCGCCCTCCCCAGCGGGACGACGTAGCGCATGGCGACCGGTCGAGCCGCGACCGAGTGGTGCCTCGTCGAGGACCGCCACGGTCGCCGTCAGGCGATCACACACACCCCGTCGAGCCCGCACGGCCAGCAGACCCTCCCCGAGGAGCCCGAGCCAGCCCACCGGCCCACTGACGACCGCCAGCCAGAAGAGCCCCTCTCGCAGCAGCAGCTGACCGAGCGTCGGGTCGACGCCGGAACGCCCGAGCACCCGGACTCCGAGCAGCCACTGGCCGCTCGTCTGACCTCGCCCGAGAAGCAGCGCAGCGTTCACGCCGATCCATAGCGACGCCAGCACGCCCGCTGGCACGCCGAGACGTGCCGCCGAGACGAGGTCAAGGCCATCGAGACCCTGCAGTGGATGCACCAGAGCCAGGACGCCGAGCCCCGTCGCCAGTCCCGTGAGAGCATCGACACCACGTGCGGCTGCCCGCCGTCCTGGTGCTGCCGTGGTCCACGAGACACGGGGACAATCCACTGTTCGTCTCGGTGGCGCGAATGGATCGGATGAACTGGACAAGCTCACTTCCCTGCCCCTTCCTACGAGGCGCTGGTGGAAGCATGACCCGAACTTCGCTAATACGCGTCGGCTCGGAGTGACCCATGGGCTCAGCGTCTCCTTCGACGTGGACCTTCCTGACCAACCACACGCATGTCCTGCTCGTCATCGCTGACGATCCGACCGTGCGCGTGCGGGACATTGCGGATCAAGTCGGCATCACGGAGCGCGCCGTGCAGCGGATCGTGCACGAGCTCGTCGAGTGCGGCTACCTGACGGTGGAGAAGCACGGGCGCCGCAACCACTACCAGCTCGACACCAGCCAGCACCTCAGGCACCCCATCGAGCGCCATCACACCGTCCAGGACCTCCTGGCTCTCGGTCGCGACTAGCTCGGGCGGTCGACAGAGCAGGCTACCCACCGGCGCCCAGCGTCTCGATGCCTGGAAGGTCGCTGAGATCGGGGACCAGCACGATCTCGATCCGCCGATTGGAGGCACGTCCCTCCGGCGTGCCGTTGTCGGCGACCGGCCTGTGCTCGCCGAAGGAGGCACCGCTGATGTGCTCCGGAGGAACGCCGCCCGAGATCAGCCGCCGCGTGACTCCGAGAGCGCGCGCCGAGGCCAGCTCCCAGTTGGACGGAAAGCGCTGCGTTCGGATCGGGACGTCGTCGGTGTGCCCCTCGACCTGAAACACACGCTCCGGCATCTGCACCAGGACCGCAGCCACCCGGTCAAGGGCCGCAGCCCCGTCGGCGGACAGGGTAGCCTGACCACTCGCGAACAGAATGTCCGTGGCCATCTGCAGCACCATCCGTCCATCGACGATCTTCACCTCCAGCGTACCGGCGTCGATCAGCTCGGCGAAGCGCGCGATCAGCTCATGAAACTCGGCGACGCGAGCTTCTGCCGCGCGGCGTCGCTCCTCAAGATCCTCCAGAGCGGACGCGAGCTCGGCCATCGACTGCCGCAGCCGTGACTTGTCCTTCAGCAAGCCTGCCTTCTCCAGCGCAGCGGCCTCCTGCGCAGCGCGCAGCCTCGCCTGCTCTTGCGCGAGGGCATCCGTGAGCTGCGCTGCACGCGTCGATGCGGCATCGACCTCGATGACGAGACGCTCGACCCGCGCCCCGAGCGCCGCCTGCTCGATGGTCGCGGCACGCGACGACCGCTCGTCCGCCTCCAGGAGCGCCCTGTAGCGGGCACGGGGAACGCAGGCTGACAGCAGGGCGAGGGACAAGATCAAGCCGACACAGGCCAGGCGACTGAGGCGCATGGCAGGCCGGTAACGCACCTTCCGCGCCTCGTCGTGGCCGTCTACGAACACTCAGTTTACGCTGACGCCGTGAGAATCCTCCTCCTCGCACTGACCCTTGCCTGCGGCGCGGACGACGCCCCGCGTGACCAAGACCCCTGCCGAGCCGGGCTGTGTGATCAAGACGGCGACGGCTTCCGCGCGCTCGATGCCGGCGGAGCCGACTGCGACGACAACGACGCCGCCGTGAATCCGAGTGCCCTCGAGACCTGCAACGGCGTCGACGACGACTGCGACGGGCTCCTCGACGACGACGACCCCTCCCGAGATGCAACAGGTGGCTTGGTCTTGCACCCAGACCGCGACGGCGACGGCTTCGGTGACGGCTCGGCAGCCTCCGTCCTCCTCTGCGATGCGGCCCCCGGCCTCGCGCCGCCAGGTGACTGCGACGACGCCGACGCTCTGGTGAATCCTGGGGCGCTCGAGCGCTGCGACGGACGCGACGACGACTGCGACGGCCTCGTCGACGACGCCGACCCCGACCTCGACCCCACCTCGCAGGGGCGGTGGTTTGCCGACGCCGACGAGGATGGCTTCGGAGACCCTGATCAGGGCGTGCGCAGCTGCAGAGTGCCCGAGGGGCACGTCGCCAACGCGGGAGACTGCGACGATCGCCTACCAGAGCGGAACCCGCGGGCTCCCGAGCGCTGCGACGACCTCCCCGACAACAACTGCGACGGCACTGACGACCCACGCGAGCTCGACCGCGACGGCGACGGCTTCAGCGCCTGCCAGGGCGACTGCAGAGACACGGATCCGGGCATCCATCCCGATGCGATCGAGATCTGCAACGGCATCGACGACGACTGCGACGGACTCGTCGACGAGGAAGATCCCTCCCACGACCAGTACAGCTGCGGCTGGTGCCCCTCCGACGAGACGTACACGTCAGCCCCCATCGTCGCCGAGTCGTGGAACCCCTGCGTGCTGGACCCGGAGACCCGCAGCCTGTGCTCGACCGACCCCGAGCGGCCCGACACCCATGACGCGGGGCAGCGCCTGCATCGAATCCGCTACCGCGACGACATTCCCCACCGCAGGGAGCTGTTCCTGTTCTTCCCGCCCGCCACCGGGGGGTCGAACAACAACATCCGAATGTGGGCGGCCTGGGCCGGGTACAAGGTGATCGCCCTGGGCCACGACAACAGCACCGTGCTCAAGAACTACTGCTCCGATGGCCTCGAGGAGCGCTGCTACACCAACGCCCGGCACGAGATCGTCTACGGCGAAGACACGTCGCCGCACGTCGACGTTGGCCCGGCGGACGGTGTCGTGCGACGGCTCGAGGTGCTCCTCGCTCACCTCGATGACCACGACCCGTCGCTCGGCTGGGGAGCCTACCTCGACCCGGAGGGGCAGGTGATCTGGGACGACATCGTCGTCTCTGGGTGGTCACGCGGTGCGGGCACGGCGGCCTTCCTCGCACGCGATCACCGTGTTCATGCACAGGTCTACTTCTCGGGCCCCATGGACCGCGTCGGAGACGAAGACCCCGATGTAGCAGCTTGGATCCAAGACGAGCGGATGACCCCTGGCTGCAACACCTACGGCATCTACCACACCGAGGAGAACAACCAGCTGATGGGCGTCTCGTGGGACCACCTCGGGGTGCCCGAGCTGATCGTCGATGTCGACACCTCGGTCGCCCCCTACGACAACGCGCACAGACTGACCTCAACCATCTACAGTCCTCGTCGCGAGTGGTGTGACTACCATCGGGCCATCGGCATGGACGAGTGCATGGACGAGAGCCTGCGTGCCCCCTACCTGTACATGATGTGCGGCGCGGCGTACGCCGACCCCGAGGTCTGTGACTGACACCCCGGTGACGTTCTGTGACGGTTCGCACAACCGGGGTGGCGACACGCACATCCGTCCTGCAAGGTGGAGGTGTCGCACAGCCGCACGAGAGACCCCCATGCGTTGCCTGACCCCTGCGCTCCTGTTGTTCGCGTTCGCCTGCACGAGCGTCGACAAGGACACCGACTCCGACACCTCGACCACGACCCCCATCGTCGACCCGGACACCGACACCGACGCCGATGCGGACACGGATGCCGACACCGATGCCGACACGGATGCCGACACCGATGCGGACACGGACTCCGACACCGATGCGGACACCGACACGGACTCCGACACGGACACGGACACGGACTCCGATACTGACACGGACTCCGATACCGACACGGACACCGACTGCGACTCTGGCGAGCTCTGCGACACGGCAGGCTGAGCGGATGGCTCACGCCGCGCTCGATGCCCTGACGTCTTCGCTCGAGACTATGACTACGTGCCGTACAGACGGTCGCCCGCGTCACCGAGTCCTGGAACGATGTAGGCGTTCTCGTTCAGGCACTCGTCGAGAGCCGCGGTGACAATGTGAACCGAGGGATGTGCGCGCCGCAGCCGCTCGACCCCCTCGGGCGCAGCGACGAGACAGACGAACGTGCACGAGCGAGGCTTCGTCGCCAAGACACGCTCCAGTGCCCCAATGGCGGAGCCGCCAGTCGCCAACATCGGGTCGACGACGAGCGCATCCCGGCTCGGCATGTCACCGGGCAGGCGCTTGTAGTACTCAACGGGCTCATGCGTCTCTTCGTCTCTGGCCATTCCGACGAAGCCCACTCGCGCGGTCGGCAGCAGCTGCAGAAATCCGTCGAGGAAGCCGTTTCCTGCGCGCAGGATGCTCACGACAACCGGCGACTCCGGCAGCAGCTTCTCTGCCTGCATCGGCGCCAAGGGGGTCTCAATCGCGACATGGTGTGTCGGCAGCGCGCGCGTCGCCTCATAGGCGAGCAACATCGAGATCTCGGTCAAGACGCGACGAAAGAGTGTCGTGCCAGTGGTCTTGTCACGAAGGATCGAGAGCTTGTGCGCTACCAGCGGGTGCTCGACGACGGTGAGCATGAGTCTCCTCGGGGTCCGCGCCACCATACCCGAACCGCCCTCACCTGCGACCACCCGAAGAGGGCTCGAGCCTGCGGACGTAGGGAAACCAGTCCTTGGCCTTGCGCTGACCCGGCACGGACTCCCAGAGCCACGTGATGGCGACCCCGGAGCGAGATGTGTCGACCGCTGCGCCGCTCCACGGAAGTACCCACGCGACCGGCGCCCCAAACTCGCCGGAGGCGACATCGACCGCGTGCAGAGCAAACACCCGGTAGCCAGACGGGTCGTCAGGCAAGAGCCGAGACAGGTCGACGGTCTCGGTGTGCACGTCCCACGCGAGCTTCCACGCCAAGACGCCGTCTTCGCCAATCTGGTCGTCAGGTCGTAGGTCGTTGGTGACCAAGTGCAGGATGTCACCGCTGCGTCCAAGGAGACGCGGATGGCTGGCTGCCAGCATGGCCTGAGCGAGCTCGGTCTTCGGAGCGGGCAGCTCTGCCAGTGGCAGCACAGACACCTGCTCGAGCAGGTGTGGCGTCGCCCCTTCTTCCCGGAGCTCCAGCCCACGCTCTCCCTTGGCGACCGTCACCGCATCACGCTGGGACACGACCCGCTCGGCAGGCTGCGCCCCGGGCACAGTCGTGTCCACGTAGACGATCGGCTCTGCGGGCATCCGGTCGAGTCCAGCGGACTCGTCGAACACGACGCGCCCGGCCAGCTGACTGCCGACCTGCGCCAGCTCCGCGGCCGGCACGACCTCGACGGCCTTCAGAGACCGGTGATCGATCGAGGGCGTGACGAGCTGACCCGCACGGTTTCGGACGCCCTTGCCAGCATGCGCCGGCCAGGTCAGGACAACGGTAGCCGCGAACGCGAGGATGCAGCGAGCGGTCATTGGGTCTCTCCATAAACGGGGCGTGCTTAAACGCGTGCTCTCCGCGTGTCACGTGCAGGCAGCGACCTCCGTGGTACGTACGTGCGGTCGCGGAGGCTTCATGAACGCCGCACCCGTCATCGATCTTCAGCGCCTCAAGTCGGCCGACCCCGACACCATTCGCGCCATGCGAGAAGGCCTCAGTGGCCTCGGACTGGTGTACGTGAGTAATCACGGCGTAGACCTCGAGAGGGTCAGGCGGCTCTACGACGCCTTCTGTGAGGTGCTCGAGCGACCCGAGGCCGAGAAGGCGACCTGGGGCGGGGCCGACATCTGGTACCAGCGCGGCTGGACCCCTCCGAACACCGAGCAGGCCGTCGTCGCGGATGGGCAGCCTGACTTCAAGGAGTGCTTCTTCGCCACGCCCACGAGCCCCGACCCAGACTGCGAGCGGTGGTTCCCACAGCTCTTCGCGAAGAACGTCTGGCCTGCAGATGCACCGCACTTTCGAAGCGAGCTGCTCTGTGTCGGCGTAGCTGTCCACGAGGTGGGCCTCGACCTGCTCCGCGGCTGTGCCCGCTCACTGGAGCTGCCGCAGCATGCGTTCACGAAGCTGGTCGAGGGTGCGGCAAACCTCACTCGCCTCCTGCGCTACCTGCCGCTCACCGAGGAGCAGATCGAGAGCGATCTCCTCTGGGGTGAGGAGCACACCGACTTCAACCTCCTCACCCTGCTGCCTGGCGGCGCGTTCTTCCACGATGGGCAGCGGACGACGGAGCGTCCGGGAGGCTGCGGGCTTCGCCTCCGCACCCGCCCGACCGCCGAGCATCCTCTCGGCGAGCAGGTGGCTGGCCGTCCTCCTCCCGGCTGCCTCGTGGCCCAAGTCGGCCAGCAGCTCGAGATCCTCACCGGCGGTGAGTTCGTCGCGACGCCCCACGAGATCACCCCACCCAACAAGCCGGGTTGGTCACGCTGCTCTCTGGCGCACTTCGTGCACGTTCATCCGCTGCGGCGACTGTTTCCGCTCATGCCCTTCCACGCCTCGGCTGACGAGTACGCACCACCGGTCCTCGCGAGCACCTATGCCGTGAAGACGCTCGTCGACATCGGCTTGGCTCCGTCAGAGGCCCTGAATGCTCTGGGCTATCGCCACTACGCAAGGCTGGAAGACATCCGCCGGGTCGAGCGCAAGAACGGGTGAGCGCCGCCGTCGAGCCGGCCACGCTCACCCCATGAGCGGCACGAAGCGTGCGGCCCGTCGGATGAGCGGAGCCCACATCTACTCGGCGGCGGTCTTCGACTCCCGCACAAGACGACGCAGCACCGTGTGGAGGATTCCTCCGTTTCGGTAGTAGTCCACCTCGACGGGCGTATCGATCCGCACGATCACCGTGAAG
The DNA here is from genome assembly GCA_002862545.1 of Pseudomonadota bacterium. GTDB lineage: Bacteria > Myxococcota_A > UBA796 > UBA796. The sequence continues at coordinate 15,313 of PKDJ01000363.1, forward strand.
GTCACCTGTGTTCCGTCCGACCGATGCGCCGTCACGGTCAGCTCCTGAAGGGGCTGGACCGTGTCCGTGACCGGAATGTCGAAGGCCTCGTGTCCGGTCAGTCCGAGAGAGTCGTGGGTTTCCCCATCCTGGAGCTGTAGGGGAAGCACGCCCATGCCAATGAGGTTTGAGCGGTGGATCCGCTCGTAGCTCTGCGCGATGACCGCCCGCACTCCCAGCAACCAGGTCCCCTTCGCGGCCCAGTCACGGCTGGAGCCCATGCCGTAGTCGCCACCGGCGAGCACCACGAGCGGGATGCCGTGCTTCTGGTACTTCACCGAGGCGTCGAACACATCCACGACATCCCCGTTCTTGGGGTCAATCGCCGAATCGTACGTCAGCCCCGGGAAGGGTCCATCGGGTACTGCATCGGGCCCGAGGTACGTCGTAAAGCCCCCCTCGGTGCCCGGCGCGAGCTCATTTCGAATCCGAATGTTCGCGAAGGTGCCCCGGGTCATCACCCGGTCGTTCCCTCGGCGAGAGCCAAAGCTGTTCCAGTCGCGGCGACTCACACCTTTCTCGAGCAAGTAGAGCGCTGCCGGCCCCTCGGGAGGCAGGACACCTGCTGGGGAGATGTGGTCCGTCGTCACAGACTGCCCGAGCTTCATCAGGACTCTGGCGCCACGGATCGGCTGAATGGCTGGCGCTTCCTCAGGCATGTCGACGAAGAAGGGTGGCTCCTGGACGTACGTGGATGCGGGATTCCAGGCGTACAGGTCGCCGGTCGGCGCCTCGAGTGCACGCCAGGCCTCGGGGCCACGGAAGGCGTCGGAGTAGCGATGGATGAACTGGTCGCGACTGACCGCGGAGGCCATCGCGTCTGCAATCTCCTGATTCGATGGCCAGATGTCCTTGAGCCAGACCTCTCGTCCATCGGGGGTCCGAGCGATGGGCTCGCTGTAGACATCGACATCGACGGTGCCGGCGATGGCGTAGGCCACGACGAGAGGTGGGCTCGCCAGGTAGTTCCCGCGAGTGTGGGGACTCACCCGGCCCTCGAAGTTGCGGTTGCCTGACAGGACCGACGTCACCTTCAGCCCGCTGCCGACCACGCCGTCCACGATGGGCGGAGACAGCGGGCCGGAGTTGCCGATGCAGGTCGTGCAGCCATAGCCGACCGTGTAGAAGCCGACGGCCTCAAGGTCGTCTTGGAGTCCGGCGCGGCGGAGGTAGTCCGTGACGACTCGACTCCCAGGAGCCAGGGAGGTCTTGACCCATGGCTTTGCCGTGAGCCCCAGAGCCCGTGCCTTCTGCGCGACGAGTCCGGCCGCCACCATCACGGCGGGATTGGACGTGTTGGTGCACGACGTGATGGCGGCGATCACCACTGCACCGTCCCTCAGCTCGAAGGTCTGGTCCTTGTACGTGACCGTCGGCCCCTCACGCTCGGCGCCCACCCCCCACTCGTCCAGCAGGGCACGCCAGCTCGGCTTCATAGCGGCCAAGCTGATTCGGTCCTGGGGCCGCTTGGGGCCAGCGAGAGACGGCGTCACACCCGAGAGCTCGAGGGAGAGACTGCTGCTGTAGGTGATCTGTCGGCTGTCGTCGCGCCACAGCCCCTGCAGCTTGCAGTAGGCCTCGACCAGCGCCACCTGCTCGGGCGATCGTCCAGAGAGCGTGAGGTAGTCGCAGGTCTTCCGGTCGATCGGGAAGAAGCCGATGGTGGCACCGTACTCAGGCGCCATGTTCGCGATGGTCGCACGGTCGGCGAGCGTGAGGTGCTCCAAGCCGGGGCCATAAAACTCGACGAACTTCCCTACGCATCCGTGGGCGCGCAGCATCTCGGTGACCGTGAGGACCAGATCGGTCGCCGTGGCCCCCTCGGGGAGCTGACCGACGAGCTCGAAGCCCACGACCTCGGGGATGAGCATGTAGATCGGCTGGCCGAGCATACAGGCCTCGGCCTCAATGCCTCCGACGCCCCACCCGACGACTCCGAGGCCGTTGATCATCGTGGTGTGAGAGTCGGTGCCCACCAGGCTGTCGGGGTACACGACGCCCTCGGAAGACGTGAGCACCGCACCCGCAAGGTACTCGAGGTTGACCTGGTGGACGATGCCGGTCTCAGGCGGCACCACGCGGAAGTTGTCGAACGCCTGCTGCCCCCACTTCAGGAACTCGTAGCGCTCCCGGTTGCGCTCGAACTCTCTCTGCGTGTTGACCTGCATCGCCCCCGCATGGCCATACGCGTCGATCTGCACCGAGTGGTCGATGACCAGATCCGCCCGCACTAGAGGATTGACCTTCTTCACGTCGCCCCCCATGCGCGCCATGGCGGACCGCAGAGCAGCAAAGTCGACCACGGCAGGCACGCCCGTGAAGTCCTGGAGAACGACGCGTCCAGGCTTGAAGGCCACCTCCTGCTCGCCGACGCTCTTGGCGTCATAGGCCGCCAGAGCACGGACATGGTCCTCGGTGACGACGAAGCCGTCACACGTGCGCAAGCAGGCCTCCAACAGCACCTTGATGGAGTACGGCAGCTTGTCTACGTCTCCGAGACCGGCCTCGGTGAGCGCACCGAGGCGGTACGCGGTGTAGGTCTTGCCAGCCGATTCGAACGCGACACGGGCACCAAAGTGGTCAGACACGGCGGCCTCCTCCTAGAGCGCCGACTTAAGCACACTCCGTGCACGACCAAGGCAAATTGTGGTGATGGCCCAAGCACACACCGGTGTGTCGCTTGTCGTCCTGGACCCTGCAGACGGTCGCCGCGGCAGCTAGAGTGTTTCTGGAGGCGTCGACATGCCGTGGTCGAGACGAAAGTTTCTGGGAACCGGCGGGATGGTGGCCGGTGGAGCCCTTGCCGGCGTGAGAGCCATGGCTGCCGGGGGCCCAGACATCGAGCCCTCTGACGGCCCGAACATTCTCTACATCTACACGGATCAGCTGCGTAACGACGCGCTGGGCGTCTCCGGGAACCCGGTCGCCTACACGCCCAACATCGACAGGCTGGCGCGGGGTGGAGTCAAGTTCGAGCGTTGCTACACGAACTCGCCGCTCTGTCGCCCCGCTCGGCTCTCCATGGCGACGGGCGTGCACCCCTCCGTGCACGGAGTCCAGACCAACAGCGACCCGGAGGTGATGCCCCTCGATGTGCCTTCGCACATTCGCGCGATGCGCGACATCTCTGGCTATCGCACCGCCCTCGTCGGCAAGTCGCACCTGCACACGGGCGACGGCCACATGGACGACTGGGCCCACGTCATGAGCGACTGGGGCTACTCCGAGGTGGTCGAGACCAGCGGCGAGTTCATGTCCCGCAACAAGCAGAGCGGCTTCACGGACGCCCTGACGGCCATGACGCCACCGGCCGCGACCGATCTCTACGAGGTCCACCAGGACTTCATGAATCACTACGCCGAGCACTGGCATCGGCTCAAGGAGTGGGAGACCCAGCCCATCGATGCGGCCCCCTGGGGTCTCGGGCTCGAACACCACATCGACACCTTCGTCGCCGAGACCGTCGCCGCCTGGCTTCACACCGTCGAGCGCGACCGCCCCTGGTACATGCAGTGCAACTTCCCCGGGCCCCACCCCCCGTGGAACGCACCCTCGCGCTTCCTCGACTACTACCTGCGCCGCATTGATGACATTCCCGTCGGTGTCTTCGAGGCCGCCCCGAGGCCGTGGTCCAAGCTCGTGCAGATGATGCACGAGGAAGTGGGTGCACCGCGCAGCATCGACCAGGTCCGCTTGATGCGTGCGAAGTACCTGGCGCGCGTGTCCATGCTCGACATTCTGGTTGGGCGCGTCCTGGCTGCGCTCGAAGAGTCCGGCCAGGCCGACAACACCTGGGTCATCCTGTCGTCCGACCACGGCGAGATGATGGGTGACCAGATGCTCGTCGGCAAGATCGTCTTCTTCGAGCCGTCCGTTCGCATCCCTCTCATCGTGCGCCCGCCAACATCCCTGGGAGCCACTCCGTTCCGCAGCGATGCCCTGACCGATCAGATGGATGTCGTCGCGACCATCCTCGACCTCGGAGGGGCCCACCCCGACCTCCTCCCAGAGCCGCCGGAGGGTGTCTCACTGGTTCGAAAGGTCCTCGATGGCCCCGACGTTCCTGATGCCCACGTGGGCCGTGACAGCATCTTTGCAGAGGTCTACAACCACGCCATGCTCTTTGACGGACGCCACAAGGTCGTCGTCGACGAGACGACGATGGAGGCCGTCGAGGTCTACGATCTCGACGCAGACGCCAACGAGCAGACCAACTTCGTCGGCACTGCTGACTACGCACACATCGAGGCGAGCGCTCTCGCACAGGTGACCGAGCGCCTCGCGGAGTGACGACGCCACGGTTGCGCGCGGGCCGCTCCCTCATATGACATCCTTATGTAGGGCGACGAGGCCCTTGGGTGGGAGGAAGAAGTGACTCGCAGCGTGATCTGGTCAGCGGTGCTGCTGTCCTCGATGGCATGCCGAGGCAGCATCGAATCGAAGCCTGTGTCGAACGACACTG
>PKDJ01000378.1 GCA_002862545.1 Pseudomonadota bacterium
GGAAAGAACCTGATCGGGGCGTTCCACCAGCCGCGACTGGTCTATGCGGCCCTCGATACCCTCACCACCCTGCCAGCGCGCGAGGTCGCTGCGGGTCTCGGTGAGGTGGTCAAGGCGGCCCTGATCGACGACCCGGACCTGCTGGAGTTGCTGGAGTCCACTGCCCCAGCGATTCGGGCGGGCGACCCGCGCCTGCTCGCTCGTGTCGTCCGGCGCTCCATCAAGGTGAAGAGTGGGATCGTCCAGGCCGATGCCCTGGAGCACGGCGTGAGGCGTGTTCTCAACCTCGGACACACGGTCGCGCATGGCCTCGAGACGGCCCTGGGGTACGGAGTGCTCCTCCATGGCGAGGCCGTCGCGCTCGGGCTGCAAGCCGAGACGATCTGGGCTGTGAGGGAGGGATTCTGTGTCGACCATCGGCTGCCACAGCGCCTCACGGCGGTCTGTGACGCTCTCGGACTGCCGACGGTGCGTCCGCCAGTGGACTCCGATGTGGTCGTGGCTGCGATGCGGTTGGACAAAAAGGGGCACGGCGATAACCTTAGGGTGCCGGTCCCGGTGCGAGTGGGTGAGGTTGTACAAGCCCTCCTGCCGCTAGACCGCGTCGGCGAGCTTCTCGGGACGCCATGATGCTGCGCGCCATGACTACAGCGGTACTGCTCCTCCTCGGCGCCTGCGTCGAAGAGGATGCTGACGTGGTGCGCGTTCTGGTCCCCGAGGATGTCGACCTCCACTGGGATGCGTCCTTCAATGGCGAAGACGACGGAATCGCCGCGGTGGTTCCGGTCGACGTGATGGTCTACGTCGACGAGACAGGCGAGCCCCTCGAGGCCGTGCAGCTTCAGCTGACGACCGAAGATCCGCTGGCGCTGGCCGCATCTGTCGACGACGTGCTCCTCGTCGAGGCGGACGATTGCTTCGACTGCGAGCTCACGTGGGACACCTGGCGTGATCGCTACGTCGAGCTTCCGGTCGGCATCTACGATGCGGCCGATGAGGGGATCACGCTGGAGACCGACCCCGACGGGATCGCTCGAGCGTACATCATCGTCGATGCCTTCCCCCTGTCTGCAGATGGTGTCGAGCCCATCGAGGTGCGGGTTGGCATGGGTACAGCCGAAGACGCGTTCCTCCTGACCCCTCGGTAGAGGTGGCGCTCACCGACCCGGAGCTCGATCTTCTGCTCGAGCTGCTCGAGGAAGACCCGGTCTCGGATGTGTACCTGCAGGTCGGTGAGGAGCTGCTGCGGCGCTGCAGATGGGACGAGGCCTACGCGGTGCTCCATGCAGGAACCCAAGCTTCCGAGGTTCCCGCGAGCGCCCTGGCAGCCTATGCGCGTGCTTGCCTAGAGGCAGGCCAGCTCGACGACGCCCTGCACTCCGTGGCGAGGGTGCGTCAGCGGGTTCCGGAACTCCCTCCCTCCCTCGCGCGCGTCGAGTTCCTCGCGCTCGAGCGCTCCGGTCGCCACGACGAGGCGCGGGAGCGCGTTCGAGCTAGGCTCGCCGTTGATCCCGACGATGTCGTCGCCCAATCAGCCCATGAGCGCCTCGAGGCCCCTCCTCCCGACGTTCGCAGGCGAGCACGCGATCCATTCGTCACCGTCGCGCGCGCTGAGAGCTATGCGCATGCTGGACGTGTCGATCGGGCCGTGAGGGCATATCGAAGGATCCTTGAAAACAACCAGTCTGATAGGGGCGTCGCGGCACGCCTCGCGCAGCTGCTGAATCAACCCCACGAGCCGGTCGATGACGATCTCTCCGAGGAGCTCGCCGATCCGAGTCTGGTTCCACCAGAGCTAAAGGCCCCGAGGCCTCGACTCCGTGACCTGCGCAGCGCTCTGCCTCCAGCCCGTGTCGCGGACCGTCAGCAGAGCACAACGAGCGCGGGTAGAGGCTTAGACAAGGGGGAGGGCGACGATATCGAAGACCTCGTGTCCACACCAGTCTCGCGGAGGCGTCGCAGTTGAGTGAGCGCAAGCTATTGCTGTTGAATGGGCCGAACCTCGACAGACTGGGTCGTCGAGAGCCCCACATCTACGGGACGGCCACGCTGTCCGATGTCGAGCAGTTGGTGCGGGAGGCCGCCGCCGAGCACGGTCTGTCCGTGACGTGTGTGCAGTCGGGCGGGGAGGGCGTGCTCGTCGATGCCGTGCATGCGGCTGCTGACGCGGCCTGCCTCGGAGTCGTCGTCAACGCAGGAGCCTACACCCACACGTCGGTGGCTCTCCGAGATGCTCTCGTCGGCTCGAAGATGCCGTTCGTCGAGGTTCACATCAGCAACGTTCATGCCCGCGAGCCCTTCAGGCATCGGAGCCTGCTCGCCGATGTTGCTGTGGGCGGTGTCTTTGGTCTGGGCGTGGAAGGGTACGCGCTAGCGGTGCAGGGGCTCGTCGCGCATCTCCGGTCGGCTGGTGTCCTCCGTTCGGTGGGTTAAGTCGGCCGGCCGGAGGTCGTGAATGGATCTGGACCGAATCGAGGCGCTCCTCAAGCTGCTGAGCGAGCACGAGGTGAGCGAGTTCGCCTACAAGGATGGCGACGCGAGCATCCGTCTCCGCTTGGGGCCGGAGGGCATTCCCATGGCTCAGGTCGCAGCGCCCGTCGCAGCGCCCGTCGTCGCTGCCCCCGCGGCAGCCCCGGCTGCCCCTGCGGCTGCGGCCGCGCCTGTAGATGACGGCCTGATCGTGGTCGAGTCACCCATGGTCGGCACTTTCTACCGCTCGCCTGCTCCCGACAAGGATGCCTACGTCGAGGTCGGCTCGACCGTGAAGAGCGGCGACACGCTGTGCATCGTCGAGGCGATGAAGCTGATGAACGAGATCGAGGCCGACATCGGTGGCACCATCGCGGAGATTCTCGTCGAGAACGCGCAGCCGGTGCAGTTTGGCCAGCCGCTCTTCAAGATTCGGAAGGGCTGACACCCGAACCGCAGTTCATCGCACGGGGACTCATGATGCCGTTCGAGAAGATCCTCATCGCCAACCGTGGTGAGATCGCGCTCCGCGTGATCCGCGCTTGTCGCGAGATGGGAATTCCCACCGTCGCGATCTACAGCACCGCCGATGCGAATGCCGTCCACGTTCGGTTTGCGGACGAGGCGATCTGCATCGGTCCTCCGATGGCGACGCAGTCCTACCTGCACCAGCCTGCGGTCCTCAGCGCGGTCGAGATCACCGGCGCTGATGCTGTGCATCCGGGGTATGGGTTCCTCGCAGAGAATGCCCAGTTTGCCTCTGCAGTTCGCCAGATGGGCCGGACATTCATCGGCCCGAGTGTCGAGCATCTCAAGATGTTCGGCGACAAGCTCTCGGCCAAGGCTGCTGCCCGGGCCGCCGGTCTGCCCATGCTCGACGGCAGTGCTGGAGCCATTCCGGACCTCGAGACGGCTGTGACTGCCGCGAACATCGCGACGTACCCCGTCATGCTCAAGGCAGCGGCTGGGGGTGGCGGCAAGGGAATGCGCGTCATCGAAGACGAGGCGACGCTGCGGCGTGTCTTCGCTCTCACCCAGGCCGAGTCCCAGGCTGCCTTCGGCTCCGCAGAGGTCTTCCTCGAGAAGTACCTGCGCCGGCCACGCCACGTCGAGGTTCAGGTCGCCGGTGACGGACGCGGCGGCGGAATTCACATCGGCACGCGTGACTGCTCACTGCAGCGTCGTCACCAGAAGATCATCGAAGAAGCCCCCGCGCCGTTCTTGTCTGACAGGCTGCGCGCCGAGATCACCGAGGCGGCCGCGGAGCTGATTCGCAGCGTGAACTACTGCACGGTCGCGACCGTCGAGTTCTTGGTCGAGGACGACGCCTTCTACTTCCTGGAGGTGAACCCTCGCATCCAGGTCGAGCACCCTGTCAGCGAGGCCGTCACGGGCGTCGACCTGATCCAGGAGCAGATCCACCTCGCAGCAGGCAATGGGCTGCGCATCCGCCAGGAAGACATCAAGACGCGTGGTCACTCGATCGAGGTGCGCGTCAACGCAGAAGATCCCTGGAGCTTCTTGCCGTCGCCAGGAACAGTCACCGGCTACCACGAGCCCGGCGGACCGGGTGTGCGTGTGGACAGTGCGATCCATGAGCACGCGATGGTCCAGCCCTACTACGACTCGTTGGCGGCGAAGCTCATCGTGCACGGCAAGGACCGAGAGCACGCCACCCGTCGCATGCTCGGCGCGATGGAAGAGTTCATCGTGGAGGGCATCCGCACCACGCTGCCGCTACAGCGAGAGCTTCTCCAGACCGAGGAGTTCGCGAAGGCCACGTTCTGGACGCGCTTCGTCGACGGCTGGGTCGAGGAGCATGCTGCGGCCAAGCAGGGCAAGAAGTAGCCAACACCACACGACTCGGTCGCGCTCAGAACAGGGCGCCGAGGGTGAGGTGGGCGCGCAGCGGTGATTCCTCCCAGTCGTCTCGGAGGAACGTCTTGCTGCGTCCGCTCGCAGAGGCCGCCTGGATGTTGCTCGCGATGTCGAGCTGCAGGGGGCCCACGGGCGTCGCGACGCGAAGGCCGCCTCCCACGCCGTAGCGGAGCGCGGGAGACACGCCCAGGTACCGTTCACGCTCGCTCGTGGCGCGTGCATCGGTCGACAGCAGCCACGTGTTGCCGACATCCGCAAAGATGGCCGCGCTGTATCCCTGCCAGCCGGGCAGCCCCAGAGCAGGCAGCGGCATGAGGAGCTCCACGGTGCCGACTGCGATGGTGTCGCCGCCGGTGGGGACCCATCGCTCGGGGGAGTCACGTGTTGAGTACTCGAGCACGGGGGAGATGGCCGAGGGCCAGTCAACGTCGACGCGGGACGTGACGTTGCGCGGCCCGACTGCATCACGCGCGAAGCCCCGAAGTGAGCCCGTCCCACCGAGTACGTAGCGGTCTTCCAGCGGGATCGTCGTCCCTTCGGTGAGGGTGCGACCGTGTCCCCCTTCTCCGGTGAGATTCAGGGTGAAGCCCACGAGGGGGATGTAGGCGGACAGGCGGCTCTCGGCCTTGGCGAACCGCGCCGCTGGCGCCTCGGTACCCCAGTCGATTCCAGGTACGAGCTCGGTGTTGGTCGAGAACAGGACCCCAGAGCGTGGCTGGACCGGATCATCGCGAAGATCGTGCACGAGGAGTGCCGTGAGGGACTCCTGCAGGCGGGGGATACCCGTCGGGTCGGGATCCAGGGGGTCGACCAGCGCGAGCCAGGGCTCCCCATCTAGCAGGGCACCGAGCTCGACCTCTTGGAACTGCCGGTACTCGAGGCGGGCCGCCGTCCTCAGGCGTGTCCGGGCACCGAAGCGCGTGTCGAGGGCCGCACCCGCGCCGCTGCGAGCCATCCGCCAGGTGCGTTCTTGGCGGCGCTCACGGAACAGGAGGTCGAGAACGAGCTCTTGGCGACGTGTCGGGAAGCGGGGTGCTGTGTATTGCAGAGCGGCCCGCAGCTCGGGCTCCGTCAGGTTGGGGACCCAGTCGCGGATCGAGTCGGAGCGATAGTCGAGCCCGATCTGGCCAATCAGATCGGCTCGGTGTGCGGTTCCCCAGAGATTCCGTCTCGTCGCACGGCCGAAGGTACGGATGCCCTGGTCGGTCGAGAGGCCTGCACCGACCTCGAAGCCCCATCGCGGACGCTCCACCACGGAGACCACGAGGTCGCGCGCAGCCTCGTCGCCGAGCAGCGTCGTCTCCACGGTACGGAAGGTCTGCAGGTCGTACAGGTTCACTCGCGTGCGATCCAGCTCGGCGGGCGTGACCTGGTCCCCGAGTGAGAGCTCTACCTCCCGCCGCACGGTCTGTGGTCGCGTGAAGCGCAGGCCCTTGGTGACGATCGAGCGCAGCCGGACCGACTCGCCGCTCGTGACCTCGATGGTCGACGCGACCTCGTGGGGGCCGACCTCGCGTGAGACCACACGTGCGTCGGCGTCGAGGTAGCCGGCGGCGCCATGCGCCTCGACGATAGCGCGTGCGAGGACCTCGAGCTTCTGTGGGGAGTAGGGCTGACCCTCCAGCTCCTCTTGGATGGGCAAGACGAAGTCGAGTGGGACGTCATCTGCGGTGCCCGAGATCTGCACCTCGTAGAGACGAGTGAGGGGGCCCTCGACGACCTCGACGGTGGGAATCACGAGGCGGGGGGCAGGGCGGCGCAGCACGAAGCGGACAGGGGCGAGCAGCCACCGCACCGGTGGCCAGCCATAGGCCCGCTCTTTGGTCTCCGTGATCGTGAGAGAGGCCGTGAGGTGCCCACGGGCGCGGTAGAGATCGGCGGTCGCCTCAAGCCCTCGATTCAGCTCGGCTTCCGAGTACCAGTCCTTGCGGATCACGTCGTCCGAGGTCTGATCGAGCACAGCCATCAGGTCGGAGTCGGTGACGCTCTCGTTGCCCACGAAGTCCACACCGAGCCACTCGAGGAACCCGCCCGTCCGCAGTCGGTGGCGTGGACCCGTCTGAATCGAGATGTCGAGTGTCTCGGTGGTGTTGTCGTCACTCTGGGTGAGGGTCACCTCGCTGGCTGCGTCCGTGTAGCCGCGAAGCTGAAACCACTCGTCGACGCGTGTGGGAGCTTCGTCCAAGAAACCACGGGTGAGGCGAAGTCGCTCGTCGATGCCGAGTGCTGTTGCGGACTTTCTCTCGGCCCAGAGTACGCCGCTAGCCTGGAGCTGAAGGCGCGGCCCGGGCTCGATCGTGAAGGTGACTCTCTTGGCCTCACCGGTGTCGACGATGGCAGGGCTGACGCGGGCTCCGATCCAGCCGTAGCGTCGCCTGAAGAGCCCACGCTGCATGGAGGCCAGCCGCGCCCGGATGGCGTACTGCGCTCTGGAGATGGCCTCGGGTGCGAATGGCTCGCCCTCGACGACTCCCTCTCTGCGAGCCCAACGAATGAGCCGGCGGTTCTCCCGACCGACCGGAAGGCGCTCGAGGTCACCAGCGAAGGACAGACGCTCCAAGAGGTTTGGAGGGCCTTCGGAGACCTCGATGATCACGTCGAGGTTGTGCTTGCCCGTCTCCTCCGTCCGGATGCTCACGCTGGCCTGCGTGTAGCCCTGGCGGTGAAGCCAGCTGCGAACTCTCGTCTCGACGAGCGTATCCTCCAGCTCGGAGTGGTAGACCTGGCCGGGAGTGAGGGCTGCGGCCTCAAGGATCTCTCGGTCGGTGAAGGCACGGTGCCCCTGAACCCGGACATGATCGAGGACAGGCGCTGGGTACAGGAAGAAGGTGAGCAGGACGGCTGGGATGGGCTCGCCCTGGGCATCGAGGAGTGCCCAGGGCTGCGCGTCGGCCTCGACTGCGGCGAACTCGCCCACCTGGAACAGAGTCGTCAGATCCAGCCTGACGGTCGCCAAGTCGAGGGGGGCTCCAGACTCCGTGCGCAAGAGCGGCTCGAGGCTCTCACTCGGCGCTCCCCCCTCCGGGGACTGCAGAACGACGTCGGCGACAGGCAGGCCGACGAACGCCGCGACGTCATCCGACGCGTGCGCATGCCAGGCCCAGACCCAGCAGAGGAGCAAGGCCACCAGGCCTCTCAATCTGCCTCCCAGCGCGCTGTCACGTCGAGGCCGTAGGCACCGCCGATTGGAAGCACACGATCCCGCTGCAGTGATGCGTACCAGGCCCGGAGGCTCCAGATTCCTCCGATTCGGCGATCTGCGCTCACGTAGTTGTCTTCTGGGTCGACGAGGTTGAGCTCCCAGCGCAGCTGCACGTCACCAAGGTCAGACAGACGCTTCTCGATGACCAGTCGGGGCTCCGCGCTGTACTCGCCGCGACCATTCACGCCGGTTGCGATGTCGATTCGGTCGAACAGATCAGGCAGCTCCTGGCCGAGCTCGCCGGCTTGTCCGGCGATGAAGAAGTCCGTGAGGATCAGATCGGCCGCGGCTTGGGTAACGGCCGAGGGGAGGGCGCCCATCTCCTCGAGATCCTCGGTGGTGACACCAAACCACAGCAGGGCGTTGACGTCGGCCTGCGGCAAGTTGGGGTCCGACCGCGCACTGGTGTTCCAGTCACTGAATGGACCGAAGACGGCGTAGTTGACTCGGAAGCGCTGGTCCTGGCTGTCGATGTCGGTGACGAGAGCAAAGTCGATGTCCGGATCCCAGGTCCAGGGATCGTTGAACAGGATGTTGCCCCGCTCGATCCGGAACTCCCGATCCTGGAGGAAGGCGACACCCTCCTTGATGCGGACCGTTCCGGTGAGGCCTGGACGCACGGTGTCGCCGATCACGCGCAGGTCGGCGGCTCCCGTGCCCTCGGCGACGTTGTTGCGCAGGTACATGGTGTCATCGGCACGGATGGCGACGTTGAGTCCAAACAAGGGATCGTCGGCGTAGGTGGCCGAGGGATCGACCAGCATCTGCTCTCGATAGGAGACGACCCAGTCCTCCCAGTCGATGCGGTCCGAGAACGTCATCTCGCTCACCGCTACCTCACCTGACAGCAGGAGCTGGTCAGCAGGACCGTCGAAGCGCAGGCTCGCATCACCGATGGCGGGGGGGAGGGAGTCGATCCACTGAATCTGAGCATCGTCGATCGACGCCTCGAGATCGTAGCGAGTCGGAATCCAGTCCGTCGAGGTAAGCGTTCCTCGACCCGTGATGGCGCCGCCACCTAGTCCGCCCCTCACACCGGTGATCTCCACCTCGTCTTCGGTGATTCTGAGCGTCGCGGTGAGCTCTTCGAACGTGGCCGGAACGGAGCTGTGTCGCAGCAGGTCCGCCGTCACATCCACCTCGACGACGGCCTCGACATCGGGTCGCGTGCCGATGGCAGCGAGCTCGACGGACGCGCGGCCCTCGGCCTTTGTGAGGCCCGGGACGATGACTCTCAGCAGGTCGATGTCGACGCGTCCGCTGCCCTCCATCACGAGCTCGTCGCCGCCCGAGGCTGACAGCTCGAAGCTCGTGTCTCCACCCTCGAGGCTGAAGTCGCGCAGAGTGAACGTGTTGCCGTCCTGGGTATACGACCAGGGGTTGGGGTTCGTCAGGCGGTGACGGCCCCACTCGAGCTCCACACCGCTGAGCGTGGTCTGCAAGACGACCGGACTCGGCTCTTCGCCAAAGTGGCCGCCGAGGCTCAGGTCACCGCTGACGTGGGCTCTCACGTCGCGACCATCGGCGGCGACTGGATAGAACAGGTGGGCGGGCAGTCGGTCGAGCTCTGCCTCTAGAGAGTAGGGCTGCTCGCCCCATAGACCAAGGGTTCCCTCTGCTGTCGCTGCTCCTCCGAGGAGCACCGCGCGACCGGAGAGGACTTGGTCGCGCGTCTCGAAGGTCACTCTGCTGTCCTCGAGCTCGAAGCCCGAGTAGCGGACATCCGTGAGCACTGCGGTACCGCTCGGTGCCGGGTCGAAGAGGGTGTTCGTGACCCGCGTTCTCAGCCCGAGGTTGCCGGCAACCGGAAGGGGCGTGTCCGAGAGCGTGTCGAGCCGCTCCAAGGCCAGCCCGTCTGCGATGAGCTCCACGTCCAGAGCCCACTCGCGATCCACACTGCCTCTGAGCCAGAGCCCTTCCTGTTCATCTCGGCGCGTGATGCGTAGGTCGTCGAGGGTGAACACCCCACCGTCCATGAAGCCATGTGCGTGACCCTCATCAAACCGCTCTCCAAAGATCTCGACAGCAGCCAGCGCGAGATGTCCCTCGCCATCGAGGTCGTAGATGGGCCCGTGGAGTGAGAGAGTTCCGCGCACGGCGCCGGTGAGGCCTGGGACGTCGATGAACATGCCGACGAGGTCTTCGACGCGCCCGTCACTGACGAGCAGCTCAGTGTCCAGGCTGATCGGACTTCGGAAGTCCATCTGGAAGTCACCGCTGTAGGTCGAGGTGCCGACCTCCACCGCCGCTTCGGCCAGCTCGATGGACCGCATGTCGGGTGAGCGAACCTCAGCGACGATGTGATCGGCGAAGGGAACATCGAGCACCTCGAAGTTTCGCAGATCGGCATGTCCGTCGAAGGAGAGTGACTTGAAGGGGCCGCTAATCCGGCCACTGACGGCGCCTTGCCCGGCCATCTGAACCCCGTTGAGAGGCTGGAACTCAGCGAGGTCGGTCTGCTGAAGCTCAAAGACGAGGTCGAGGGGGCCTCCAGGCGCAAAGCCGATGTCTGCTCGCAGAGTGCCTCGACTCCGGGGGGCCTCTAGGAGGCCTGCATCGAGCACGAGATGTCGCTTGGTGAGCGTGATGCGGCCCTCGGCATAAGCCCTCGGGATGTCCAGCATCGCTCTGACGCCGGGCGCGCTCACGGGTCGGTCACCGACGAACAGGTCTGCGACGGCGAGATCGAAGTCCCCCTCGAGCAGCAGCGGCTCGAGGGTGCCTGCACACTGAATCTCCAGGTCGCCATCGAGATCCACCCAGGGGGTCGGTGCGGCATCGAAGGCCTTCAAGAGGGCCTCGAGAGAGAGGCGGTCAGCCACGATCACGCCGTCTTCCAGCCGCTTGTCGGGAGTGATCCTCGCGGAGGCTGTGATTCGCCCATCCCCCACCATCAGCCGTGCGTGATGCACGTCGACGCCGTCGCGGCGGAGGGTCGCCGAAGCGAGCACGTCACCGGGAAGCGTGTAGTGCAGGACGGGCGTGAGCTTGCCAGGAACGTCGAGCTCGAGCTCTCGGACGAGCAGTGTGGTCTCGACCGTCGGGTCGGCTGGGGGACCATGAACGTGAACGTCTGCGTGCAGTCGACCCCATGCCCGTCGTGGCGGCGGCAGGAGAGGCTGAAGCTTGGGCAGGTCGACAGACACCGAGGCATCGAGGTCGAGGGGACCATCGAGGTCGATGGACAAGGCGCCGTCGAGCTGTAGGGAGTCGAGGCGCACACCGAGAGCAGGGATGTCGATGACCTCGGGGCCGAGGGTGATGTCGCGCCACTTCAGGCGTGCACTGTCCTCGAACTCGCCGGTGCGGACCACGAGCCGGCCATCGAGAGTGTGAGTGCCGTCTCGCTCTGGGGTCAGCTGGAGCCGCCGAAGCGCCGCCTCTCCACGAGGGTGAATGACCCGCAAGCGTCCGCCACGAATGTCCAGGGCCCGGAAGGGGAGCTGCGACAGGGGCTGGGGCTTCTCTGGCCGGGGGGCGCTTCGGAAGGCGAGTGGGCGCCCTTGGTTGTCGAACGAGAGCTCGAGGACCGGTCGCTCGAGGCGAAGCGCGCCGATGCCTGGCTTGCCCCCTGACAGCGTGAGCGGCGCGTGGACGCGCTGGACGGAGGCGATGGTGTCGCCCCCGTTGGTCAGGAAGAGATGTACCCCCTCGGCTTCGACGCCGGGTGGCCAGAAGGTGACCGACAGATCAGTGATGGTGGCCTGCTCGCCAGTCGCTTGTTCGATGGCGCGCTCGACGAGCTGGATGGACCTGAGCTCGAAGTCCTGGGACTGGAGCCAACCGACCACCAGAATCACGATGCCCAACAAGCAGAGCAGGCCCAGCTGCACCACTCGAATGAGCAACGTGAGCGCGACCGAGCGCCTCTGGCGAGCGGATTCGTCGGATGACGCTCTCGGAGTCACCGCCATGCGCGCCTCATCGGCCTATCCGGGCGCGCAGTCGGCCCAGGACCAACGTGGCTTCTCTTACGTGCAGGGCTGTGGCGGTCGCCATGTAGGCGATGGCGGCCGCTGCCAGCCCGCAGGCTACGAGAGCGAGGTTCAGGGGGTAGGTGGGACCGAGCGTCCAGTCTCCGAAGAGCGCAGCGGCAGCCAACACCCCTGCCGCGGGTGTGCACGCCAAGCACATTCGGAGGAGAGGAGAGACGAGGGCGCCGAGCCCGAGGTTCTCTCCGAGTCGGCGCTGCAGCACGATGACGTAGACGCCGAGCTGGATCACGGTGGCGCCCGACAGCGCCAGCCCCAGTCCTGCTACGCCGAGTGGACCCACGAGCGCGAAGCCGAGCCCTGCGGTCAGGGCGACGCCCAGTGCGCCCACCTTGAGGAGCGTGATGCGGTCATCGAGGGCGAAGTAGACCTTCTTGATGATGTTCATGCCGGCGACGGCCAGCAGGAACGGGATCATGAGGCGGAGGGTGAGTGACGTGTCTTGTGCATCCGCCCAGGAGTAGGCTCCGTGCCTGAAGAGCACCGACACGATGGGAGTGCCGAACACGCCAATCACCATGGCCGCGGGCAGCAGGAGGAAGGATGCGAGCCGGAACGCGCCGACGAGGTCGGAGCGAAACCGCTCCCAAGCTGCATCGGCGACAGCCTGGCTGATGTTCGGAAGCAATGCGGAGCCGATGGCGACAGCGATGACGCCCTGTGCGAGGTCGACGACGCGGTTCGCGTTCCAGTAGCAGGTCACGGCTCCGTACTCGAGTGTCGACGCGAGGCCTCGCAGCACGAAGATGTTCAGCTGGGCGAAGACGCCGATCACGATCACCTTTCCAAGCTCGGTCGCGACGCGGCGGAATCGAGGGTCGCGGAAGGCGAGCGCGAGTCCAGGGATTCCCCAGAGGCGAAACACCATCGGCACGTTGACCAGGACGTGGGCCGTGCCGCCGACCAGCACGCCCACCGCTAGGGCCAGCGCCGGCTCGTCGACCCAGTCTGCGCCGATGACCAGGCTCGCGGCCATTCCGGCACTCACGAGGCCAGGCGCGACCTTTGGCGTGAAGAAGTGACCGCGATGGTTGAGGAGGCCCTCGAAGAACGAGACGAGGCTCACCATTCCGAGGAACGGGAAGGTCCAGCGGGTCAGCTTGACCGTCAGGGCCAGCTGCTCCGGATCCTCTGCGTAGGACCATGCAAAGGCCAGGACCAGCGGCTCCGCGAAGATCACTCCGAGCGTGCAGAGCACCAAGTTGGCGATGAGCAGAGCCGAGAGCACGGTGTTGACGAGTCTCTTCGAGGCGTGAGGGTCAGGGTCGGCGTCGGCCCTGCTTAGCGCCGGAATCAAGGCACCTGTGAGCCCCTCGTCTGCCACGAAGCGACGAAAGACATTCGGAACCGTGAAGGCGATGAAGAAGGCATCGGATGATGCCCCGGCTCCGAGCCAGCCAGCGACCACGACGTCGCGCACGGCGCCGAGCACACGCGACAGCCCAGTGCCAAGCACCGAGGCCAGGAACGCACGCAAAAATCGTTGCTGTCGGTTGCTGCTGGACATGGCTCGTTCCGTATCAAGAACCGTGCCGATGGGGTTCCCTTGACTGCGTCGAGAGCGAGCGCTAAGCCCCCAGGGCTGCGGGTGTAGCTCAGTTGGTAGAGCTCCAGCTTCCCAAGCTGGTTGTCGCGAGTTCGAGTCTCGTCGCCCGCTTTCTTCCGTCCCGTCGTCAGCTCAAGCTGCGGCGGGACTGGTGATTCAGGCGAGCAAGCCGAACCGGAGGCCCCGGTCGCTGACCCTCAGGGCAGGGCGCTGGGCGGCGACGAGGACGCGCTCAAGCACGGTCACGCCGGCCAGCATGAACTCAGCTCTCTCGGGCGCGATGGGAAACATCGCTCGTCGCTCGTCGCGGTTCGCGGACAACAGGCGGTCGCTGAAGCCAGCGAGGTCGGCGCGCGTCAGCTGTCGACCGTGGACCGCGTCGCTGGCGTAGGTCTCGAGACCCAAGCGCGTCGCCATGAGCGTGGTGACCGTTCCTGCGACACCCACGATGGTGCGTGGTCGAGGAGTGAAGACGACGGAGCGAAGAACCATGTCGATGTGGTTCCGCATGCGAGCCAGTCCAGAAGGATCGACCAGGCCTGGCGCCGAGCCCAGGAAGCTCTCGGTCAGTCTGGCGGAGCCGAGCTCAAGGGACGTGCGGCCATGGAGATTCACCCCCTCGCCGAGCACGACCTCCGTGGAGCCCCCGCCGAGATCGACCACTGCGACCGGTCCTCCAGGCACGTCGAGGTCTCGCATCGCCCCGAGCCAGGTCAGGCGAGCCTCTTCGTCGCCCGTGATGATGCGGATGCGCAGCCCGGTTCGCGTCATGACGCGCGAGGTCCAGGTCTCGGCGTTCATCGCTCGTCGGGCCGCAGACGTGGCGACAGCCTTCACCTGCCAAGGCTCGACGCCATGTCCGCATGCGACCTGCAGGTAGGTGTCGAGAACGGCCTCGGCTGCGGTGATGCGGTCGGGTCGAAAGAGCCCGCGGTTGCCTAGGCCTGTGCCCAGTCCCACGACTCTCGCCTCATCGTGCAGCACCACACCATCATCAGAGAGGATGGTGAGGAGGATGGAGTTGCTGCCGATGTCGATGGCTGCGCGAGGCATCCGGGACTCCTGCCGTCACAGAGCCCAGGTGGGCTGGGTCCACCCGCCGGAGCGGGTGACGGGCACTTGGTGGCGACCATCCGCTGTCGAGAGCCAGATCTCGCTGCGGCCATTTCGGGTCGAGCTGAAGATCAGGTACCGGCCGTCAGGACTCCAGGCCGGATCTTCGTTGTCTCCAGCGTCCTGGGTGATCCGCCGGATGTTTCGGCCGTTCGTGTCGACGACGTAGATGTCGAAGCCGCCCCTCTCTCGCGAGACGAAGGCAATCTCGTCGCCGCTGGGGCTGTACACCGGGTCGATGTTGAAGTCGCCCGTGTGGGTGACCCGCGTGAGCTGTCCAGACGCCACCTCAGCGACGTAGATCTGGCTGCCTCCGGACCGCTCGCTCGCGAAGGCGAGGCGCTGACCGTCCGGGCTCCAGTGGGGAGACACGTCGATGCCTCCACCGCGTGTGATCTGCTTCACCAGGGAGCCGGTGCGTGCATCCAGGATCACGATGTCGCTGTCGGCGTCGCCGGTTCTCGCCACGGCGATCTGGCTCCCGTCCGGTGACCAGCTGGGCGACACGTTGACGCCGAGCTTGTTGGAGATCACGCGAGTGCGGCCCGTCGAGAGGTCCTTCACGTAGACGTCGGGGTTGCCCTTCTTGTAGGAGGTCCACGCGACCGAGCCGCCGTCGGGAGACACGGAGGGCGAGAGGTTGATGCTGCCATTGCGGGTGAGCGGCACGACCCCCTTGCCATCGATGTCGACGAGCATGAGCTCCTTGTTTCCGCTCTGTGAGGACACTGCGGCGATGCGAGAGCCGAAGATGCCCTTCTGGCCTGTGACGGCCTCAAGGACGACATCTGCTGCGCGGTGTCCGAGGTAGCGGGCGTCGTCGGTGCCAGCACGAAGGCGCTTCTTGGCGAGGAGACTCGCTCCGGCGGCGTGGTACACGAACACATCGAGGCAGGTCGACTGGCCAGCGGGGTCACAGTCTGGTCGACCCGGCGGGAGCAGGCGCGTCTTGACCAAGACGGCCGTGCGCAGGGGCGTCCACGCACCCCAGTCGAAGGTGCCGGGCTCTACGCCGCCGCTCCGCTCGATGTAGGCGGCGGGGTCGATCACCTCGAAGTAGCCGGACAGCTTCAGGTCGGCGTGCATGGTGAGCCAGGCTTCGTCTACGGAGCGCCTGGGGTCGCCGAAGGGCGTTGTGGAGCGGGGGGCGGCCAGCGGAATGTCCGCTCGGCCAGGCACGTCGATCACGATCTGCGCCTGCGCGGGCAGCGCGGCGAGGGCCACGCAGAGAGCGACGAGGGCGCGGAGGCAGCTGGCGACGGCGGACGCGGGACACCCGGTCATGCTGATCTCCAGGAGAGGGCGGGAGGGCGAGGTAACGTGTGTGGAGACGGCTCAGCCGGGCTTGAACACGATCTGGTAGCCCCGCGCGACCAGGGGGCGGTACTTGTCGGGTGGCAGGGGAATCGTCGGCACAGCCTGCGCGGCACGCAGCGCTGCCGCGTCGTAGGCGGGAACCCCCGATGGGCGCGTCACCGAGTGCGAGAGCACGCGTCCACTCGCGGGGTCGACATCGATGCTCACCGTACACTCGATGCCTGGATTCGCCGCGACGATCGACGGAATAGGGCTGAAGTGACGCATGAAGAGCTGCTGGATCTTTGCCTTGTATCTTGCGAACTCGGGGTCGGAGGCGGCGCCGGCGCCGAGGGCATTGATCGCGATGTCACTGTCGGAGTCGGGGTCGGTCGCGTCTCGGTCGGCCTGCCCCGTCGCCGCACCCACGAGGTTGTCGAGCAGCTTCTTGCGCTCTTGGTCACGTCGTATTTTCTCGCGGATCCTGTCGATGTCCACGCCGTCTTTCTTGGGGGCGTCTTCCTTCTCGAACTTGAGGTCCGAGACCTTCACGGGCTCCGGCTCGGGCTCCGGAGGAGGGGGCTCGGGCTTTGGGGTGGGCTGTGCCTTCGGCACCGGGGCACGCGTGGCCTTGTCGGGGAGGGGCTTGTTGGCCTTGGGGAGCGAGACCATCGAGACCTGAATGGTTCGGTCAGGGTCGATGATGGGTCGCGAGGGCATCAGGAAGCCAGCCACGAGTGTGATGAGGGCTCCTGCGATGAGGACTCCGCCGTGACCGAGAACTGCGAGGACCATCCAGCCCCAGAGAGGCTGTGGTGCAGGCTCCAGCACCGAACGCACAGCGCTCACTTGCCTGCCTCCTCCTCGTCATCCGTCGGCCTCTTGCCTGTGGGATCGAACACGAGCCCCACGCGAGGCATTCCTGCGGTCTTCGCGGCTGCCATCAGGTGGGCAATCTCCCGATAGGGCACGCTCCCGTCTGCTTTGAGGAAAACGGGCTGGCCAGGATTGGCCTTGGCGATGGCCGCAAGCTTCGCCGGCATCTCGTCACGGGTGAACGGAGACTCGTTGATGTAGTACGACAGGTCGCGGTCGATCTCCAGAATCAGCTGGTCGTCTCTCGACTCTTCGAGAGGGGGAGCCTTCTCCTGGGGCAGATCGATCTCGATCCCCGCGTTGTTCAACATCGGGGCTGTGACCATGAAGATGATCAGGAGCACCAGCATCACGTCGACGAGCGGCGTGACGTTGATGTCGGCCATGGCGCTCCCGCGACCGCCGCCGCCACTCATGCCCACGTGTGCCTCCTCACCGGACGTGCCGCTTCACGATGTTGAGGAAGTCAGCGGAGAAGTTGTCCATCTCGGTGTTGAGGACGCGGATCCACTGGTTGAAGTAGTTGTAGGCGATGACCGCAGGAATGGCTGCGAACAGTCCGACAGCGGTTGCGATGAGGGCATGAGCGATGTCGGGCCCGACGACGTCGATCGTGGCCTGGCCACCGCCACCGAGCTTCTGGAATGCCCGGAGAATGCCCCAGACGGTCCCGAAGAGGCCGATGAAGGGAGCGGTGGAGCCGGTCGTGGCGAGGAACGTCACGTAGCGCTCGAGGTTCGTTGACTCGACGGCAGCGGCCCTCCGGAGAGCGCGCTGGACATTGTCGGTCGCATCAGCTCTCTGGCCCGAGCGCTCACTCGCGGACGTGACCTTCGCGAGCTCTTGGTACCCGGCGCGGAAGACCTCGGCGACCGGGCTGCTGCGGTACTGACCACAGCGCTCGTAGACCGCGTCGAGTCGCTTGCTGCCCCAGAACACATCCAGGAAGCGCGCCGACTGACGCGATGCCGCTCGCAGGCGGACGATCTTCTGCAGGATGATCCCCCAGCAGGCGATGCTCATGAACACCAAGCCGAGCAGCACGAGCTGCACGATGAGATCGGCCTCGAAGATCAGCTCCCAGACCCCGGGCTCATCGCCCGTGGCCTGAACTGCAGCCAGGTAGACCTCCATCACCGGTTCCACGCACGACCTCCTTGCGGCTCTGAGTCGTCAGCGACCAGCGCGTCCGACCATACCCGGCTGAGCGTGTCCCGGCCGCGTCTGACTCGGACGGATTGTCCAGACCTCCACTCTCGTGCCGGCTCGCGCCAGCCGATCTACCCACACGCGCTGCCCATCGCGCAGGCTATCGCCGGGGCCCTTCACCTCGATCATCGCGAGCGTTCCTGGCAGACGCGTAGGCCAGAAGCCACTCAGTGGGCCGGGCGGGCCGGGCAGCAGCACCAAGTCCGGGAGTCCTCGGCAGCCGCGTGGGCCTGACGTGGCGAGCGTCTCGATGATCGTCGCGAGGGCCACTGGCGGAAAGGACGCCACGATGGCCTCGAGGATCGATGGGGACCATCTCCGCCAACGCACCCCTCGCAGGCGCTCGAGGTGTCGCTCCTTCCACGCCCTGCCCAGTCTCTCGGAGGCACCGCCGCCACGAATGTCCTTCAGGACCGCATCTACGGCCTCGCGACGAGCCTCGACAAAGGCTGGAGTGCCGAGGTCGAGTGGCGCCGAGAGGCGGGGCATGGGCAGGACGCCGGGCACGTCGAGAAACCAGGTGTCCACCAGGAGCAGAGCGGACAGAGTGGCCCACAGGGGGCCCTCGGCGCGCACGGCCTGTCGTCCAGCCGCCTCGAGTCGAGCGATCACGGCATCCTCGACCGTGTAGTCTCGGCCGTCGACTCGCCATGTCGGGCGAGCTCCACTCTCGCCTGTCGGAAGCTCGACGATTCTGCTGCGAGCTGTCCGAAGAGGACGGTCGGGTGGCCACGAGCACCCTGCCGCGCGCGCGAGCCGTCTTCCGGCGCGCGAGATGGCCAGCTGGTCCCTGGGACGGGCAGCAGCTCGAGCAGCGACCAGCAGCGCGAGGGCCCCGCTGGAGTCACCGAGGGCTTCGTGGGCCCTGGCGCCACGAAACGCAAGCGATGAGGGGGGAACATGCGCGCCCGCCTCGAGGCGCTCGTAGATCCGCAGCGCCTCGCCGGGGTCACCTTGTCGCTCGAGGGTGCGAGCGTGGTCCAGCAACCGACGCACCAGCCTCCGCCGTAGGTCTAGAAG
This sequence comes from Pseudomonadota bacterium, assembly GCA_002862545.1. GTDB lineage: Bacteria > Myxococcota_A > UBA796 > UBA796. The sequence continues at coordinate 18,602 of PKDJ01000378.1, forward strand.
GCCCGGGCCACGGTGCTCCTGTCTGTCCAAGGCGTCGAGTGTCTCGTCGGTCGTCATGTCCCCGACGGCCAGTCGCGACCAGTGCCGCCAGTCGTCCCTGCGTCTCCAGAGACCCACGCCGGACGTGGGCTGGTAGCTTGGCCAGCGAGCGTGGCCGAGCCGCTCGACCACGAAGGTGCGACGGTCGGAGAACACTCGGAGCATCGCCCACTGCTGGAGATGCAGGACAAGCTGAGTGTGGCGCAGCCGGATCCAGCGCCCGTCGAGCCAGCCACGGTGTGGAGCGACGCGCTCGACCAGCTCGGCCTTCCGGCCACCGTGCGGTAGCCCGAGCTGTCTCGCGGCATCTACGAGGAGGGGTCGAGTGACGTGCCGAGCTCGAGCGGCCCAGGGGACGAGGTGGTCGGCGAGGCCGGCACGGACCAGCACAGTCGCGGCAGCGTCGATGTCCGCAACCCCAGGGCACTTGAGGCCCGGAACATGAAACACGTCAGGTCGACGGTCCAGCAAGCGAGCATGGAGCCGTGCAGCCGGCATGGGTAGCCCGAGCATGGTGCGGACCACGTGCAGCTCCCCCTGCGTCAAGAGGTGCCCGCCACGCTCGAGGCCGAGCTCGAGGACTGCGCGCAGGTCGACTACGGGCCAGTCGGCCGGCTCCGTCACGCGAGCTCCAGAGCGTCCTCGGGCGCGGCGGGAGCGGGAGCCTCGGCTGTGCGTCTCAGCGCGGCCGACATCCGTGCACCGATCTCGGCCATCCGCCGCTGGCCATCAGAC
>PKDJ01000344.1 GCA_002862545.1 Pseudomonadota bacterium
CGTGGGCCATCGCGCCCGCGAGGTACCAGTAGTAGTTGACGGTGCGGTCTCCGACCTGCTCGTAGAACGGCGGTGAGCCGTCACCGGAGGCGTCAGCCGCGCGGCCGATCTGGCTGTAGAGGAGGAACAGCGGCTCGCGGAGCTCAGGACGGTCGATGAACCACATCTCCTTCGCCAGCTCGCGCATGCTGTAGGCCCGCAGACGCCACTCCTGCTCGGTCAGAGCATTCCATGGCACTGCCGAGATCTCGTCGACCTCCGCCATGATGCGGTCGCTCGCGTCTTCAGGGACCATCGCGCGCTGGTCGGCGGGACGGATCTCCCGGTCTGGCTCGCGCCGGCCGTTCTGGTACAGGTCGATCTCGGGGTAGAACTTGGCATCCGAGCGCGCGATTCGGGTCTTGATGTTGCGCTGGATGTTCTCGTTCTTGTAGTCGGCGTCAGAGTCAGGCCACTTGATGACGACGACGCGCGCGGCGCGCCCCTTGGTGGCCGCCTCGACCTGAGCCAAGCGCGCCTGGGCGGCGAGCTCCTTCTCGGACTTCTTCTCCTTCATGTCGTCTTCGAGGGTCTCGATCGGCCCCCGCCCACCGAAGGGCCCCGACGCAGTCAGGGGCGCCTCGACAGGGTTCGACGACTGATCACCACTGGTCGAGGACGTCCCTCGATCAGCAGCATTCGCAGGTCCGACGGCGAGGCCCAGCATGAGGACCAACCACTTCCACATCGGCCAACTCCCTCTTGGCGAGACATGATTCTCAGCCGGCTGGCCGCGCATACAGCGCTCACCAGTCCGGTCCGCAGGCAGTGATACCAGATTCGGCAGGCCACTGCCGGGCTTCCGTCACGGATCGGGCGCAGGTCGACCCCACTGCCGAGGCCAAGACCCGATGGCGCCTACTTCCGCGGGCGCGCCCTTCGGAAGATCGCCCGCCTCACGTTGAAGGCCGCCGGTCCGATGAACATCAGGGTGATGATCAGGCCGAGGATTGGCAGCAGCAGCGCCAGCGAGCGACGCAGGGGCGTCGCCACCACCCACTCCTCTCCGGGCGGGAGCGTGCCCGTGGGGGCGTCGAGCCAGGGATGGGGGTGGATGTTGACCGTCGTGACGGCCCGCGCGACGGTCTCGAGGCCGAGCTGGACCTCGAAGCTCTTGCGGTGGTGCCAGGCATCCGGCACCCGGTACATGATCTCGTACCAGCGATGACGGATGGCACTCGTCTCCTTGAAGACATCGGCCAAGCCGCGAGGGTCGCGCTTGACGTACGAGCGCCCGCCGCCCGCCTCGGCGATCCACGCCAGCGAGATGTGGTCGATGCCGTAGTCCTCGAGGCCCTTGTCGCGCCCGCCGTCGATCAGGTAGTCGCCGTAGGTGCCGCAGAGGCCAGGGATGGTGACCTTCTGGCTGAGTCCCTCGGGCTTCTCGTGGGGGGTGGGGTAGGCCTCGCCCAAGCCCACGCCGTAGACCGTGGGTGGGATCGTGGTTCCGGCGGTGCGGACCTCACGGACCACGTCCAGGGCCTCCTGAAGCCGGTCGGCGTTCGTGCCACAGGTGTCGTCGGCTGCCTCGTTGTTGAAGCCGTCGGTCAGCAGCACCACCGTGGGCTCTGCGGACTTCAGCACGAGGAAGCGCTTGATCTCCTGGATGCCGAGCAGCTCGGTGACCGAGTACTTCAGCGCGTCGTAGAGGTGCGTGTACCCCCCACTCTGGGTGAGCAGGTGGGTCTTCACCATCTGCCGGTAGTCCTTGGGGGACTTGAGGATGCGCGGCGCACCTCCATCGAGGCCCACGACCTTCTCGGAGAAGCGGAGCAGCACGACACCGGTGTTGGAGTTGCCCTCGGGGAAGAACCCATCGATGACGCCTGGGTCCATCAGCGCCTGGTAGACCTTCTCGATCCGCTTGCGCCCACGGTCGTCGACCTCCTGCATGGAGCCAGAGCCATCGATCACCAGGATGAACAGCTGCCCGGCATTCATCGGCTCGTGCGGGATGAAGGCAACATCGAGGTTGTCGTTGCGGCTGTCGTGCTGCAGCCTGACCTGCGGCGCATCGAGAGCCCGAAAGAGCGTCTCTGAGGTGGTCGGGTCGCGCAGTTCGAATGCGAGCCGAACCTCACCGGCTGCTCGGTCGACGAAGGGAATGCAGCGCTCGACGTCGTTCACCTTGGCGTTCACGCACTCGTCGCGGGTCGTCAGGATGTCGATCGTGACCTCGGACTGCTCACCCGGGACGTCCTTCGAGATTCGGTAGGTCGTGCCTTCGATGGGTGCCGGGTAGGGGTCGACCTGGCAGCCCAAGACACCGAGCAGGAGCAGCGCGAGGCCGATCATTGCTCCTCCTTCGGCAGCAGCAGGAACTCGACCTCGGTCTCGCCGTTGGGACCGATGCGAATGCGATCCTCCATGTTGAGCTCGGTCTCCAGGGGCGCGGGGCGCTGCGGATCGTAGCGCAGATCCACTTTTTCCAAGAAGCGCTTCACGACGGTTGGGACGACGGAGAGCCCGCGGACGGTGTAGCGATTCTCGGAGTCGACGACGAACGAGGCATGGAGCTCGGCGACTCCGCGGGCAGACGGCAGGAACACGTCCAGCCCGCGGGGGAAGTGGCCGAGGAAGCGCTCGGCGGACGTGCCATCGACGTGGTTGAGCGGAATGCGGCGACCGAAGCGCTCGGCACTCAGCACTCGCACCCAGCCGGCGTAGAGGTTGTCCGGGATAGCCCAGACGAAGGCCCCGTGGAGAAATCCCCAGGTGAGCGAGCCCAAGGCCGCCGCTAGGTAGAGGTCACCGACGACGGCGTCATAGTGCCCGAAGACGTGCCAGACCGCCGCGCCCAGCGTCGCCGCCGCGAGGCCGCCACCGGAGTGGTGGAAGGCATCGAGCCCCAGCTCGGCCCAGGTCGACGAGCGGCTCGGCTCGTAGCCATCCTTGCCGTAGCCCTTGCTCGCCACCCACACCTGGAAGCGACGCGACAAGAAGGCTCCGAGGCCCGCTGCAAGCCCCGCCCAGGCCCAGACCACGAGCCGGTAGCGCAGCGTGACGAGCGACGAGTCGGACAAGAGCGTCCCCATCGCCTCCCCGCCGAGGTAGGGCCGAATCAGGCCGTAGATTCCAATGAAGATCAGCGTGGACAGCAGCGTGAGAAAGCCTGCCAAGCCCACGTAGAACACCTGCCACCGGAAGCGACGCCGGCGCACGAGGCCCTCGGCAAGCAGCGAAGAGCCGCTGATCACGCTGGCCAGCGAGCAGACGAACAGTCCGCCCTCGAAGCCATGCGTCCACCAGCTGCCTCCGGCGTGCAGCCAGGGCCCCACGGCGACGACCAGCACGAGGTTTAGCCACCAAGTGATCGTCGCGGCGCCACCGATGAACAGCGCGGTGACGACATGCCGCGACCAGTTGTAGGGGATCAGATAGATGTTCACGTTGGTCGACCTGCGCAGAGCCCCGGCGCGGTGAGCGAGGTGCTCGCCCGGCCGACGCCGAGGATACCCCACGACTGCCAGCGTCGCATCGGGCTCTGTCCCGCAGCTTGAGTGGTCATGCATTGCCCCGGGTCGGCTGGTCCGACATGATGGGGACCTTCGGAGCGTTCATGTCCAAGACGTTCACCTTCCTACAGCTGTCTGCAGAGTTCGGCGGCACGCGCTTCGGGCCCTTCACGGGGTTCGAGATCCGCCTCGGATCGGAGCCCGATCGCAACGACATCACCCTGCCGGCGCAGCTCGGGGTCGCCCCCGAGCACGTCAAGATTCTCCGTCAGCAGGACGGTAGCTTCATCCTCGCGCCGGTGGATCGAACGGCCGGCGTCTTCTACTGGCGAGCACACAGCACGAAGTCCAAGCAGATCTCGGCGCCGATGGCGATCCAGGGCGGCGACGGCTTCAGCTTGGTGAGCCCCGAGGGCCCCCGATTCTACGTGCAGCTCGAGGAGGATCAGTCCAAGGCCAAGAAGGCGGCCGAGGAGAGCAAGGGGCCCGGGCTCCCACAGGGCATGGGGCAGAACCTCAACAGTGGCGGCATCCTCAGGGAGATCAGGCGCCGTGGCCTGGCCAAGGTGCTGACGACCGGAGTCGGCAACACAGCCCTGAAGGCCTGGACCTTCATCAAGACCGGCCAGTTCTTGAGCCCGCTGTACGTCGTCGCCTTCATGATGACGGCCAGTGGCTGGGTGATGGCCGGCGGCGTCAGCTGTGCTGCCGTGTCCTTCCGCAGCTCGAGCAACGATCTGCAAGGCCAGCTCACGAGCTGCAAGGATCAGCTCGGGGTCGGTGACGAGGACGGTGGCGTGCCCACGGTGCCGAGCCTCACCAAGAAGATCCTCGTCGATCGAACCTGGAAGGCGACGATCGAGAACGACAAGGATCTCGCACAGGCCTACGCCAGTGAGCTGAAGAAGATCTTCGCCGACCCGAGCCGCTACGAGTGGGTCTACAAGAACCGAGGGTCGGACTTCGTTCGCTTCAAGAAGGCGCTCGACGCCACATTCCCCGAGAACCTGGTGCGGGTCCTGGCCTACGCCGCTGCGCAGCCACAGGTCGACCGTGAGTGGTCGCTGGTGCAGGACAGCGAGGAGAAGGAGGTCTGCGGTCGCGGGCCGCTCGCACTCACCTACCGGCAGGCCTACCGCCTCGATCTGCTCGACCTGCAGCCCGACGCGCTCGTGGACCGCCGGATCGCCGCCGGCAACAACCTCGAGGAGCAGAAGTCGGCCCTCGAGGACACCGTCGCTGCCGCGGACTCGACGACGGTGATCGACGAGGGACTGATCCAGTCTGCGGGCGCACAGCTGATGGGTGGCAGCGAGTGCCTCTACCTCGAGGGTCCTGACGACCGAAACGATCCGAGCCGACTCGCTGAGGCGCTGGGAGAGAAGCTCGGTACGAGCGCCAGCAACCTGCCGAGGGAGTCCGACGACTTCTGGATCTCGGCCCGCCTCATGATGCTCTACGCCTCCGACTTCCGACGCGGCCACGACGAGCTCGACTTCCGCGATCGCAAGGCTCCCTCGATGGTGATGGAGCTCAAGGACATCAAGGCGGCGCGAAAGGACTACGCGATCAAGCAGGCGGGCACGATCCTCGCCCGCTCCGTCGCCGTGCCCTGTCTGGCGACCCTCGACAAGGAGATCCAAAACGCTCCGCCGCCCTTCATGGGCGAGCTGCCCAACCTCGGGAACTGCGCGATCGTGAAGGCCTTCGTGGAGTACGACCGCATCTGATGATGCGGCGCGCCCTCAGCGCCGGCGTCGACCAGCGATCAGGAGGCCGACCAGGAGCAAGCCGGACTTGCTCCCGTCGCCGCAGGCACCGTCCCAGGAGTTGCCGCCGGCCTCACCCGAGAGATCGGCCGCAGAGAAACCACCGCGCCAGCCCTCATCTTCACCGCTGTCGGCCCCCAAGGGCGCCGTCGTGCCGCCGCTCGTGATCGTGCCGCCGGCACCGCCCGTGGTACCCGAGTCAGCGACCGTTCCGGCAGTCGTGGTCCCGGCCAATCCAGCAGTATCGAACCCGGTATCACCCGAGTCCTGCGCGTGTGCGGGGCTCGTCAGCAACACCGCGAGAGGGACCAACCAGCGCACCAGACCTCCACCCGGCACACATGACCGGTAAACGCACCTAACGTGCGCTAGCATTCAGTCGCCTCTTGATACTGACGTGATGCCGCATTAGCTGCCCAGGTCGTACGAACAGACCCTCAGGGTCGCCAACGAGGAGCCGCCGGCATGACGAAGGTCGCGACGATCGCGAGCCTGGTCCGCAACTCCGCCCGGAGCGAGCAGGACTTCATCGACACCGTCGTAGAGGTGTTCGAAGAGGCTGATGTTGAACGGATCTGGGAGTACTTCGACCGGCTGAACATCCCTCGGAGCGTCGGCGCCGAGGGCGGGCTGACCGATCCCATTCCCACCATCGAGAACGTCGCCTGCATGAAGGTGTGGGACTACGAGTCCGAGTCGAAGCTCTCGAAGGGCATCCAGCGGTTCTTGGACCGCCACGAGCGCAAGATCCGCTGGCACGCGGGCCACCCCTCCCCCGAGGGCGCCCAGAACGTGCTCCTGCTGTTCCGCGCCGCAATGATGATCACCAACCTGCGCCTCACGCGGCTTCGGCTCCTCCTTCGCTCGAAGGATGAGCTGAACCCCAACGAGTGGGCGATCGCACGTAGGCTGATGAACCGGTCCTACCTGTCGTTCCGCAACTTCCTCGGCTACGTCGCCAACGACTGGGTCGATGCGATGCAGAACGCGGTGGGCCCCGACGAGCTCGCCAGCCTGCTCGGCAACTTCTACGAGCTGGTCGACATCGAGGTGCGGCAGCTTGAGGAGATGCGGGAGCTCCTCGAGGAGCGCCGCCTCGAGATGACCGTGCTCCCCGAGGGCTACCCGCCGGTCAAGCCGCCGAACTACTTCGGTGGTGACCTCCTCGGCCGCGGGCCGTGGAAGCAGTACTGGCTGAACATCAGCTCCCGTGCCCATCACTTCCGCGAGTCGGTGGGCTGAGGTCGCTCCGGCCGGCCTCCGGGCCGGTCGTGTACAATACCGGCGGTCGCCACACCCGGTGTGGCGCTTGGAGGCTCCGTGCGCACGTTCACCGCTCTGCTGTTGTTGGCTTCTGTCGGCTGCGGAGACAACTTCCAGCAGGTGCAGTCGGTCGACACCATCGAGGCCTACGAGCAGTACCTCGTCGAGTACCCCGACGGCCGCTTCGTGCTGCAGGCCAACTCCCGCCTCGAGTCCCTGTACTTGGACAAGGCCCGTGCCGAGAAGAGCCTCGAGTCGTACGACGCCTACCTTGAGCGCTTCCCCGAGGGTGCCCTGAAGACCAAGGCTCTCGAAGAGCGAGAGGAGTTCTTGTTCGACTGGGCCAAGGCTGAGAACACGGCCGCATCCTGGGACACGTTCCTCGGCGAGTACCCGAAGGCCCAGAAGGATCGTCGCTCGCACGCGAAGCGGATGGTGGCAGTCCACGCCTACCTGCCGAATCTCGATGTCGCTGCGCCGAGCATGGAGCAGATCAACCTGGCCGAAGATCCCGAGGGACCCCTGAATGGCTGGGGCTTCCAGGTCATGGTGACCAACAATGGCGACAAGACGATCGAGTCGCTCAGCATCACCATGGAGTACCTGGATGGTGATGGCCGACCGCTGGAGGCGAAGGAGTGGCCCCTCGTCGCACCGTACTGGTCCACCCCCGTGGAAGAAGAGCGCAAGGTGCCGATGAAGCCCGGCGAGACGCGTCCGTGGGACTGGTCTACCGGCAGCGTCCCCGAGGGCTGGTCGCGTCGCATTCGCGCCTATCCCTCCCGCATCGCCTTCGTGAAGGCGGAGTAGGGGGACTGCTCCTCGCGCTGCTGACCGCGTGTCAGCCCACGGGAACCGCGCAAGAAGACGTGGCCTGCATCACCGAGCCTCCCGAGGCGGGTCAAGTCGTCGTGCAGCCCCTTGTCTGCAGCGAGATGCAGCTCGCGGGCGGCGAGGGCGCGCTCACCGACCACTTCATGGCCAACTCCCTGTTTCGGGCTGTGATCCGCAACCCGCAGGACAGCCTCACCGTGCCGGGCGTCGGCGGCGGAACCGTGATCGACGCCGCGCCATGGTCCGACAACGACCGCCTGCACGAGGCGATCCCCCTCGTCGGGGGCGGCTGGCTCGACGTCGACACCTTCAACGTGGGTGACGATCGGATCACCCTCGGGGGGGTGATCGCCTCCCTGCGCGACCAGCCCGCCGAGAGGGCGGGTGAGTACGGCGAGGTCTCCTGGGTGCTTGCTCCGGACAGTCCCTGGCTCGAGCTGGAGGGCGCCGATGGGCTGTGGATTCACCCTTCGGGCAGCTTTGACCTCCTCTCGGAGCAGCTGGTACACGACCAGCTCGTGTACGGGCACGACGGTGTTCTGGACACCGATCTCGGCGGGGCCATTCGGGTGAGCGGCGCATCTGGTCTGCTGGTGGCTCGTCCCTCCGAGGCCTCGGAGGCCCTCTTCTCCCAGCCCGTCTCGGGGACGGCTGCCGACGCGTCGACGATCCTCTTCCTGCAGGGAGAGACCATCCTCGGTCAGATCCCCGTGGAGGATGACCAGTTCTCAGGACGTGCTCCCGAGGGCACGGAGGTCCTCGTCGCCGAGGGGGTGGCACGTGGCCGCTCACTGCCGGTTCCACCGGGTGAGAGTCTCGAGATCGACCTCGGGGCGCGCGGCTGGGTGGACCTCGCTCTGGAGTGGGCAGCACCACCGCGTCCCGTCGCGATCACCTACGAAGCCGATGACGGCCGGACGGCCACGGTGATCAGCCCTGCTGACGGCGGGCGCATTGGAGTCGGGGCGGGCGGCGTGACCATCACCATCTCGGGCGGGCCCGACCTGCAGCCGGTCAGTCGACGCGTCACCATCCTCCCCGAGGAGACGGCTCGCCTCGGACTCACCCTCGAGCCTGCCTTCGACCCCGGTGATCGCATCCTCGCAGCCCTCGGCTGGAGGGGCGACGTGGCCCGAAGCTGGCGCGGCACGGATGCGCAGGCCCTGCTCCAGGCCTGGTCCATCGGCGCCCGCTTCGTCGTGACCGCCCCCGAAGACGAGATCGGCACCGCCAACGGGGCGGTCACCGGCTTGCCCACCCTCCTCCAGATCGACGGCAGCCGGACGGTGTCCGACCAGGGCTGGAGCATCGTGAGCTGGCCCTGGAGCTCGAGCAGCAGCTTCGCTGGGCACGGCGCAGTCGATCCGACGGGTCGCTCGGCAGCCGACCTACTGGCAGCAGCAGCCGGTGGCCCGAACACCAATCGACGCACCGTGGTCGATCTCGCATGGTTCGACGCCGCACCCGCTCCTTGGGAGGCCGACCCCCATCCCCACTACGTGCGCCTCGACCATCCGGGTCTCGAGGCGCCCGAGGATGCCTGGCAGGCCTGGCTCGGGTGGCTCGACGGCGGGTACCTCGTCACCCCGGTCGGAGACCTCACCTGGCTCGACGTGGCGGACGCTGCCGCACCAACCGAGGCCGACGCGCTGGCGGGGCTGGCGGCTGGAGCAACCGTCGCGACGACGGGTCCTCTCGTCGTGCTTCGCTGGGCTGGAGCCTCTCACGGCGAGGTCATCGACCCGACCAGGCTGCCGGACGGAGAGGTCGCCCTCACCATCACCGGCCTCGAGACAACTCATACCGTCGCGCTGCTCTCCGACCTCGGTCGACTCACCGAGTGGGCTGTAGAGCCCCCAGGTGCCACTCTGCGCTACCGCCTCGACAGCGCCGAGCCAGGCTGGCTCGCCGCCGCTGCCTGGGACCCCGATGCATCGTGGGCGATGACGGGCCCCGTGTGGCGCGAGGCTCCGGTCGGAGAAGTCAGCCCGACCGCTCCTTGACCGCGGCGATCATCGCCTCGACGCCCTCGAGCGGTGTGGTCGGGAGCACACCGTGTCCGAGGTTGAACACGTGCCCTCGCGGCCCCGCTGCATCACAGATCGCGTGCACCCGGCGCCGCACCTCGGCAGGAGGAGCATAGAGCGCGACGGGGTCCATGTTGCCCTGCACGGGCATGCCGCCGAGCACCTCGCGTGCCTCGGCGATGTCGACGCGCCAGTCCAAGCCGATCACGTCGGCCCCCGTCTCGGGCAGCATGCGGAGGAAGGGGCTGCTGTCCCGCGTGAAGTAGATCCGCGGTGCGCCTGACACATGGGACAGGGCTCGCTGTGCCGCCGGCAAGGCGAAGCGGCGCCAGTCCTCCGGTGAGAGGATGCCTGCCCAGGTATCGAACATCTGCACGGCCGCGGCTCCCGCGTCGACCTGTGCCTGCAGATAAGCCCCCACTGCATCTGCAAGCCGACCAAGCAGGGCCTGGGCGACCTCCGGCGACTGGAACAGCAGCTGCTTTAGGGCCAGCCAGTTCTTGGAGCCACCACCCTCGACCATGTAGCAGAGCAGGGTGAAGGGAGCCCCAGCAAAGCCGAGAATCGGCACCTCCGGCCGAGCCGCTCTGAACAGGCGTAGGGTCTCAGGCACCCAAGGTAGCGCCGAACCGATGTCCGGATCGACGAGGCGCTCCACGTCGGCGGCCGTGCGGATCGGCTCTGGGAGGACCGGCCCTCTGCCTGGGTGAAACTCCACCGGGCAGCCCATCGCCTCGGGGATGGTCAAGATGTCGGAGAACACGATGGCCGCATCGACCCCAAACCGATCGACAGGCTGGCAGGTGACCTCACAGGCCAGTGCCGGATCGTGGCACAGCTCGAGGAAGCTCACCCGCTCACGAATGGCGCGGTACTCCGCCATGTAGCGGCCAGCCTGGCGCATGAACCAGACGGGTGGGCGGTCGACAGGCTCGCCACGGAGAGCAGCAGCCAGGCGGGAATGACGGTCCATGAACACCTCTCGCACCCCTATCGCGAAGGGCCTCAGGTTACGTGCCGCAAATGCTTCTGCTGCTCGCGGCCCTGACCTCGGCCCATGCCATCACCGAAGACCATGCAGGTGCGTACGGCTCCATCGGCGGCGGACTGGCCATCACAGAAGCTCCGGCCCGTCCAGCACCAGGGTGGTTCGCAGCCGGTGGCTTCTGGTGGGGACAGTACGACAACGCGTATGCCATAGGGAAGTTCACCGGCCTCGGGGTCGCCGCACGTCAGACACTCGGTCCATCCGGGCTGCGGACCGCGCCTATGCTCGAGGTGCGACGGGGCTTCGACCTGATCGTCACACAGGTGCACGGCTTCGTCTCGGGTGGGCCCCTGCTGGCCACCTCGGGCAAGGGCACAGCGGTGGGCGCCACCGCAAGGGCCGGCCTCGGCGCGCGCTACCGGTTCCATCGCTTCTGGGGCGTGTCACTGCGGCTCGAGGGCGGTGCAGACTTCTCCAGCGGCCCCGTAGCCGGCGTGGGATCTGCGCTCGTCACCTTCGACGTGTCTCGACCGTTCTCGTCGGTCGAGTAGTCTCCGCTAGCGGACGGCCTTCACGTCGGCGGGCATGACGACGCCGTCGTCGTTGCCCCAGGAGCTGCGAACGTAGGTGGCCACGGCGGCGAGCTCGTAGTCGCTCATGTGACCCTGCGCCGGCATTGCACCGTTGTAGGTCTTGCCGAGGACCTGGATCTCACCATTGAGACCGTGCACGAGGATGCGCGCATGGTTCTGGGGCGAGCCGTAGTACTCACCCGCACCTGCGAGGGGCGGATACATGCCCTCTTGGCCCTTGCCGTCGGCCTGGTGACACGCCGCGCAGACATTGCCGTAGACCGTCTCACCAGCCGCGACGAGCGAGGCCTTGTCGGTCTTGGTCTCGTCGAACTGCGGGCCCGCATCGGCATCGTCAGCCGTGCCCATCGGCCGGGCACGGAACGCCGGCGAGGCGCAGTAGCGCACGCCCGAGCTCTGGCTGTACAGCCAAGACGAGCACTTGCTGTAGTAGTTCATGTCCCAGCGCTTCATGACCGCAGGGTGATCGATCCCTTCCGCCGCAATGCACCCTGACCCGAGGAACAGGGCCGCGACGACAGCGAGGATGCTGCGGTTCGGGCTCGACGACATGGCACGCTCTCCTACAGACAGATCATGACCGTGGCCATGCCTATATCCGTGCAGCTTGGCTCCGCTGGGTGCATCGGATCGACGCAGCGCGGCCCGACGGCGCCATCCACTACTCCTTCCCTTCCGTGAAGTCTCCGCGCCACGGAGGGCGACCATGCACGGCGACACACCCGTCATCGACTGGCTGAAGGAGCACCCTTACATCGTGTTCCTCTGGGTCGGCTTCCTCGTGATCGGCCCGCTTGCCGGCGTCTACTTCCTGCACGAGGCCTACGGGGTCGCTCTCGCCTTCGTCGGCGGGCTGGTGGGCGGTATCGGCTCTGCGCTCATCGTCACGGTCAACCGCATCCTGGGGGCCTATTGAGCGACTAGAGCTCGACGGCAACTGGGATCCGGGTGTTGATTGGCGCATCGAAGACCGCGCGCTGGAGGCCCCCCGCCATGCAGCTCTCGAAGGTCTGCCACGCCTCTCCTTCACGACCAGGCACCAACACGCTCTTCACGTGCCGCGCGACCACGTCCAGCTGCAGCTCCACCGGACCACTGTGCCCCGTCTTGGCGCGCTTGGCGCACAGCTCGAGGGTCACCGCGTAGGCCTCCATCAGCCGCAGAGCGCCATCCGGCGTAGGCGGGAGAGGATCTGCCTCGGTGCCTACCTTGCGGTGCGTCTCGATGTCTCGGGCTGGCGGATTCTCGAGCCGTGACGGCAGACCGAAGCGATCCTCCCTCGCCACACGCTCCGCTGCCTGCTCCTGAGTCAGCCGCGGTACTCCCTCGGATTCGGCCTGTGTGTCGATGGCGTCGACCATCCATGCACCGACACCCCAGATCAGCACCGCCAACACGACGACACCTACACCGAGCACCCAGACGACATGGCGCCCCTGCATTCCGTCCTCCTGCGCCTACGGAGCGCTCCTGGCCCCTACGGATGGGCTACCCTGCTCCGATGAAGCTCGCCCCCCGTCCTGTACCGACCCTCGCCACGCTCGTCGTGCTCGGCGTCACCGCGCGCCTCGGCATCTGGCAGGTGGACCGCTACTACCAGTCCCTAGAGACCGCCGAGCACATGGAGCGCCAGTGGTCCGCACCTCCCCTCGAGAGCCTGCCGCTCTCAGGTCACGAGGATCTCGCGCACCGTCGCGTCGCCATCGACGGTGAGATCCTCGACGGACCGCGAGCGCTGAGCGCGGGGGGCCTCGTCGGCGGTACGCCGGGCTACCGCTTGGTCGTCCCTTTCCGCTCTAGCGATGGCCCCACTCTGCTCGTCGACCTCGGATGGGTCCCCGCCGACGCCACAGAGCAGACCCTGACCGCATGGTCACCTACAGGGGCGCTTCATGCCGAGGGCCTGCTGCTGCCCGCAGCCCCCCCCACCACGCCGCTGCAGCCCGACGTCGACGGCAACATCGAGCGCTGGCCGCTGGACGGCGACCGCCTCTGGGGGCTGCTACCACGCGCTCTCGGGCCTCCCTACGGCTCCGTCGCCCAGGCCCGCAACACGGACGTTCCCTGGGTGATCAAGGTCGGCGAGCGCCACGAAGAAGAGCGACTCGAGCCGTCTGCGCCGCCAATCGGCGGCTACGCGCTGCCGCTGCCAAAGATTCATCACCGGTCCTACGCGGCCCAGTGGTTTGCCATCGGCCTGCTGGCCGTGGCGCTATGGCTGTGGTCGAGCCTGCGGAAGACGACCTGACGGCTCCTCGTCGACCGTGACCCGCATCGTTTTCCACCAAAAGAAGAAGGCCACACCGCCGAGAAGGAGTAGTGGAAGGGCGCTGAGGAAGATCATCGTGTCGATGTAGGCCTGTGCATTCGCCCCTCCGCCACCGCACACGGGGCACGCGAGCGCTGGAGTGGAGAGCATCATCAGCACGGGGAGCAGAGCCACGGGCCACCTCACAGGTACACGGTCCAGTACAGGACCGGCCAGACCAACACGACGAAGTACCAGAACAGCCGAGCCGCAGCGAAGGCATCCGGCTTCAGCTCGCCCCGCAGCATTCTCTGCCGCTGCCGAAGCAAGATCACAATCGCCGGCATCGCGTGCATCGCGTGCGCTCCGACAATGACGTAGAAGAAGCCACCGAAGCTGCTGCTCGTCAACGTGAGGCCCTCGCCGATCAGCTGGACCCACTCTACGCCCTGCACTCCGACGAACAACGCGCCGAGCAAGACCGCCAGCCCCATCGGACTCTTGGCCGCATCAGCCGACTCTCGGAAGCGCCTACCCGCCCACCAGAGGAGCACACCACTGGCGAGGAGCATCGTCGTAGTCACCGCGGTCACCTCGATGGGTAGCCGCGGCTGCTCGGGAGGTGGCCACATTCCGGGAGGGTAGTTCGCCTCCACGACGATGTAGCCGGAGATGAACCCCGCGAAGAGCATGGACTCCGCGATGATGAAGAACAACGTCCCCAGAACGGCGTTGGGGAGGATGGGCTCGCTCTTCTTTGGCTCGCGGACCAGTCGCAGGGTCGACATCAGTGCTCCTCCGCGGCCTCCTCGTGGTGGCCATCATCGTGACCGTCGCCGTGGTCGTCCGCGTGCTCATCACCGTGGTGGTCACCAGCGTGATCCTCACCGTGGTGCTCGTCACCGTGCCCACCGCCATGGTCGCCCACCGCCATCCCGTGGATGACGGCAGCCTTCGCGGCTTGGTTCTCCCAGCGCATGCCGTTGTGGTTCAGCACGTCGGGCGAGACCGCCGCGAAGAACAGGAGCATGAACATTAGGCTAGTGATGAGGATGTATCGGACGATTGGGCGCTCGGTATCCAGGTGCATGAAGTGCTTGCACACCAAGTAGGCCTTAACGAACGCGATGCCGAAGGCCGTGATCAGCGTCACGATCGGAATTCCAAGCTCGGGTCCTGCAATGCTGACGACAAGCAGCACGCAGAGGATGACCCAGATGCGCACGTAGTGCGCTGGCGAATGACCACCCACGTCAGCCTCCGGCTACTTGGCGATGTACAGGAGAGGGAACAGGAAGATCCAGACCAAGTCGACGAAGTGCCAGTAGAGGCCGACGTTCTCGACGCGGTGCAGGTCCTTCCCCTTGCGAGCCGTGTTGGCCACCCAGAGCATGATGATCATGCCCGCGATGACGTGCGAGGCGTGGATGCCTGCGGCCGTGTAGTAGAAGCTCCAGAACCGGGACGCGGTGATCGTGTACCCGTGGGAGATCTCGAAGCTCCACTCGAATCCCTTGATGATGAGGAAGAGCAGGCCTCCACCGAACGTCATCATCAGGTACCGAGCTGCCTTCGGGCCGTCCTTCATCTCAGCCGCGTGGTGAGCGAGCACCGCGAAGAGGCTGGAAGTGAGGAGCACGAAGGTGTTGATGCTGCCCGCCATCGTGTTGGTGTGGGAAGCATCGAAGCTCCACTCCGGATGGGTCAGGCGGAACATCAGGTAGGAGGCCAGCACGCCACCGAAGATGACGATCTCGGAGCACAGAAGCCACCAGAGCGCCAGCTTGCTCGTCGGAATGCCGGTCGCCGAGCGCTGGTGCGCGACCGTGTACTGCGAAGCCATCGGTGAACTCCCTCAGGCCGGGTGATGCTGCGGCCAGAAGTCGCTCTCGCGATCAGGCACGCTGTACTCGTAAGGACCACGGTAGACGTTCGGGAACTCCTTGAAGTTGCCGTGACCCGGAGGAGAGGGCGTGGCCCACTCGAGGGTGTTGGCGTTCCAAGGGTTCTCGGAAGCCTTCTCGCCGCGGAACATGCTGACGATGAAGTTGTAGAGGAACACGAACTGGAAGGCGAGGAGCACGAGCAGCGCCGACGTACAGAAGACGCGAATGTCCTGCAGGAAGGGAACGCCCAGCTCCGGGAAGTTCGTGAAGTCGTAGATGCGGCGGTGCTGCCCGGCGAGCCCGAGGACGAACATCGGGATGAAGAGGCAGTGGAACGAGATCATCGTGCCCCAGAAGTGAATCTTCCCGAGCGTCTCGTTCATCATGCGGCCGAACATCTTCGGATACCAGTAGGTCAGCCCCGCGAACGTCCCGATGAAGGCAATCGGGAAGAACGTGAAGTGGAAGTGGGCGATCACGAAGTAGCTGTCGTGGAAGTAGATGTCCGCGCCGCTAGCTCCGAGAGGGATGCCCGTCACGCCACCGATGAGGAAGGCGAAGATGAAGCCGAGGGCCCAGAGCATCGGCGTCGTGAACCGAATCGAGCCACCGTAGAGCGTCGCGATGTACAGGAACATCATCTCTGCGATCGGAATGGAGATGAGCACCGTCGTGATCGTGAACACGTTCGCCATGCGCGGGTCGATGCCCGCGATGAACTGGTGGTGAGCCCACACGAAGAAGGAGAGCACGCCAGTGCCGATCGCCGTGAACAGGACCGTCTTGTACCCGAAGAGCTTCTTGCGAGCGAAGGTCGGCACGATCTCGGCCACCATGCCCGTGGCGGGCAGGAGGACGACGTACACCTCGGGGTGGCCGAAGAACCAGAAGAGGTGCTGCCAGAGGATTGGATCTCCGCCGCGAGCCGGGTCGAAGAAGCCGGTGCCGATGGTCTGGTCGAACAGCAGCATCACAGCGCCCGCCATCAGCGGGCCGACCGACGCCATGAAGAGGATGCTGGCGATGCAGATCATCCACACCACCATCGGCACCTTCTCCCACGTCATGCCCGGTGCGCGGGAGTTCATGGCTGTGGTGATGAAGTTGATGCCACCGATGAGGAAGGCGATGAACTCGAGCGCTACCGCGAGGAGCCACATCGTGGAGCCCTGCGGAGTCAGGTTGTAGGCCGCGACCGCAGAGAGCGGCGGGTAGGCCGTCCAGGCCCCGCCGAAGCCACCGCCTGGCACGAACAACGACGCGACGATCACGATCGCGCTGAGCAAGAACACCTGGTACGACAGGCGGTTGAGGCGCGGAAAGACCATGTCGTCTGCGCCGACCATCAGAGGGATCAGGAAGTTCCCGAAGGCAGCGATGAGCACAGGCATCGCCACCCAGAAGATCATGATGGTGCCGTGGTTGGTGACCGCGGCGTTGTACTCCGCCGGGGACATGTGCCCGAACAGAGGGATGTCGGTGCCCGGCCAGGCCAGCTGCATCCGGAAGGCGTAGGCCAGGAAGCCGCCGAACAGCGCCATCACCATGCCGGTGAAGAGGTACTGCTTGCCGATGTACTTATGGTCGAGCGGGAAGATCCACTTCTCCACGAAGGTCATCTCGTGGTCGTGGTGGTCGTGCTCGTGCCCGTCAGGGTGTACAGCCGCTTCGCTCATCGCTGCACCTCGGTCTGGGTGGCCGCGGCCACCTCGGTCAGGGAGTTGTCGTTCACCCACATGGCGTGCTGCTCGGGGGTCTCGACGTAGAGCTTGGCGCCCATGATGCCATGGCCAATGCCACACATCTCAGCGCACTGAATGTCGAACTCGCCCGCAACCTCGGGCTTGAACCAGCCCAGGATGCGGCGGCCGGGAATGGCGTCCTGCTTGAGTCGGAACACCGGCACGCTGAAGTCGTGGAGCACGTCCTTCGACTCAAGCATGAAGTGGTACGTGACGCCCGCCTGGACGTGCAGCTCGTCGATCATCGCGATGTCGTCATCGGTGTCGAGCTCGCCGTCTGGACCAGGGTGCACGAACGTCCATGCCCACTGCTGCCCGACGATGCGGATGGTCTGCTCTGCCTCAGGCATGAACTGCTTGACGTTGTACCAGACCCGCACGGCTCCAGCGACCAGGACCACGTCGCACAGGATGATGACCAGGTGAGGGATGGTCACCCACTTCTTCAGGTGCTTCTCCTTCCCGGTGATGTACTGCGCCTTCTGCCCGGGCTTCGCGCGGAAGGCCATCAGCAGGTACAGAAACATGCCCTTGGTAAGGAGGTACCAGAACCCGACGATGAGCGTCACCATGACGATGAGCGAATCGATCTCGCCCGCGAAGGACGAGACCTGGGGTCGGAGCATCTCGATCATGAGAGGTTCCCCCTTAGATCAGGATGAAGAAGGCGGCGCCCGCGAAGAGCACCACGCCGATGAAGGCTGCCCAGAACGTCTGCGCGGCCGCGTGTTCGCCCTCGGAGAGAACGATCGGTTCGTTGTCTTGAGCCATGTCCGTCTCCGCTTCAGAGGGTGCTGATGTACGCGACGACATCGGCAACGGCCTGGTCGTCAGCGAGGGTCATAGCCATGGGCCGCATCTGGGCGCCGGTGATGTCTCCATCAGCCGCGCCACGGAGCCCATGCTTGAAGTTGTGCAGCTGCGTGACCATGTACCAGTCGTCGAGCTGAGCGATCGGCGGGGCATTGAGCTGCTCGTTGCCCTTGCCCTCGGGGCCGTGGCACGCGGTGCACGTGGCGTACAGCGCCTTGCCGGCCTCGGCATCACCGTGGGGCACGGCGCTGCGGTCAGGCGTCTGCACCGGCATCGAGCCGACGTGGGCTGCGATGCGAGAGACATCCTCGTCGTCGAGCGCTCTCGCCATCGGACGCATCCGGAGGCCCGGCGCGTCATCGACATGGGCGCCACGCATCCCACCCCGGAACTTTCCGAGCTGGGCCTCGACGTACCAGGACGGCAGGCCGGCGATCGCAGGAGTCGCGATGCTGGGTTTGCCCTCGCCCGCGTAGCCGTGGCAAGGCGCGCAGTTGTCGGCGAAGACCACCGGACCACGCGCATCGCCCTGGCCAGCGGCAGAGCCGCACGCCGATGCGATGAGAAGGAAAGGAAGAAGTCGTGCTGCAGTCATGACAGCCTCGTGAGGGTTCGCACACGCCGGTGCGGTCTTTCACCACATCCGCGTCGGGAGCGCAAGCTCGCGCGCACGCGGACAACCATATCTGCCGGGATCGCGTGCCCTAGAGCGAGTGCATCGTTTGACTGCACATCACGGCACACGCAGCCGTCCCGCCGCCGGGAGCGCCGCATCACGACAGTCCCATCATCAGCAGGTCGACGAACATCGCCCCGAAGAGGAGCGCGAGGTAGCCAATTGAGCCTCGGAAGACCCGGTAGTCATAGGACGGGCGGCGCTCGTGGAGCGATCGACCGACCAGGTACAGGAACCACGCACCGAGCACGGCGGCCGCCACTCCATAAGCGGGGCCAAGGTAGCCGAGCCACACAGGCGCGAGTGTCACCGGGACCAGCGCGACGGTGTAGGCCAAGGAGCGCCAGCGGGTCGCTTGATCACCGACGACACTCGGCATCATCGGAAAGCCGGCT
>PKDJ01000163.1 GCA_002862545.1 Pseudomonadota bacterium
TCCAAGGCCACCGAGATCGCCGCCAACTGTGGCCTCGATGCGGTCCGGCGGGTGGAGCGAATCGTCGCCTGGACCGTCAGCACGTCTGAGGGCGGCGCCCTGGATGCTGACGAGCGCGCCCGCGTCGCTGCGGCGCTGCACGATCGGATGACCGAGGCGGTCCTCGGCAGCGTGGCCGAGGCCCGCGTGCTCTTCGTCACCCACGAGGCGCGGCCCCTGCGCCGTGTCGACGTGCTCGGCGGCGGTGAGGCCGCGCTCCGAGCGGCGAACACCGACTGGGGGCTGGCCCTGTCCGATGACGAGATCGGCTACCTCGTGCGGTCCTTCCGAGAGCTGGGGCGTGATCCGACTGATGCCGAGCTGATGATGTTCGCCCAGGCCAACAGCGAGCACTGCCGGCACAAGATCTTCAACGCCCGCTGGACCATCGACGGCGAAGAGCAGCCCCACTCGCTCTTCGGAATGATCAAGAACAGCTACCGGGCCAACCCAGGCCGGACGCTGTCCGCCTACAAGGACAACGCCGCGGTGGTGGAGGGCCCGGTCTCCGACCGCTTCGGTCCGCACCCCGACACCGGCGTGTACGGCGGCTCGACGGAGCCCGTGCACCTGCTGATGAAGGTGGAGACGCACAACCACCCGACGGGCATCTCGCCGCATCCGGGTGCCGGCACCGGCAATGGCGGCGAGATCCGGGACGAGGGCGCGACGGGTCGCGGCGGCAAGCCCAAAGCCGGCCTGTGCGGCTTCTGGGTGAGCCACCTGAGGCTGCCGGAGCAGCCCGAGCCCTGGGAGGCTGCGTCGCCCGGGCACTCGCCGCGCATGGCCACGCCTCTCGACATCATGATCGAGGGACCGATCGGTGGGGCTCAGTTCAACAACGAGTTCGGGCGCCCGAACCTCTCGGGCACCTTCCGCACCTTCGAGCAGACGGTGCCGACCGCCGATGGAGACGCCGAGTGGCGGGGCTACCACAAGCCCATCATGATCGCGGGTGGCTACGGCAACGTGCGCGATGGTCACGTCCAGAAGCGTGAGCTCCCTGCCGGCGCCAAGCTGGTGGCGCTCGGTGGGCCGGCCATGCTGATCGGTCTCGGGGGTGGTGCGGCCAGCTCCATGGCGACCGGTGATTCCGACGAGGAGCTCGACTTCGCCTCGGTCCAGCGGGCCAACCCGGAGATCGAGCGGCGCTGCCAGGAGGTCATCGATCGCTGCTGGCAGCTCGGTGAGGCCAACCCGATCGCGTCCATCCACGATGTGGGTGCTGGCGGCTGGTCGAACGCCTTCCCCGAGATCGTCCACGACGCTGGCCGGGGTGGCCGCTTCGAGCTGCGCGATCTGCCGAGCGCAGAGCCCGGCCTGTCGCCCATGGAGATCTGGGTGAACGAGGCCCAGGAGCGCTACGTGCTCGCCATTGCGCCCGAGGATCTCGAGCGCTTCGAGCAGCTCTGTGTCCGTGAGCGCTGCCCCTATGCGGTGGTCGGCGAGGTGACCGACGAGGAGCGACTGACGGTCGGCGATCGGCAGCTCGGCGAGGCCCCCATCGACCTGCCGCTCGGCGTGCTCTTCGGCAACCCGCCGCGGATGCACCGAGACGTGGCCTCGGCGAATGCACCGCGCGCGACCTTCGAGACGGCGGGCCTTGACCTGCAGGACGCCGCCCTCCGGGTGCTCCGACATCCGACCGTGGCCAGTAAGCGCTTCCTCATCACCATCGGCGACCGGTCGATCACCGGAATGGTGGCCCGAGAGCAGATGGTCGGCCCTTGGCAGGTGCCCTGCGCCGACGTGGCCGTGACCACGACGACCTACACCGGCCACACCGGCGAGGCGATGGCGATGGGTGAGCGCACGCCGGTCGCGCTCCTGGACGGGCCAGCCTCGGCCCGCATGGCCATCGCGGAGTCCCTCACCAACCTGGTCGCCGCCGACATCGCGTCTCTCGGGCAGGTGGTGCTCTCGGCCAACTGGATGGCCCCGGCGGGTCATCCCGGTGAGGACGCCAGCCTGTACGCGACCGTCCGTGCAGTCGGCATCGAGACCTGTCCGGCGCTGGGCATCCACGTGCCGGTCGGAAAGGACAGCATGAGCATGCGGGCTAGGTGGTCTGACGCCGATGGCGACCACCAGGTCACTGCCCCGCTGTCGCTCGTGGTCAGTGCCTTCGTGCCCGTCGCCGACGTGCGACGGACCCTCACGCCGCAGCTCTCGCGTGACATCGACACCGCCTTGCTCCTGGTCGACCTCGGCGGTGGCCGCAACCGCCTCGGCGGCTCGATGCTCGCGCAGGTTCATGGGGTCCTCGGTGCCGAGCCGCCGGACCTGGACGACCCGGCCCGCCTGGTGGCCTTCGTCGAGGCCCTCGACGCGACGCGTGATCGCGTCCTCGCCTACCACGACCGCTCGGACGGAGGCCTGCTGGCGACCGTCGCTGAGATGGCCTTCGCGGGTCGCGTCGGCGTCGACGTGACGATCCCGGGTGCGGACGCCGCCTCCGGGCTCTTCGCCGAGGAGCTTGGCGCTGTCCTGCAGGTACAGAACTCCGATCTCGATGAGGTGCGCGCAGCCTTCGCCTCTCATGGTCTCGACGTGCACGTCCTCG
Organism: Pseudomonadota bacterium; assembly: GCA_002862545.1. Taxonomy (GTDB): domain Bacteria; phylum Myxococcota_A; class UBA796; order UBA796. The sequence goes on from PKDJ01000163.1 coordinate 2,603, forward strand.
GTGGTCCGACCGCCGACGGTGAGCTCCGCTTCACGCACGGTGGTGCGGTCGTCGCCTCGGGCTCCCGCGCGGCGTGGGAGACAGCCTGGGCGGGTGTCAGCTGGCAGATCGCACGGCTGCGCGACAACCCGGCCTGCGCCGACAGTGAGCACGCCCTGCTCGGCGAGGACGACGATCCCGGCCTGTCGCCGGTGCTGGGCTTCGACCCCGCCTGGACTCCCTCCGTCGGGCCTGAGCGCCCGCGGGTCGCGATCCTGCGGGAGCAGGGCGTGAACGGCCAGCTCGAGATGGCTGCGGCCTTCCACGCCGCCGGCTTCGAGGCTGTCGACGTGCACATGTCGGATCTGCTCGAGGGACGGGTCGAGCTGGCCGACTTCCGCGGGCTGGTCGCGTGCGGTGGCTTCAGCTTCGGCGATGTGCTCGGGGCTGGCGGCGGCTGGGCCAAGTCCGTCCTGAACAACGAGCGTGTGCGAGCTTCCTTCCAGGCCTTCTTCGGGCGGGACGACACCTTCAGCCTGGGTGTCTGCAATGGCTGCCAGATGCTCTCCCAGCTGAAGGAGCTGATCCCTGGCGCGGAGGCGTGGCCGAGGTTCGAGCGCAACCTCTCGGAGCAGTTCGAGGCGCGGACTTCATTGGTCGAGATCCTGGAGAGTCCCTCCATTCTCCTCGCGGGAATGGCGGGCAGTCGGCTGCCGATCGCCGTGGCGCATGGCGAGGGACGGGTGGTGGCGAAGGCCGAGCCTGCAGTCGCGGCGGTGCGGTACGTCGACAACCACGGACGGCCCACCGAGCGCTACCCGCTCAACCCGAACGGCTCGCCAGGCGGCCTCACGGGCTTCACGAGCACCGATGGGCGAGCGACTATCCTCATGCCGCACCCCGAGCGGGTGTTCCGCACGGTGACCAACAGCTGGGCGCCCGCTGGGTGGGGAGAGGATGGCCCGTGGCTGCGGATGTTCCGGAATGCCCGGGCCTGGTGCGGGTGAGGCCGCGCACGATGCGTTCCTCGCGGGCCCCCCTTCGTTGGCGTGTCCGGGGTCCGTGCGCATCTTGCTCACACGTACATGACGTGTTCTAGCCGTTCAGTGGATCGTGTGGCAGTCTCACAGTGGGAAGGGGGTCCCACACATGTCTAGCCGTCGACGGTTCCTCGCGGGCCTCGGCGCGACAACGCTTGCTGCGCCGTTTTGTCGGTTGCTGACCGGTGAAGCGCGGGCGGGTGGGGTCGGTCCGAAGCGCCTGCTCATCATGGCCACACCGAACGGCACTGTGCCCGATCGGCTCTGGCCCACGGGAGGCGAGCGTGACTTCGCCTTTGGGCCGGGCTCCATCTGGGAGCCGCTAGAGCCCGTCCGCGACCAGGTGACGTTGCTCCGCGGTCTGCAGTTCCACAGCGCCACCAACCACGAGGGCGGCATGGCCGCCATGCTCACCAACGGGGATGGCCCCGAGTCGCTGGGGCGCTCCGTCGATCAGGTCGTCGCCTCGCACATTGGGATGTCCACCCGGCTCCAGAGCCTGGAGCTCGGGGTCCAGACGAGCGCCTGGGGGGGCGGCATCCAGACCCGCATGGTGTATGGGGGGCCGGGGTACATGCTCCCGCCCGACGACGATCCGAGTAGCGTCTACGACCGCCTCTTCGGCGACGTGGTGCTCGGCGACGTGGAGGCTGCCAAGCTCCGTGATCGGCGGTCCCGGGTGATCGACGCGAACCGGGCCGAGCTGCTCGATCTGCAGAGTCGGCTTGGGGCGGTCGAGCAGGCGAAGCTCGGGGATCACCTCGACGCTCTGGCTGACATGGAGCGGGCGATGGACACCGTGCTCAGCTGTGAGCCCGGTGAACGGCCCGACACGGGCTGGGTGTACGACAACGATTCGTTTCCGGTCATCGGGGAGGCGCAGCGCTCGCTGGCCGTGCAGGCCCTGGCCTGCGGCGTCACGAACGTGGTGACACTGCAGTGGGCACACACGGTCTCGCCGGTCGTCTTCACCTGGCTCGGTCTGTCAGACGGTCACCACACGCTCTCCCACAGCGACCCGACCAACGTGGTCGGCCAGGACAACTACGTGCTCGCGGAGCGCTGGTTCGCCGAGCAGTTCCGCACGCTCGTCGACGACCTCGCGTCGCGGGAGGACCCGGAGTACGGCGGCACGCTGCTCGACACCACGCTGGTCGTCTGGGCGCAGGAGATGGGGGACGGGCGGCTGCACGTGTGCACCGACGTGCCCTGGGTGCTCGCTGGAGCCACAGACGTGCTCGACGGCGGGCGCTACCTCGACCTCGGGCCCACCAACCACGCGCACCTGCTGGTGTCGATCTGCCGCGCCTTCGGAATGGATCTCGACACCTTCGGCAACGAGTCTGCCGGTCGCGGCGGCCTCGGGGGGGTGTTCGCATGAGCACACGCCTCTTCGCGCTCGCCTTGCTCGCCTGCGGCACACCGACGTCGAAGCGGGCCGCTGATGGGGCGCCCGACACGGCGGCGCCGTCCACGCCGGCGTCCTCGTCGGCTTCGACCCTCACAGGTGCTGGGTCGACGACCGACACCGAGTGTGTCGCTGGCCCTGGGCCACGCCTCGTGCGCCGCTTGACGCACGCCGAGTACGGCGCCTCGGTGCGCGCGCTGCTGGGCACCGAGCTGGCTCCCGAGGCCAGCTTCGCGCCCGATCTGACCGTCGAGGGCTACGCCAACGACGCCTCCCTCGCCGTGTCTTCGCTCCTGGCCGAGCAGTACCGGGCGGCCGCCGAGGAGCTGGCGGCTGCTGCCGATCTCGATGCGGTCGTGCCCTGTGACACAGCGAACCGCCCCTGCGCAGACGCCTTCATCGGTGACTGGGGGCTGCGGGCCTACCGGCGGCCACTGACCGATTCGGAGCGCACATCGCTCCTCGAGCTGTACGACGAGGTGGCTGCCGAGGACGGCTTCGAGGAGGGGATTCGCTGGGTGATCACCGCCGCACTGCAGTCTCCGGCGTTCTTGTACCGCTCCGAGCTCGGGGCCCGCACCGCCGGTGAGGTGTTCACCCTCAACGACTGGGAGCTGGCGACAGCCCTCGCCTTCGGAGTGACTGGCGGTCCCCCGGACGCGGACCTGCTGGATGTCGCTGCCGGAGGACGACTCTCCACGCCGGACGGTCTGCAGGTCGAGCTCGACCGCCTCCTGGCCGACCCGAGAGCGCCCGAGCGGGTCGCTGACAGCGTGGCAGCGATGCTTCAGCTCGAGAGGCTTCCTCAGGTCGTGCGCGACGGCAGCGTCTATGCAGAGCTGACGACGGAGATCCGCGGAGCGATGACCGAGGAGACCCGGCGGCTCACGGCTGACGTCGCCGCCGCTGGCGGTGGCTTCGGGGAGCTGCTGACGACAGATCACACCTTCGTCACTGCAGAGCTGGCCACGTTCTACGAGCTCCCCGCACCTACGGTCGGAGCGGACGGCTGGGGTCGCGTCTCGCTGCCGCCGGAGCGCGCGGGTGGTCTGCTCTCCCAGGGAGCGGTCCTGGCCACCCACGCTCTGCCGACCTCGTCGTCGCCGATTCACCGGGGGGTGATGGTGCGCGAGCGGCTGCTCTGCCAGCACCTTCCGCCTCCTCCGGCTGACCTGAACATCTCACCACCGCCGGTCGACCCCTCCCTGTCGACGCGGGAGCGCTACGCGGCTCACTCGGACGTGCCCGAGTGTGCCGGCTGTCACCTGATGATCGATCCGGTGGGCTTCGGCTTCGAGCACTTCGACGGCATCGGCCGGTACCGGGAGATGGACGGGGTGCACCCCGTCGACGCCTCGGGAGAGGTGGTGGCCTCACCCAGCTCCGATGGCCTCTTTGTGGGCATCGGCGAGCTCGCCTCGCTGATCGTCGACGACGCCGAAGACTGCTGGGTGCGCCGCTCGGCGCGGACCCTGACCGGTCTGGAGCTGCCGGAGTGCGATGTCGCACTGTTCGCAGATGAGACCGGTGCGGCCGGTGGGTCCCTGCTCGACACATGGCAAGGCTGGGTGCAGCTTCCTCACTTCCGCGAGCGTGTCGGCGGCTCCGACGAGCGCGATGTCCCTCTGGGTGACGGCCGCTGGACGGCACCCGATCCGGACCCCGACCTCAGCGAGCCGGACGACACGGGGCTGCCCGAGGGCGTGCGGTTCGAGGAGACCGTCCAGACCGACTGGGGCGCGGGCTACTGCATGGACGTAGTGGTCGTGAATGGCACTGCGGAGCCCGTGGTGTGGTCGATCGAGCTCGCGCTGGCCGATGAGCTGTCCAGCAGCTGGTCGTCGACCTGGACCGAGCTCGACGTGGGCGTCTGGCGCGTCGAGGGCGAGGGCTGGAACAGCGAGCTCGAGCCGGGCGCCGAGACCGCATTCGGATACTGTGCCCTGCGCTGACCGGAGACGTTGGCGCGTGAAGACCGCCTCCTGGGCGGCCTTCGGCGGGGAGCGCCAACGAGTGCTCACCGGTCGCCCGCCGCCATAGGCGAACACAGCTACGGAGGACTCGATGCCCACCTCGCTCCGCGTCAACGGCTGCCCCGAGTCCATCGACGCCGATCCTGAAAAGCCACTGCTCTGGGCGCTGCGGGAGGATCTCGGCCTGCTGAGTCCGAAGTTCGGCTGCGGCATCGGGCAGTGTCGTGCGTGCACGGTCCTCGTCGACGGTCGCGCCGTGCAGTCGTGCCTGTACTCGCTGACGGCGAGCGAGGGGAGTGAGATTCGCACGCTGGAAGACCTCGACGACGACATCGCTACCGCACTCCGTGAGGCGTGGATTGCCCATGGCGCCTCGCAGTGCGGCTACTGCCAGCCAGGTCAGATCGTGGCGGCCTATGCCCTGCTCGTCTCGAACCCGGATCCGACGGACGAGGACATCGACACGGGCATGCGGAACCTCTGCCGCTGTGGCACGTACCAGCGCATCCGCGCCGCCATCAAGACTGCTGCCGCCAGCCTCTAGGAGCGCCGCGATGTCCACCGAGAGCCGCCAGCCCCGCAGCTTTGCCTCCGTTCGCCAGCTCGAGAGCATGTCGGGCCCGTACAAGGCCAACGTCCAGTTCTTCCGCGGTCTCGACGAGATCGTGGGCCTCGCCGATCACATGACCCGACGTGGCATCGTCCAGAGCTTCCTCGCCGGCTTCGGCGGTCTCGTGGTGGGCTGTGCGGTGGACGAGGGTAGCAAGAAGGGCGGCGGCGCGGCGGATCCGAGCTCGTCGTCGACCCAGACCTCGGGAACCACTCCCGGCACCGGCACAGGGGGCACGACGTCCACGGACACCACCCCCACCGACACCACGACCACCGAGACGACCACGCCCGAGGACTGTGACACGACGACCACCACGCCCCCGGACGGTGTCGCTCACGACATCGGGGTGTGGGTGAGTGTCGGCGTCGACGGTGGTGTGACCGTCGCGATCGCCAAGAACGAGATGGGGCAGGGCATCGCCACCGCGTTCGCGCAGCTCGTCGCCGAGGAGCTCGATGTCGACTGGGAGGCCGTCGACGTACAGTTCGTGCCCGAGCTCGGGGTGCACGACATGCCCGGCTTCGCGGACGGCACCTGGGGCAGCGTGTCGATCATGGACAACTTCGACTACCTGCTGGAGATGGGTGCCGCAGCGCGGATGATGCTCGTGTCGGCAGCTGCGACGCGGTGGGGAGTCGATCCCGCAACGTGCACCACGGCGCTCGGGGAGGTCTCGCATCCAGACCACGGCAGCCTCGGGTACGGGGAGCTGGCTGAGGAGGCTGCAGCACTCGAGGTGCCCTCGCGTCCTATCCTCCGCGATCCCGAGACCTACCGCATCATCGGGCAGGGTGTTCGGCGGGTCGACATCGGCCGTCACGTGGTCGCCGAGCAGACCTACGGCCTCGACGTGCAGCTGCCGGGGATGCTCTACGCCGCCGTCAAGCAGGCTCCCTCCTTCGGTGGGGAGGTGCTGAACTTCGACGAGCTCGACCTCACGGGCACCGGTGCTGACGCGGTCGTCGCCATCCCCAACGGAGTCGCCGTGGTCGCGTCGAGCTGGTGGGTCGCCCAGCGCGCCCTCGATGGGCTCGACATCGAGTTCTCGGTGCCCGCGCGCATGGCTGGACTCACCTGGGAGGCTCTGCGGGAGCAGTTCCGCAGCGATCTCGACGCGCCAGGCTCTGTGGGCCGATCCGACGGCCGACCCGACGCGGCGATGGCGGCCTCCGAGACGGTGATCGAGGCGGAGTACGAGACTCCGATCCTGGCTCACATGGCGATGGAGCCGATCACCGCGACAGCGGATGTTCGCGCCGACGGCGCAGATCTGTGGCTGGGCACCCAGTACGCGGTGGGCGTGCGCACGGCCGTCAGCCGCACCACGGGGCTCCCCGACGAGGCGATCACCATCCACCCCCTCTCCATCGGTGGAGCCTTCGGCCGCAAGGCGGAGACCGACTACGGCATCCAGGCCGCGGCCATCAGCCAGGCCGTCGGTGCGCCGGTGAAGATGATCTGGTCGCGGGAAGAGGACGTTCGCCACGACTACTACCGCCCACCCGTGCTCGGGCGCATGACCGGCGGACTCGACGCCGATGGGCGCATCCAGTCGTGGATCGGCAAGGCGGCTGGCTGCTCCAACTTCTTTGCCGCGGCACCCTTCGGCAACCTGATCGGCTTCGACTCACTCCCGTACGAGCTGGAGCACTTCGAGGCCCGCTGGCAGGGCACGGACGCAGGCATCCCTTTCGGCTACCTGCGCCAGCCCGGGTACAACAAGTACACGTTCATGGTCGAGTCCTTCATGGACGAGCTCGCCGACGCTGCGGGAACGGATCCCGCGGAGTTCCGCCTGCAGCACCTCGAGGACGGCTCGCGGATGAAGCGGGTGCTCGAGGAGGTGATGGACCTCGCGAGCTATGGCAGTCCCTCGGTGCCGGGCGCCGAGCACGGCGTGTCGCTTCTCGAGACGGGAAACCGCACCTTCGTCGCACAGGTGGCCGAGGTGAGCGTCGACGCCAAGAACAAGGTCACCGTCCACAAGGTGTACGTGTGCTGTGACATCGGCCGCGTGATCAACCCCGACATCGTCCGGTCGCAGGTCGAGGGCTGCATCGTCTTCAGCATGGCGACGGGGCTGCAGGGACGGATCACCCTGACCGACGGAGCGGTCGATCAAGGCAACTTCACCGACTACGGCTTGATCCAGATGAAGCAGGCGCCCCACGTCGAGGTGCGGATCATCGACAGCGACGCCTCCCCCGGTGGCATCGGAGAACACGCGGTCGGCGGGCTCATGCCGGCAGTGACCAACGCACTGTTCCGACTCACGGGCACGAGAGTGCGTACGCTGCCGTTCACCGATGATGGCTTCTCACTGTGAGTGACTGCATGCGTACCTGTCTCCTGCTCCTCCTCGTTGCCTGTGGAGGCGACAAGGGCGGCGACTCTGCCGTGGCCCCAACCACCACGTCGGAGAGCGACGCCGACACGGATGCCGACGCCGACACGGACGCCGACACCGATGCCGACACCGACGCCGACACTGACACTGACACGGACACTGCCGTCGACGGCGCGTCCCTGTACGCCTCGCTGTGCTCGGTCTGCCATGGACCGGCCGGCGAGGGTGCGGCGGCCGGCCCTGCGCTCGCCGAATCGCTCGCGCTGTCGGATGATGAGCTGATCCTGATCATCCAGGAGGGTCAGGGCACCATGCCGCCCACCTCCGCCACGGCCGACGAGGCCCAGGCCATCGTCGACTTCATGCGCGCCACCTTCTGACTCAGGTCACGGGTAGAGCGTCGGGAGGTGGCTCGCCCGCCGGATGTTGGTCGGCGAGCTGACCTCCATCACCACCACGGCCGGGTCGTCTCGCGTGACCTGATAGACCGTGGCGCCGGGCGCCTCGTAGTCGTAGGGCACGCGAGACAAGTTGCTGAAGCAGCCGAGCGCGTTGCCGGTAGTCGGCAGGAAGAAGCTGTTGCCCTGGGAGCTGCTGAACGCGGGAGGGTCGACCTCTGGCGCGAAGGCCCACACCTGCTCGATGGTCTCGGCGAGGGGATCGACACGGTACTCGACGAGCCGGCTCCAGGTGTCGGGCCAGCCGAGCTTCGGGTCGAAGGGGCTCGCGCGGTGCTTGCCGTTGTCGTAGACGAGGAAGGTTCCGGCGTCGGTGAAGACCGGGTCGTGCTGATGGTAGTGCCAGTGGAAGGGCTCGCCGACGGGCTCGAGCAGCAGCTCCGACCAGGGTGGGACCCAGTTCGCGTGCGGGCCAGAGATCCACGCGATCTCACCCGTAGTGCGCTCGAGGGCGACGATGGCGTCCTGATGGCGGAGTGAGAGCAGGATGATGTCGGTGACGGGGTCGTAGTCGATGCCGTTGGCGTGGCTCCAGTCCGCGACAGGCATGCCGTAGTGCCGTTCCCAGTGGTCACCGACAAGGGAGTCATAGGCAAAGCGGTACGGGTCGAGCAGCTCGAGGGTGTCCCACTTCCTGCGGATCGTCCCGTCGGGGTCGAGCTCGAGCAGCACGTCGCCGACGAGGGTGTTCGGCTCCCAGGCTGCGAGCGGTCGACGCTCCGAGGAGGGGTAGCTCTCGAAGTACTCGGTGCGGGTGGCGAGTGTGAGCACGCTGCCCTCGGGTGTGAAGGCGACGCTGTGGTGGATCGACTCGACCGGGACTGGGACCGAGCCGGCGATGTGGTCGAAGTCGGCGGCATGCCACCCGCCCACGAACTCACCCCACATGTCGAACTGCACGACCCTCGACTTGACCTCCTGCCAGGTGAGGTGTCCGTCGGGGCTGCGCACGATGCGCTTCACGTCACTGTCGCGCCGGGCGTACCAGCGAATCACGCCGGCGTTGTCGAGCAGCACGGCATGGTCGATGGGCCCCTGGAGAGACAGCACGGTGTAGCCGGGCTCCAGGAGGGCGGGCTCGTGGACGGTCACGTCGAGCACGGGAAAGTCGACCGGTAGAGGATCCGTGCTGACCTCCAAGAGTTCGGGCCAGCTCGTGCGCAGGCCCTCACTGTCGACGGCCGTGACGGCCACGGTGTGCGCAGCGTCGGGGCGGAAGCCCAGCAGCATGACGTCGTGGGTGCGACGGGACTCATCGAAGGTCAGGACCTGGATGGTCTCGCCATCATCGAGGGAGACCTCCAGTGTCGTGGGCTCGTCGGTCGCCACCGTGAGTCCCCGAACGAGTGGGGCGTCAGGGTTGCGGGGGCCGGAGAGCGTGGGCTCACCGATGAACTCGGCAGGCCGATCGGGCGTAGAGGACGTGGTGGTGCTCGTGTCCGTGGTCGAAGTACCCGCTGGAGTGCTCGTCGTGTCTGTGTCGTCCGTGGTGACGGCTGTGGATGAGGCACTCGAGGTGCTCGATGCGTCGTCTCCGCGCGAGCCGGTGGCATCCTCGGGCGCATAGGTGCAGGCGCACAGCAACAAGAGAGAAGCAAGCAAGCTGTGTACTCCCGGTGGAACTCTGCTGGTCCTCCGTGAGGGCAGCGGCCTGTCTGGGGGTAGGGCTCTCAAGGAGGCCACGCGAGAGGCTCAGACCTCGTAGCGGTACTTGAACAAGTCGTCCGTCAGGGTGACGCCGTGGCTCTTCAGGCGACTCGCGAAGCGCGGCTTCACTCCTGTGGCCTGGAAGGCGCCTCGCACCTTGCCATCCTTGTCCATGCCGCTCTTCTCGAAGGTGAAGATGTCCTGCGAGAGGATGTGGTCGTGCTCCATGCCGAGGATCTCGGTCACGCCGATGATCCGGCGAGAGCCGTCACTCAGGCGGGCCTGCTGGACGATGAGGTCGAGGGCGCGAGCGATGGTCTCGCGGATCGACTTGTCTCCCATGTTCGGCATGCCGATTCCAACCATGGTCTCGAAGCGCGCGAGCGCATCGGTCGGACTGTTGGAGTGCACGGTCGCGAGTGAGCCTTCATGACCGGTGTTCATGGCCGTGAGCATGTCGATGGCCTCACCACCACGGATCTCGCCCAGGATGATGCGGTCTGGGCGCATCCGGAGGCAGTTCTTCACCAGCTCGCGCTGGCTGACCTCACCCTTGCCTTCCTGGTTGGCGCTGCGGGTCTCGAGCCGTACCACGTGGTCCTGCTGGAGCTGCAGCTCGGCCGAGTCCTCGATCGTGATGATGCGTTCCTGGTGGGGGATGAAGCCCGAGAGCACGTTGAGGAGGGTGGTCTTGCCGGAGCCCGTGCCGCCGCTGATGATGATGTTCAGCTTGGCCTGGACGGCGCCCTTGAGGACCTCCATGATCGGGGCCGGACAGGAGCCGAAGCGGACCAGATCTTCCCAGGTGATGGGCACCGTGCCGAAGCGCCGGATGGAGACACAGGCACCGTCGAGGGCCAGCGGCGGGATGATGGCGTTGAAGCGCGAGCCATCGATCATGCGGGCGTCGACCATCGGGGTGGATTCGTCGACGCGTCGGCCCACTGCGCTGACGATTCTCTCGACGACCGTGCGCAGCTGGCGATGGCTCTCGAACTTCACGTTCGTGAGGATCAGCTTGCCCTTGCGCTCCACGAAGACGCGCTCGGGACCGTTGATCATGATGTCGCTGACGGCCGGGTCGGCGACCAAGGGCTCGATTGGGCCGAGGCCGATCATGTCGTCGACGATCTGGGTGACCGCTCGCTCGCGATCACTTCGCGAGAGCGGAATCCGGTGGATGTCGATCAGGCGGCGGAGAGTCGTGACTAGCTTCGTGCGCAGCTCCTCGCGCTCGAGTCGGGCCATCTCTTCGTAGTTGATGTTCTCGGTCAGGAGGGCCCGCAGCCGGTCCTTCTGATGCTTGAGGTTCGCGTTGCCCTCGTCTGCTTCGACGGTCGGTCGACGTGTGGCCGACTTCTTGATGTTCTTGCCACGGGCAACCCGCATCAGCTCTCCCGCCACGAGCCGGAGAAACATAGCACGGCTGCTCATCTGCGCGGACGAGTGTGGCGCCACGGAGCTCGCATTCGCTACCATCGGCGCGGAGGGCGTGTTGGCGCGGCAGCAGAGTGGGCAAGGTGCCTCCGTAGGGCGGCTGCGGGACCTGGGAACGGACGATGGTGCCGTCGTCGGGCTCCCGGATGATCCTGAGCGTCGGTACGCTCGGGAGAATGCCTCTCGGTATGCAAGGTCGCTCGGTGTCTATCTCGTGGCGCTTGCTGTCGTTCTGCCGCTTGCGAGCGTGGTCGAGTTCCGCGGTCTGGTGGGCGGAGGCATCTCCGTCTCGGTCGTCATCGCCGCGCGAATCGGGGTCGGACTGGTCATCGGGTTGATTGCCTGGGGCGTATCTGCCCCGAACAAGCTTCCTTCTTCAGCGGTCATGGCCGCCGACATCGTCGCTCACGTGTTCCTGGGAGTAGGACTCGGGGCTCTGACTGCGCTTGGCGATGCCTGGGATCAGATCGTCTACCTGCTCGAGCTCTCCACCCTGATCTTCGCTCGCTCACTGTTCGTCCGTGGCGGCTGGAGAGAGGCGACTGGCGCCGCGGTCGCCGCGTGGGTGACCTGCCTCGGGGCTGTCGTCGTTCTTCAGCTTCAGGGCATGGTCTCGACGCTCGGGGGCGTGCGCTTCGCACTGGTTCAGGCGCTCCTGGCGGCAAATGTGGCCATCGCGATCTACGGCGCGCGTCGCCTCCAGGAGCTCCAGTTCCTGGAGACGCGCGCACGCAGCGCTGGGCGCTACCGCATCAGCACGCGACTCGGTGGAGGTGGCTCCGGAGACGTGTTTCGCGCACACGACCATCACCTCAACCGGCCCTGCGCAATCAAGGTCATGCGGTTGACAGAGCGGGACCGCGAGGAGGTCCTGGACCGCTTCGAGAACGAGATCAGGATGACCAGTCGCCTGGGGTCGCCGCATGTGGTCCGGGTGTACGACTTCGGCACGACGCAGGACGGCAGACCGTACTTCGTCATGGAGCTGCTCGAGGGCACCACCCTCGAGTCCCTGGTGCGGCGAGAGGGGCCTGTCGACGTCCAGCGAGCCCTCGCGCTCACTCGGCAGGTCGCCATCGGTCTCGCCGAGGCGCACGCCCAGGGCATCATGCACTGCGACATCAAGCCCGCGAACTTGTTCGCGCTCGGTCAGCCGCCGGACGAGCAGCTGAAGATCGTCGACTTTGGCTTCGCCGCGCTCGGTGCGAGTGCTCGGGCACGCCAGCGCGTCGTCAGCGGCACGGCCGGGTACATCGCTCCCGAGCGTCTCCAGGGGGGTGGAGAGACACCGCTCGTCGACATCTACGGCCTCGGCGCGGTCCTGTACTTTCTGCTCACTGGCTACGAGGCCTTCGTGGGGGACGATCCGATGGAGATTGCCCAGTCCCAGCTCCGGGAGACTCCGCCCCGTCCGAGCTTGCTCCGCGCGGGGGTGCCGGAGCTGTGCGACCGGCTGGTCATGCACTGCCTCGAGCCTGAACCGCGACGTCGGTTCCAGACCATGGTGGAGGTGCGTGAGGTGATCCGGCAGGTCGAGGAGGCCCTGCGCTCCTGAGCGTTCATGTCCGTCCTGCGCGGTCGCCGGTTCGCGAGCGGGCTATGACGATCCGCCGGAGGATGAATGACACGGTGCCTCGTGCTGGCGGCCGGACTGGCGCTCGCGGGTCCGGCCTGGGCGTTGGGGGACTCGGGCCCTGTTGGCTTCGGGGCCTCCCTCGGAGACTCGGGCACCGACGATTCCAGCACGACGGGCGACTCAGGCTACACCACGGGTGACTCCGGAGGTCCGACGGGCGACTCGGGCGGTCCGACGGGCGACTCCGGTGGCCCGACGGGTGACTCGGGAGGTCCGGCTGGCGATTCGGGAACGGCCTCGACCCCGGATTCCGGCTTCACGAGTGGAGCGAGTGGTACGGGTACCGGCGGCAGTGCAAGCACCGCCGGGAGTGCGGGCACTGGCGGTGCCACGGGCACTGGCGGTGGTTCGGCGACGGGCGGTGCGACGGCGACCGGGGGCGGCACAGCGAGCGGCGGAGTGGGTACGTCGACCGGAGACACCCTCGAGAAGATCCCGGTCGACACGGGTGAGCCGACGGCAGACTCTTCCGGCTGCGACGGCTGCTCCAGCGGCGGCGTGGCGTCTGTTGGCTGGTTGGTCCTGATCGCGCCGCTGCTGCTGAGGCGGCGCCGCTGAGTCAGCGGATGGGAGCCGCTAGTCTTCGGTCGTGACGCCCAGCTCGGTGAGCAGAGCGTCGGCGCCGGCTTGCTGGAGCACCCAGAGGACGTAGCGCACGTCGCAGTGGATCGAGCGGGTCAGCGCGGGATCGAAGAGCCAGTCCGCGCTCATCGCCTCGTAGTTGCCGTCGAAGAGCAGTCCGACGAAGTTGCCGCGTGCGTCGAGCGTAGCCGAGCCGCTGTTGCCGCCTGTGGTGTCGAGCGTGCTCGTGAAGTTGACCGGTAGATCGCCGAGCGCCTCGTCCGCGAAGGGGGACGAAGGGGCCTCGGCGGCAGCAGCCAGCAGAAACTCCGGTGCGTCGAACGGCTCTGGACCTGCCTTGGCGACCATGCCGGCCACCGTCGTCTGCGGCAGCATCACGACGGCATCCTCGGGAGAGTAGCCGGCGACGTGCCCGACGGTGACGCGCAGGGTGCCGTTTGCGTCGGGGTAGACCTGCTCTCGACTCTGGAGCAGTGCCTCCATGTACACCGGCATGAGGCGCGCTTCTGCGCCGGCCTCGGCGTCACGACGGTCACGCTCGGCCTTCCAGTGGGCGTCCTCGAGGATGAAGGCGAGCTCGACCCAGGGGTCGTCCGAGGCCTCGAGCTCCGAGAGGGAGGCCTCGGCGAGGTCGAGTCGGGCAGTCTCGTCCGCGAGGGCCGGCTCGTCGAAGAGGGTGTCGAGGAGGGCGTCCATGCCGCCTCGGTCTGTCACCCAGCGGCTCAGCGCCTCGATCTGCTCCTCTGCAGGCAGCGCTGCGTGCTGCTCGAGGGTGCGCTGGAAGAGGCGCCGATCGGCAGGCAGCCACATGCTCTTGCTCATCCGCTTCAGGCTGTGCTTCCAGCGGCTCACGTCCCGGTCTTGGTAGCCGCGGTCTCGCTTGCGGTCGGGCTTCTGGCGCTCCATGGCGAAGCGGATCGAGCGGTGCGCTACGGACAGCAGGTCGAGGTAGCGCAGGCCGCCGACGACCACCTCGCGACCGTAGCGGGCCTCCGCCTGGGCCTGGCGCCGATCGAGCTCTTCGAGGACCGGGCCGAAGCGGCGTGTGCGGTCGGGCGTCTCGGCCACCCAGGCCTCCAGGATGCCCCACTCCCGCCCCTTCCGATCGACCACGTCGGTGCCGGCAAAGTTGTCGAGCATTCCCTGTCGGTACTTCAGGCCATTCTCGAGGCCGAAGATCATGGGGTGCAGTGCGACCGCAGCGGCCTCGGAGGTCGAGACCTCGTCGCGGAGCATCGCCAGCATCCACTCGAGTCGCTCCACCGACCCGGGGTAGGACACGTCACGACTGAAGCGCATCTCTCTGGCGGTTCGGTAGCGGTAGGTGCTGCCGGGGTAGCCAGCCACCATGACGAAGTCGCCCTCGTCGACGCCCTCGGGGTTGACCGTGAGGTGGTGCGGCGCGGCGTAGGGTACGTTGTCGGCGGCGTGGTCTGCCACCTCGCCGTCGGGGGAGACGTAGGCGCGCACGAAGGCGAAGTCGCCGGAGTGTCGGGGCCACTCCCAGTTGTCGATCTCGCCGCCGTAGCTGCCGACGGAGCGGGGGGGCGCGTAGGCGAGCCGGACGTCGCGCAGCTCTCGGCGTCGGATCAGGCGGTATTCCTGTCCACCGAAGTAGCTGGCGACCCGGCAGCGATGGGTCTCGTCCTCGCAGCCGGCAACCAGAGCCTTGCGCGCCCTCTCGAGCTTGAGGTGGCGAGCGGTGTCGGGCATGCCACGGTTGATGCCTTGGCGCATCCGGGCGGTCACGTCCGTGATCGACTCCACGACGGAGACGCGCGCGGTGGGACCGACCCACAGCTCCTCGTCTCGGGAGCGAGCGAGGTAGCCGTCGGTCACCCGGTCGTTCGTCTCGTCGGAGACGTAGGCGAGCATTCCCTCGACGCAGTGGTGATTGGTCGCGATCAGCCCGTCTGGGGAGACGAAGGAGGCGCTACAGCCACCGAGAGAGACGATCGACTGCATCACGGGAGATGCGGGGTCGGCCAGATCGGCCACGGGAATCTCGAGGCCCATCTCGACGAGTCGCTCCTCCATCGAGGGGAGCTGCTCCGGGAGCCACATTCCCTCGTCAGCCCAGGCCAGAGTCACCATCAACCAGATCATCATGCCTCCAGCGGCGGCAGATAGCCCTCCCCGTGGAGGAGCGCCGCCCGAGGGCGGGGCGGCCTGACCCGAGTACTGGTCCGGAAACCCGCTAGCAGAGCGGATCAGCGCGAGAGCGTCCAGGCTCCTGCGAAGTCCACGTCACCGACCGGGCTTCCGATGCTGCCATCGAACTCCCCGAGGAGGAGGTCGCCGTCGAACCTGCCGCTCCAGGGCTCCGCGAGGCCCGTGATGGGCTCGGTCACGGTCCCCTCGACTTCGGGATCGACTGTAATTTCACCGGTGATCGTGAACAGGTAGTCGCCGAGGCTCGTCGCGCAGAGCACCTCACCCACGACCTGGGGCTCCGCGGTCTCGTCGACCGTGAGGGTCAGCGGGGCCACGCACTCGTCGACGATGGCCGGCCCGAAGGGTGGACTGAGCCGGAAGCTCGCCTCGAGATCGCCTGCATAGGCGCCGTTCCTGAAGTCGACGTCGGTGTCGGTGTCGGCGTCGGCGTCGACGTCGACGCCGACGTCGACATTGACGTCGACGT
>PKDJ01000294.1 GCA_002862545.1 Pseudomonadota bacterium
CACCCCGCTCGGCGGTGGTCTGGTGGCCGGCTCGCTCGTGCTGCTCGGGGGCGACCCCGGCGTCGGCAAGTCCACCCTCCTGCTGATGGCGATGGATCACTTCGGCCGACGAGGCCTGCCCGTACTCTACGTCACCGGCGAGGAGTCCCTTCGACAGGTGCGACTGCGAGCGGAGCGTCTCGGCGTCTCGGGTGAGAGCCTGCTGCTGATGGCCGACACCGACTTCGACAACGTCGACCGCGTCACCCGCAAGCACGGTCCGCGCGTGCTCGTGGTGGACTCCGTGCAGACGGTGAGCCTGCCCGAGATCGCCGGTATTCCGGGGTCGGTCTCCCAGGTCCGCGAGGTGGCGCATCGAGCGATGCTCCTCGCGAAGGGCACGGGCACGGCCGTGATCTTGGTCGGGCACGTGACCAAGAGTGGCACGCTCGCAGGCCCGAAGGTTCTCGAGCACTTCGTCGACACGGTGCTGCACTTCGAAGGTGATGGACGCAGCCCTCTACGAATCCTCCGCTCGGTGAAGAACCGCTTCGGAGCCTCCGGCGAGCTCGGCATGTTTGAGATGGCCGACGATGGGCTGCGACAGGTCCCCGACGCCAGCGCGCGACTGCTCCGAGAGCGCATCGAAGAAGCCCCGGGCACCGCGGTCGTGGCCGCTCTCGAGGGGACGCGGCCCATCCTCACCGAGGTGCAGGCGCTCGTCGGCTCGCCCCACCCTGCCCCGCCCGCCCGCACGTGCGTTGGGGTGGATCGCACCCGAGTCCAGATGCTGGCTGCCGTGCTGCAGAAGCAGGGAATGTCCCTTCACGACCGCGACCTCTTCGTCAACGCAGCCGGAGGCGTGCGCCTGCACGAGCCAGCCGTCGATCTCGGCATTCTCGCCGCGATCGCCAGCAGCTACCGTGAGCAACCCCTACCCTCGGACACCCTGGTCTTCGGGGAGGTCGGGCTGGTCGGTGAGATCCGCGCAACCTCGCACCCCTTACCTCGACTCCGCGAGGCCGCCCGACACGGATTTCGTCGGGTCGTCGCGCCGAGCCGCGCCGTGGAAGACGCTCCGCCGGGAGTCGAGGTCGTCGGAGTGCGCACGGTGGCAGAGGCCCTCGAGGCCCTCAGCTGACCGAGCGGTACCGAGGCGCAGCACAACGCGTCACGAACGTCGCGACGGTGACGCCTTCGCATTAGGCCTCCGCAGACACTGAATGACCCTTCATTCAACCCGGAGCCGCGCCCCATGAGCAGCCTGCCGTTCGCCATCGACATCGAGGACGTGAAGTTCGTGCTCTTCGAGCAGTTCAGAATCCACGAGGAGCTCGGCAAGGCCGAGGCCTACGAGGAGTTCGATCGCGAGACCTACGAGTCCATGGTCGAGGAATGTGCACGCCTCGTCACCGAGGTCGTTCAGCCGATCAACGGCAATGGCGACCGCCAAGGCTGCAGCCTCGACGCCGGCAACGTCACCACGCCCGACGGCTACGGTGCCGCCTGGAGCGCTGTCGCCGAGGGCGGGTGGATCAACCCGGCAGCGCCGGTCGATGCCGGCGGTGTCGGCGCTCCACACGTCATGTACATGACGGTCACCGAGATGATGATCCAGGGATCGATGGCCTTCGCCATGTACCCGGGCCTGACTGCCGGAGCGGCGAATCTCCTGCTCCATCACGCGCCCGAGCCCTGGCGTCTGGGCATCTGCGAGAAGCTGTTCACCGGCGAGTGGGGCGGCACCATGTGCCTGACCGAGGCGGGTGCAGGGTCCGACGTGGGCGAGAACCGCTGCAAGGCGACGCCGATTGATGCCGAAGCAGGCCTCTACCACCTCGAGGGAGAGAAGATCTTCATCTCGGGCGGTGACCAAGACCTCACCGACAACATCATCCACCTCGTGCTGGCACGGACGCCAGGTTCGCCCCCCGGCACAAAGGGCCTGTCGATCTTCATGGTGCCCAAGTACGAGTTCGACTTCGACTCCTGGGAGCTCGGCGAGCGCAACGACGCCGTGGTCGTGGGCATTGAAGAGAAGATGGGCATTCACGGCTCCGCGACCTGCACCCTCGCGCTCGGCGCCAACGGGCCGTGCAAGGGCTGGCTCCTGGGCGAAGAGGGCCAGGGCATCCGCATCATGTTCTTGATGATGAACGAGGCCCGCATCGGCGTCGGAGCGCAGGGTGTCGGCGTCGCCGCGGCGTCCTACAACTTCGCCTTGGCCTACGCGAAGGACCGGAAGCAGGGCTCCAGCCTCGCCGACATGCGAGACCCTGCCGCCCCACGCGTGCCGATCACCGTGCACCCCGACGTCCGCCGCATGCTGATGACCATGAAGGTGCAGACCGAGGCGATGCGCTCGATGCTCTACCGGCTCGGGTACAACCACGACCTCGCCATCAGCTTCCCGGACAAGGCCGAGGCCTCCAACGGCCTCGTCGACCTCCTGGTGCCGGTGCTGAAGGCGCACTGCACGGACACCGGCTTCGAGGTCTCCGCCATGGGTGTCCAGGTGCTCGGCGGCTACGGCTACATCGGCGAGTACCCTCTCGAGCAGCTCTGTCGTGACGCGAAGATCGCCAGCATCTACGAAGGGACGAATGGCATTCAGGCGCTTGACCTGCTGGGCCGCAAGCTGCGCATGAAGGGCGGTGCCTTGTTCATGGGCTGGATGCAGGACAGCCTGAAGCTCTGCGCCAAGGGCAAGGCCGCGGGCTTCGAGGAGCAGGCCGCAGCCATCGAGAAGGCCATCAACCAGACCGGCGGTGCTGCGATGCACCTCGGACAGCTGGGTGGGACTGGCAACTTCGCGGCCGCAGCCATTCAGGCCAACCCCTTCCTGTCGCAGATGGGCACGGTTCACCTGGCCGTCGAGTGCCTCCACCAGGCGCTGGTTGCCCAGGAGGCGATCGCAGCGCGCGGTGAGACGCCTCACCTGAAGGGCAAGCTTCTCAACCTCGACTTCTACGTTGCCAACATCCTCCCCAAGGCGACCGCCTGGGGGAAGATCGTGCGCTCCGGCGATCAGTCCTGCATGGACGAGATCCTCTTCGCATGATCGGGCTGGTGGCCACGTCATCCGTGGCCACCGACCCCCATCGTCGCGCCCTCGTCTGCCAAGCTGACAGCGTACCGCGAGTCGCCCGGGTATTGTGTCCGACCACACACGCAGCACGAGGGTGACTCGATGTCTACCGCCCTAGACATGCTCCACGACCTGCGCGCGCGCTCGGGACGCGCGACGACTCATGGTCTGCCCGACGAGGTGATCGAGCGCTTCTTGGGCTCTGATCCCCGACTGGCGGGCGCAATCACACGAGCCACGGCCGCGCGAGAGGCACTCGAGTCTGACTACGGCGAGGCCATTCGCGGCGACGAGACCGCGCTGGTCGAGACGCTGCAGGTCGGATTCCTCAACTTCTACAAGCCCGAGACCGTGAACCCCTACGTGCCCCTGGCTGCGTCGGGGCCGTGGATCGTCACCACCCACGGTGCAGTCCTGCATGACTCGGGCGGGTACGGCATGCTCGGCTACGGGCATGCTCCCGAAGATCTGCTGGCGGCCATGTCCGAGCCGCACGTCATGGCGAACATCATGACGCCGGCCTTCAGCCAGGCTCGACTGCTCAACCGCCTCACGCGCGAGGTCGGTCATGCTCGTGCGGACGGCTGCCCCTTCGACCGCTTCCTCTGTCTGAACTCGGGCTCCGAGTCGGTCACCCTGGCGATGCGCATCGCCGACATCAACGCCAAGCTGCAGACCGCTCCCGGTGCGCCCCACGAGGGAGCGCAGGTCAAGCTGCTCGCTCTGCACAAGGCCTTCCACGGTCGCACCGATCGTCCCGCCCAGGCGTCCGACTCCACGCGACCCAAGTATGAGGCGCACCTGCAGTCTCACCAGGGTCGCGACAACCTCATCGTCGTCCCGTCGAACGACGTGGCTGCGCTTCGAGAGGCCTTCGCAGCCGCCGAGCGCGATGGTGTCTTCATCGAGGCCGTGATGATGGAGCCCGTCCAGGGTGAAGGCGCCCCCGGCAAGGCCGCAACGCGCGAGTTCTACGATACGGCTCGCGCGCTGACTCGAGCCCACGGCAGCATGCTCATCGTCGACTCCATCCAGGCCGGTATGCGCGCACAGGGCACGCTGTCCATGGTCGACTACCCGGGCTTTGAGGACGCGGACGCGCCCGACATGGAGACCTGGAGCAAGGCGCTCAACGGTGGTCAGTACCCGCTGTCCGTGCTGGGCCTCCGTCATCGTGCGGCCGACCTGTACGTCAAGGGGCTCTACGGCAACACGATGACCACCAACCCACGGGCGCTGGAGGTGGCGTGTTCCGCCCTCGATCGCCTGACTCCCGAGACCCGTCTCAACATTCGCGCTCGCGGCCAGCAGATCGTCGCAGGGCTCGAGAAGCTCCGCGAAGAGTTCCCCGAGGCCGTGCTCTCCGTCAGCGGCACCGGCTTGCTCTGCGCCGCCGAGCTCGACCCCGAGCACTTCCCGGTCGTCGGCTTCGACGGGCTCGAGACGTGGTGCCGCCGCAACGGGCTCGGCATCATCCATGGGGGTCGCAACGCGCTGCGCCTCACCCCGCACTTCGAGCTCACCGCAGACGAGGTCAGCCTGATCGTCGACACGATCCGCGCTGGCATTCGTGCCTTCGCCAGCAAGAAGGCGCTCGCCTCGGCACAGCTTGTCGACAACCGTGCGCCCGCGAGCGCCTGACGTGGCGGCATGGGCGCTCGTCGATGGCGTCGAGAGCCCACTCGAGAGCGCCGTGATTCCCATCACCGACCCCGCCCTGACCGTGGGCTGGTCGGTCTTCGAGACCCTCCGCATTGGCGAAGACGGCGACGCACCGCACCTCGATGAGCACCTCGACCGACTACATGGCTCCTGTGCCGGCGCTGTGATCCCCTTCCCTGGTGCCGACGTACTGCGGACTGAGGTTCATCGAGCCGCTGCGCGGTGCGGCTACCCTGCGAGGATTCGGATCACTCTCACCGGTGGCGGTCGGCGACTGGTCGTCGCCACACCGCTCGACCTGCAGCGACGCCATCGGCCGGTTCGGGCCGCTCGTGGGCCCCACGTCGACGAGCCGTTCCTCGGTGGCCGCGTCAAGCACGGCAGCCGCGCTCCGTGGGTCGCGGCCGTCTCCCGCAGCGGTGTCGACGAAGTGCTGCTGGTCGACAGGAATGACCGGTTCACCGAGGGAACGACGAGCGGCGTCTTGGCCGTGGTCGACGGTGTGCTGTACACCGCCCCGCACGACGGCCGCATCCTCGCCTCGACGACCGTCACCGCGCTGATCGCGCGAGCACAAGCCCTCGGAGTGCCCGTGCGTCTCGAGAGTCCTTGTGCTCTCGGCCCCTGGGACGGCCTCTACATCGCCTCTGCGACCCGAGACATCGCGCCGGTGATCGAGCTCGACGGAGAGCCTCTCTCTGGCTGGGACCCCGTCGGGCGTCGTCTCGCGGCTGCCTCTTTGCGTTGAATTGCGACGCCGCACCCGTCGGCTGCATGCAGATCGTCAGATGACCGGTCACTAAGCGTCAGGTGCGAGCGCCACGGCGCCCGCCGCATTAACCCCGCCGGCCACACCGGAGGTCCGCAATGTCTGCCTTCACTGGCGTTGACTTCTATGAGATCGACGAGCTCCTCTCCGAAGAGGAACGCGCCATCAGGGACACTGTCCGCGAGTGGGTGGACGCCGAGGTCACACCCGTCATCGAGGCTCACTACGAAGCCGGCACCTTTCCAATCGAGCTCGGCCGCAAGATGGGCGAGCTCGGGTTGCTCGGCGCCAACCTCGACGGGTACGACTGTCCTGGCCTGAACAACGTGATGTACGGCCTGATCTGCCAGGAGCTCGAGCGCGGCGACTCTGGCGTGCGCTCGTTCTGCTCGGTGCAGGGCTCACTGGTGATGTTCCCTATCCATGCCTACGGCAGCGAGGAGCAGAAGCAGAAGTGGCTGCCGCGCCTGGCCTCCGGCGAGGCCATCGGCTGCTTCGGCCTCACCGAGCCTGACTTCGGGTCCAACCCGGGCGGCATGATCACGCGCGCCGAGGACAAGGGCAGCCACTACGTCCTCAACGGCGCCAAGATGTGGATCACGAACGGTACGCTGGCCGACGTGGCCGTCGTCTGGGCCAAGCTCGACGGCGTCGTGCGTGGCTTCCTGGTCGAGCGTGGCATGGAGGGCTTCTCTGCGCCCGAGATGAAGGGCAAGCGCAGCCTCCGGGCGAGCGTCACGTCGGAGCTCGTGTTCCAGGATGTGGTCATCCCCAAGGAGAACCTCCTGCCGGGCGTCAAGGGCCTCAAGGGGCCTCTGTCCTGCCTCAACAACGCACGCTACGGCATCGCCTGGGGCGCGCTCGGAGCGGCCATGGGCTGCTACCACAGCAGCGTCGACTACAGCACCAGCCGCATCCAGTTCGATCGGCCAATCGCAGCCTTCCAGCTCGTGCAGAACAAGCTCGCGTGGATGCTGCGTGAGATCACCAAGGGCCAGCTCCTCGCCTGGCGCCTCGGTCGGCTGAAGGACGCCGGAAAGATGCGTCACGAGCAGGTCAGCCTCGCGAAGATGAACAACGTCGACATCGCGCTTCGCATCGCGCGCGTCGCCCGCGACATCCATGGCGCGAACGGCATCTTGGGCGAGTACCCCATCATGCGTCATGCCGCGAACCTCGAGTCGGTGTTCACCTACGAGGGCACGCACGACATCCACAACCTCGTGCTCGGCCGCTGGATCACCGGGATTCAGGCCTTCCAGTAGCGTGGCAGGCGGCACAGGCCGCCACGACATCGTTCGCCGTCCCTGCCTCGACGGGCGGCCCGACCGATGGCGACCGACCAAATGCGAGCGCGTCTGCGATCACCACAGGCGCGCTCTCGTGCTTCCAGCCCGGTGATGCGGACTGCACGCCCCGCTCTTCATGACAGCTCGCACAGCCTGCCCCGACCTCGATGATCCCCTCGATCAGCTCCTCTGCGTGGGCGACCTGGAGGAACCCCAGCCCCGCCCCGACCACAGCGGAACCATCGCCCTCGTCGACAGGGCCATGCGCGAGATCTCGGGCGTAGACGCGCGCCGCGGTCTCGTCACCACGGACCGCCGCCCACACGAGAGCAGACCACTCGCCGAAGTGACTGGCCTCGGGAGCCGTCGCGACGGGTCGCGGTGCCTCGCACGTGCAGCCGATCAACCAGCCGCATCCCAACCACAGCGCCACGCGCATCCGCCCTCCACACAACCCTGACCATCTACGGGTGCGACCACTGCTAGGTTACGACCCGAAGTGTCGTGGCTCCAGTACCGTGTCCGCCGAACCATCCTGCGAATCCTGGGTCGCAGCCGCGGCGAAGTGCGCGCGATGCAGGACCTTCGGCACCTGCAGGAGGTAATGCGCTTTGCAGCCCTGTTCGCTGCAACCATCTTCCTCCCTGCCCTTCTGCTGACGGGGCTCGCATGGTCCTCGATCCAGTCGGAAGAGCTCAGCATCGACGCCGAGCTCCGCGACCGGGCCGACGGGCTGCTCAAGACCACAGTGCGGCAGCACGAGATCGCCTTCGAGCGCTTCGAGAAGGCCACACGGGCACGCTTCAAGCGAGGGGCCTCTCCGCTCGAAGATCTGGGTGAGCTGTCTCCCTACCTCCGCGCCGCATTTCGCTTCGACTCGAGCGGCCGCGTAGCCGCCCCCTTCGTCTCCCCCGACGCCGACCTCCCGCCACAGCCCACCCCCGCATGGGAGCGCGCCACCCGCCTCGCCCTCGCCGCCGAGCGGGAGCGCGACTATGAACTCGCTGCTGCCCGTCATGACGAGGCCGCAAGCGTGGCCAGAGAGCCGCTCTACAAGGCAGAGTCTCGCTACAGTCGAGCCCGCAACCTCTGGCGCGCCGGACAGGAGGCCGAGGCCGAGGTCGCCGCGACAGAGCTGGAGCAGTCAAACCTCGGGGTGCTGCGCGACGCGCGCGGACACCAGTTCGCCCACCTCGCCCGTTTTCTCCGGGCGCGCATTCGCTTCAACCGAAGCCCCACCGACAGCACAGAGCTCACCCAGCTGGTCCAGCGCCTGCTGACCAGCACCTGGACGATCGGCAATGCAAGCGAGGCCGCGCTCGCCTACCGCAGCCTCGACCTCCTCACGGGCTCCTACGATCCCGACTGGGTGGCTCGAACGCGCAACGAGCTCAACGCCCGCACAGACCAGCTCTACTGGTCAGAGCTCGTCCTCTCTGACCTCGAGCTCTTGGATGTGCCCGTCGAGGAAGGGAAGTTTCGCTACCTCGGCGCACGCGAGGGGGCGCCAGCCGTGTGGGCGCTGTTCCGCCGAGGCGACCTGTACGCCTTCTCGTTCAGTGCGGAAGGCCTCTACAGCGAGATTCAGCGAACCACGCAGGACAGCGACGAGCTGAATGCCTCCCTGCGCACGGAGGTCCTCCAGCCAGGAGAGCGAACCCAGGGCCCTGTCTTTGCCGCCACGACACTAGGGCCACAGCTACCGATCGTGCGCGTGGTGGTCGGTCCCGCAGACGCCGACGCGCTCATTCGCCTGAAGCAGGAGAAGCGCGCCACACGAAGCGCTATCGTCGGCATCGCGGTGTTGATGGTCACCTTCGGCGTGGTCCTGTCGGCCCGGATCATCGGCCGGGAGGTGGATGCTGCGCGAATGAAGGCCGACTTTGCAGCCAATGTCTCGCACGAGCTCCGCTCCCCCATCACTCAGATCCGACTGCGAGGAGAGGCCCTGCAGCTCGGCCTCGTGGACGAGCCGGAGGATCTCCAGGAGCACTACGACGCCATCGTCAATGAGGCAGAGCGCCTGAGCAGGCTCGTCGACAACGTCCTGGACTTCGCCGCGATCGAGCGTGGCGCAAAGCGCTACCACCTGCGGCAGGACGATCTGCTGGCGGTGGTGTGGACGACGGCCGAGTCACTCCGGAACGCAATCCAAGACCGCGGCCTCGAGCTGGAGCTGGATTTGCCCGACGACCTCCCGCCACTCTGGCTGGATCGTGAGGCGATCAAGCAGGTTCTTACCAACCTCCTGTCAAATGCGGCCAAGTACGGCTCAGACGGCGGATGGGTAGGTGTCAAGGTGCGTCTCGGCCTCGACGGTGTCGATGTTGCCGTCGCTGACAGGGGGATCGGGATTGCGGCAGAGGAGCAGGAGAAGGTCTTCGACGACTTCTTCCGCTCAACAAATACCGAGGTTCGCCGCAAGAAAGGCACAGGGATTGGACTATCGATCGTGCGCTACATCGTCGAAGCCCATGGTGGAGCCGTGTCGGTTGACAGCACGCTGGGCAAAGGTACAACTTTCACCTTCACACTGCCCCTCGCACCGCCCGAGGGAGTCGGAGCACAACGCTGATGGCACGCATTCTCTTCGTTGAAGACGAGCAGGCGCTCCTCGACACCGTCGAGCGGTTCTTCAAGAAGCAAGGCTTCGACGTCTTCACCGCCCGCGGGATCACGCAAGCCCTCGAGCACCACAAGCGCTTCAAGCCCGATGTCGTCGTGCTCGATGTGATGCTCAACGAGGGGCCAGAGCCCGATTCGGACGGGTTCCAGGTGTGCAGGGCGCTCCGCGACGCAGACTACGAAGGTCCCGTGATCTTCGTGACTGCACGCACCGCCGAGCAGGACAAGCTCCTCGGCTTCGACCTCGGTGCCGATGACTACGTGACGAAGCCCTTCTCCCTGCTCGAGCTGAAGGCCCGAGTGGCCGCCGTCCTGCGTCGCGCTGGCGGAGCCCGCAGCGTCTACCGCTTCGGCACCATCGAGGTCGACCTCGACAACTACGTCATCCGTCATCCCGACGCAGAGGAGCGCCTGTCGAATCGAGAGCAGGAGCTGCTGCGCTACCTGATCGAGCATCGCGGCAAGGTGCTGCCACGTGCCGACCTGTTGACGGGCATCTGGCGCTACTCGCCGAACGTGACGACCCGCACGGTGGACACCCACATCCTCAACGTGCGCAAGAAGCTCCGCGACGATGCGTCCAACCCTCGGTTCATCGAGACGCTGCACGGCGTGGGCTACCGGTTCATCGCCAACGAGGGCTGACGTGTGGACTGTCCTGCTGCTGTGGGCGGCGACCGCAGCGGCGACCGACCGCGGCTCCTGGGGCGACCTGCACTCCGCCTTGCTGTACGAGTCGGCCGACGGCGACCTAGCCACGTCCCAGAACGTCTACCGTGGCTTGGTTAGCAGTCTACCCACGAATGACCCGATTCGCGCCAAGGCTCTGTACTGGCTGGCCCGCAGCCACTGGCTGGTCGGAGAGGTCAGCGAGGCTCGCGAGGCTCTGCTCGAGGGAATCCGAACGGGCGCCTGCCGAGAGCGGTGCCTCGATCTGCTCGAGAGGATCGAGCTTGATGCGGCCGCCATTCGCTCTACGCCCGTGCAGTGGGACTTCGAAACGCCACAGCACGGGCTGTTTCATCCCTGGCGCTACGACCACAAGGGCACCATGCGCCTCGGCACCCCCGATGGGTACTCGAGCTCTGCTCTGATCTGGTCCACGACCATCGACGTTCGGACAGAAGATCAGCTCGTGATGAGCTTCTCCAGGCCTGATCCCGCGCCTGCAGAGCTGGCCTTCACCATCAGCGCATTCCCGGTCGAGGCCTGGATCCGAGTGTTCGCTCGAGATGAGGCGGGGCGCACGTACACGTGGGGTGGTGCCGGAATGGCAGTGCCGACGGACGACACCATGTCCATCACCATCACGCTGGACCGCATGGTCGCGACCGACGGAACCGGCGACCGGCTCGACCCGAGCAAGCTCGTGGCGCTGCGACTCGTCGACACCACAGGCTTCGAGGGCGATGGTGTGGGAGAGAACCAGATCTTCCTAGACGACTTCAGCGTTCGCTGAGCCGAGGCCGACCGCGACTCTAGCTCCTGTGGGCAGGCTCGACGTCGTCTTCGTCATCGAAGAGGCCACCGTCGTCCTCTTCATCGAGCAGCAGCGCGCGCCCGAGGCGTCGGTGATGAACGGCAACCACCAGACCATCGACGAAGCCGGCCACGAGGTAGAGCCCTCCGCCGATGCCGAACCACATCGATGGATGCAGGACCACGGCCCCCCCGATGCAGCTCGCGAGGAACACCGCGAACAAGCGCCGCGCGACACGGTTGTGGCGCAGATCTTTGAAGTTCCTGAACGGGATCGAGCTGATCATCAGGAAGGCCACCCAGCCGGTGAGCATGGCCACCATGAGCGGCGGAATCGAGACGTCGATCAGGTAGTCGTTGCAGACCCAGACCAGGGTGACGAGCGTGCCTCCAGCCATCGTGGAGGTCAGCCCCTGGCTGTGGCCAGCAAACTCCCAGGTATGCTCCACCGCGTTGACGTTGAACCGTGCCAGTCGGAACGCGGCACAGATCGCGTACCAGACGGCGACCGCCACTCCGAGACCGCCGAGCTCGTGGAGAGACCAGGCATAGACCAACACGGCGGGAGCGACACCGAAGCCCACCATGTCGGCGATGCTGTCGAGCTGTACGCCAAACTCCGAGAAGCGGTTCGTCAGGCGCGCGACGCGCCCGTCCATCATGTCGAAGATGCCACCGAACACAATGAGCGTCGCTGCCTGCGCCAGCACGGCGGGTGTCAGCTCACCGACTCCCACGAGCAGCGTCAGCGCGTACACGCTGCAGAAGATGCTGGCTGCGGTGAACCAGTTCGGAGGGTTGAGAAAGTGCCGAATCACATTTGTCCCAGGGCCGACTCAAAGCTGATAACGCGTCAACCATGCGCGTCCTCGTCCAGAAATACGGTGGCTCTTCGGTCTCGACCATCGCAAAGATCCACCGTGTGGCCGACCGCATCGCCGAGACCGTCGCCGACGGCACGCGACTCGCGGTCGTGGTCTCGGCGATGGGCAACACCACGAACGAGCTCCTGAGTCTCGCACTGGCCATCGCGGAGTCCCCCGCTCGACGTGAGCTCGACATGCTCCTCTCGGTGGGTGAGCGCGTGACGATGGCCCTGCTCGCGATTGCCCTGCGCGATCGTGACATCGCTGCGGTGTCCCTGACGGGCAGTCAGTCGGGCATCATCACCGACGAGTCTCACGCAGACGCCCGAGTCGTCGAGGTCCGCCCGGCGCGCGTCCAGAATCACCTCGAGCAGGGCGAGGTCGTGATCATCGCCGGCTTTCAGGGGGTCTCCCGAGCCCGTGAGGTCACCACGCTCGGGCGCGGCGGCTCGGACACGACCGCAGTCGTACTCGCAGCCGCACTCGGCGCCGAGTTCTGCGAGATCTGCAGTGACGTGGACGGCGTCTGGTCCGCGGACCCCCGGGTCGTACCGGCCGCCGTTCGCCGGGACAGCCTCTCTCTCGACGAAGCACTTGCCCTGTCGCGCGGAGGGGCCAAGGTCCTCTTCGAGGACGCCGTCCGCTACGCGCGAGACAACGGCGTCGCCATCCAGGCCTCCTCCACCTTCGGCCCTGGCTCAGGAACTCGACTCCGCACCACGAAGCAGGCCCGACAAGGCGCTGCAGCAGTGACGGGGGACAGTGGCCTCTGCCGGGTCGAACTCCCCTCCGCCGATGCTCCCCTCCCCTCCCTTCAGGGTACTGGCCTGCGCCTTCGACGCCGTGTCGGAAGCCATGTCTGGCTCGACACGCGGAATGCCCACGGTGAGGCCCCCGGCGCTCCGAGCGCGGTGGTCACCGCCGTCGGTTCGGGCCTCGGGGAAGCAACAGCGCTCGTCTGCGCAGCCTCGGAGGCTCTCGCGCAGTCGCAGCTGCGCGTGCTCCTTCACGGTCACGAGGGAGACGTGGCCTGGTGGGAGGTCTCCCCCGAAGACCTCGACGCAGCGACCCGCACCGTGCACGACAGCCTGGTGGGCTAGTCCTCGTCGTCCTCTGCGCTCGGCTCACCCGCACCGGCGGCGTCGTCCGGGACAGCCTGCTCGTCCACAGGATCTGTCTCCGCGCCTGCTGCGTCGTCAGTGCGCTCGGCGCCGTCATCATCGGCGACCTCATCATCAGCCATGAGCTCTGCCTGCCACCGCTCGGCCTCCGACAGCAGCTCCTCGCGCAGGGCGTCGCCCTCGGGCAGCAGCCTCACGGCCTCAGCCATGGTTCGCACCGAGCGGACCGGATCCTCACGGTCCTGGTAGGTCCGCGCGAGGTCGGCGAGGACGAGGGGATCGGAGGGCAGAGCGTAGAACGGAATCCCAGCGTGGTGAAGCAACAACCTGAAGTTGTCGTGAGACGTGTCGACATGCAGATGCAGCGGCGCCGAGTACTCGATGAGCATGTTGTCGTCGGTGTTCAGCGGTGCCCTCTCGGACAGATCCAGCACGCTGTCCCGGTCCATCTGGAAGAGCGCCACGAGGTCCATGGGTTCGGTGATGTCGACGACGGCCAGCTCCTCGGCCACCCGCGGATGCTGGAGCAGCCGCGCCGCTGCGGCCGGGCTTGGCTCCAGTGGACTGTCCGAGCCCACGAGCACGAGGTCCGCGTCTTCGATCGTCGCGTACACGATCATGTGGGGGTACACCTCGGCGAAGGTCGCGAGCAGCGACTTCAGGTCGGCATCGTCCATGCCGTACATCTGAACCCACTGGGACCACACGCCGCCGGGCTTCAGCCGACGCTTGCCCATCTCCCAGAACTCGCGGGTGAAGAGGTTCGACACCCCCGAGATCCAGGGATTGGAGGGCTCGCTGACGATCACGTCGTAGGACTGCTCTGGCGTCAGGAGCAGGTGATTCCGACCGTCGTTGCCGATCATGCGGACTCGAGGATCGTGAAGCACATCGTGGTTGTACTCGCCGAAGTACTCGGCAGCGCGCTCGATGGCGGGCTCGAGCTCAACGATGTCGAGTCGCTCGACATCCGGATGGAGTGTGAGCGCGCCAGCCGTAATCCCACTGGCGAGGCCGATGACCAGAACATCCTCGGCATCATCGGCAAACTGCATGGGCAGCAGGGAGCAGAGGACCTGCGTCGGCATGTCGGTGGTCGTGCTGGCGTCGACCTTGCCGTTGTTCGCCAGCCACATGTTGCCCGAGTCGATGTTCTCAGCCACGGTCACGACGGATGACAGACCTTCCTCGTAGAACACGAGAGAGTACTTGCCCACTGCGTACTTCTCGATGCCCTCCCGGGAGTGGTCCTCGAAGTGCGACACGTAGTGGTACATGCCGGCCGTCATCAGCATGGGATCCCATGGCGGGCGCTGCGCGATGAACGCGAGACCGACGAACAACAGGGCCACGGGACTCGCCAGAGCCCAGCGCTCACCGGTCTGACGCCCACTCCAAACCAGGCAGAGCGCGGCGGCAGCGAGGTTGGCGGCTGCCGCCACGAAGATCGTCCCCTGCACGTAGAGCCATGGGAGCAACACGAAGCCCGCGAGGAAGGCACCGAGCACGCCACCGAGTGTGTTCGCGCCGTACACCGTCCCCACCGGCCCACCGAGCTTTCCGTCGACGCCGACGACCGCACGCACCGCGACCGGAAAGGCAATCCCCATGAGCACGGCCGGAGGGGCCATCACTGCACCCGAGAGGAGCAGAGACACCGCCCACATTCGCTCGGGAGTCTCGCCGGCACCGATCCAGTCGAAGAGCCACACGTACCAGAAGGGCAGCTCCGGGAAGATGTACATCAGGGCGTAGGAAAGAACGGCCACCCCGACCTCGATGGCGGCGAGGGCTCGCAGCACACCGGCCTGCCCATGCCTCTCGAGGAGTTGATCCGCTAGCGACCCTCCGAGCTTCCCGCCCAGGGCAATGCCGATAAGAAAGGCCAGCAGCATCACAGAGAAGGCATAGACCGACGCGCCGATCATGAGGCCCATCAGCCGGGTCCACGCCACCTCGTAGACGAGCGATGCGAAGCCCACCAGGAACATCGCGGTGCTCACAGGCAACAGCAGCGGATGCAGCTCGACCCCCTCGATCTCCTCGGGGGCCACCTTCGACTGCTCGACGGAGCGTGCCCACACGTCAAGAGCGATCGCCGCGCCTCCAAGGAGGAGGTTTGCGACCGAGGCCAGCAGTGTCGTGACCCACAGTCCCCACGCGGGAAGAAGGATGAAGCCTGCGAGCCACGTACCGAAGACCGCGCCGAAGGTATTCACGGCGTAGAGGGTGCCGACGCGATCTCCCGCCGCACCCAGCCGCTCGGTCGCAAAGCGAGCGAGCAGCGGAAGTGTCCCGCCCATCATGGCGGTGGGGGCAATCAGCAGTACCCCCACGAGAACGAACTGGATCAGACCGAACGCCAGCGGCCCCGGCTCCACCGTCCGCCAGACCTCGAGGTAGATCGGTGAGACGAGGTCGAGCAGGGTCGGAAACACCAGCGCGTACAGACCGATGCCGACCTCGAGCACGCCATAGGTCGCCAAGGGACGCTGCAGCTGATCGGCCACCCGGCCGAGCAGGAATCCACCAATGGCGAGCCCGAGCATGAACGCGGCCAGCACGGTGGCAATGGCGAACGTCGATGTTCCGAAGACCAGGTGGAGCTGTCGGTTCCACAGCGTCTGGTAGACGAGCGCCGTCGCACCAGAAACGAAGAACAGTGGAAGAAGGGCGCTAACCGCCCGCTCCCGACGCATCGCCAACGCTAGCTCATCCATCGGGTCCCCTGCGGCCGGCGGCCCCGCGTATCACGAGGTGCGGTCTGACCGGGTGCACACACCTGTCGGTGCGATATGGTGCGGCGTGCCGATGTACCCTCACGACAAGCTAGACTGGCAGCTCAGCCGCCTCGAGAGCCGACTGGAGAGCGTCCCCGACGACGTCTCTTCGCGGCTTCAGCTGGCTACGGCTGCCCTCTCGAAGGCGTGGTTCCATGACGGGGGCGAGGTGTGGTTCAACCGCGCCCTCACCCAAGCACGTCGCGTCATCCAGAACGACCCGAGCAGCCAGGGCGCGCTCACCGTCGCCGGAGCAGCTCTCGTCGGCCTCGGACGCACCGAGCCCGCCGCACGGTACCTCGATGAGGCCCTGCGGCTCGATCCGGAGAGTGGGGCTGTGCATCTCGCTCTCGGGGCACTGCACCGGCATCTCGGCGAGGCACACCAGGCCGTGCGAGAGCTGGAGATCGCCTGTCGCTTGGGCAGCGACAGCTGGGAGCCGCACGGCATCCTCGGCGAGCTCCTCTGGGACCGGCACCAGTCCCTTGGCGGACCCGCTCGTCTGCTCGAGCGTGCGCAGTACCACCTCGTCCGCTCGCTGCAGCTCGGCGCGACCGGCGCCTTCAAGGCGAACCTGATCTACGTCCTCGGCATCACCTGTCTACACGGCGGCCGATTCTCCGATGCGGACAAGCTCTTCCGCACTCTCCGGGAAGATCCCCAGCATCGTGCGCGGGCCCAGTACTACCTGGGACTGGTGGCCTACCAGATGGGCCGCCACGAGAACGCCGTGCTCTACCTGCGTCAGCACATCCGCGCGGCCGGCGAGAGCGCTCGTGTCTGGACCCGCGTGGCCATGGCCAGCCTCCAGCTCGGTGAGGTCGTGAAGGCCCGGGAAGCCTGCAATCGCGCACTCGCTCTCGATCCTGGCGACCTCCAAGCCCGCTTCGTCTTGGCCACCGCGCTCCTCGAAGAGGGTCGCGTCGACGACGCCTCGAAGGGCTTCCGCGAGGTCCTGCAGGATGCCCCAGATCATCTCGCAGCCTTCCGCGAGCTCGTCACCATTCGCTCCAGGGCGCGTGACAAGCGCTGGCTCGTCAGCGCGCTTCGGGCCGAGGTCGGGGTGTTCGACCGCCTTCCTCGTACGGCTGGAGCAGCTCCTGGCGGCGCTGCGCACGACAAGGGGCCTCGCGCCGCGACGCGGGCACGCATCGAGAGTACGCTCGCAGGCCTCGCAGAGCTCGACGAGGCCCTCGAGACGGACATCCTCGACGCCATGGAGCTGACGACCGACGAGGGCGTGCGCCTGCTCCTGTGGAATGCAGCCATCGACCACGTGTCTGCGCGGCGTGCCGATGCTCTGGCCCGGGGCCTCGAGAGCCCAGGCCGCATGTACGGCGCATCGATGGCCCATGAGGTGCTTGCCCTCTCCCACCGCCTGGAGCCTCGTAGCCTCGTCGGCGGACTGCAGATCGGCGACGACGACCTGCGACGCGCCGCCGTCGACCGTCACGGTCCTGCTCGCGACGTGGGCACCCATCGAGGGCACGTCGACGATGAGCGACGGGAGGCCCGAGCGTGGCAGGCTCTCCTGCTCATCGCTGCCGCCGCACACGACACCGACGGCACCCGCACCCTCCTCGTGCGCTGGGCAGCCGAGGCCGACGCCGACCTCGCGTTCGCCGCTCGTGCGGGACTCGTGATCCTCGGCGACGAAGATGCCGCATCGACGCTCCGCCGACTCGCCAGAAGCCGCGGGGCAGCACACCTCGTCGATGCCCTCCAGCGTGCCGCGATTCCACCACGCGCCGACGGCGCACCTCGAATCGTCACCGACGAGCCCGATCGCGTCTGCAGCACCTGTGGTCGTCGGGGGGGTGAGGTCCACCACCTCGTCGTCGGCAACGACGCCGCCGTGTGCGACCAGTGCATGACAGCCATCGCCCGCAGTCGACGAGAGCTCACGGCCGAAGATCCCGAGGCCCGCTGTCGGCTCACGGGTGACACCAACGTCGACGTGCGAGCCGTCTACAGCTTCCACGGTGTCTTCGTGTCGAGTCGTGCAGTCGACTGGTCGCTCGGACTCCGTGAGCGCGAAGAGATCGATCGGTACCTCGGGTCGTGGCGTCGCTGATCGGCGCAAATCGTGCATCCACGCGCGACGCCCTTCCGTGACGCCACGTCGGACGCCAGCCCGTCAAGCGAATGTGTTTTCGTGTAAGGGCCCTGTCACGAGGGTTGGAAGTCGAGCCAACTCGGGACACCCTCATGCAGACGCTTGAGGTCTAGTCATGGCTCCCGCACTCCTTCCGCTCATCGCTCTGCTCTCCGGACCCGCGAGTGCATTCGCACCCCAGGACCACGTCCACACCGGGATCGAGCCCCAGCGCATCCACCACGTCACGCCGGAGCGCCAGGGCGAGCTCAAGCGCTCGGATGCCTGGCGGGCCTTCGTGGCCGCAGAGGGCGAGGGCTGGAACGCACGCTTCGACGAGGTCACCGGCACACCACTGCGGCTCTGGGGCCCTGGCGTCGATCTCGGACCGATCACGGCGCCACACGAGGTGGAGAGAGCCGTCAGCCACTGGCTCGACCGCCACGCAGAGCTGCTAGGCCATGAGCGCGGCTCGCTGATTCCGCGCACCGCGGCCTACGTGGAGCGCAGCGACGCCTGGTACCTCGAGTTCGATGCGCCGGTCCAAGGGATGCCCGTGTGGCGCGGCAACGTCGTCGCTCGCGTGAAGCACGGTCGCCT